>JAKAXT010000006.1 GCA_021816425.1 Pseudomonadota bacterium | reverse complement strand
TAAGTGACCACGGCGCGACACGACCATGTCCTATCCATGCGAGAAAAGAGACTCCGAAGTGCCCATTGGTGGTACGGCCGGCGAGAACTTTGAAGATACGAAACGTCCAATAGACGCCCCATGCAGCAACCAGTCCCCGCCAAACTGATCCCGCCAGATCGTAGCGCTTGTCCGCATTAAAGAGTCGCCATTGCTGCGCATCTTTTCGCTCCTCGGCGGTGACTCTCGCCTCAGCGCCCACTGACCACCTCACAAAACACCACGATTCTTGCCTCCACCCATTTCTCGCCTCACAGACTTCCCTGCTTACCTCAAAAACAATGGGCGCTTCCCGGCCGCGCCCGATGGCCACTTCAGCTTCCCCTCGTCGTGGCCCGGCCAAATCCCCCCAGCCGACCGTCCGGACGGATGGGCTCGTTGGCCGCGCTCCGCGGACTTGACAAGACGACGCACCGTCGTCGATCGGTTGTCTGGCAATGCCGCTTCTCGCGCGCCATGAGGACGGGCGATCAGGTCATCCACGGTCCAAGTGTCGATCCCGGGATCGGCCATGCTCGTCTCCGCCTCCAGAAACCGGGGACATAGACCGCCGCGCGCCGCAGGCGTGGCCGCGCATCGGCTTACGCGGGTGCGGGCCGGCTGCCGCCGGGGGAAATTGAGAAATAGCGCCTTCGATCCGGTCCCGACCCGGCACCGCGGGAGACGCAATGGATGGAAAAACCGGCGTTCGTCGTAGAGGGTGCCCCGGCGCAAGGAAGGTGTCCGGGTTCGGTCAAAGCGCCTCAGGGCAGGCTACGCGAGACCTCGGCGAACCAGGCGACGAAGCGGGCCCGCGCATCGGCCTGCAAGACGAGCCATCGGGACAAGGCCTGCGCCCTGGCGGTGCGCCCGGACCCGTCGGCAAGCCATGCCGTACAGATGCGCCCCAGGTCCGCGACCTTTTCGCAGGGTATGACCACCTCGGCGCAGACAGCCGCCGCAAGCCACGGGTCGGAGCGATAAGGGCCCACCAGGAGCGCGCCGCCACGGTACAGAATCTCGGCGGATCCGTTGGCACCCGGCGTCAGGGTGCCGCCCGCCACCACGAGATCCGCGCAGGCGTGCATGGCGCGAGACGCCTCGGCGCTCTCGATGTAATAGACGCGGGTCCTGGGCGGCAGCTCGGAGGTCATGAGCCGCGCATGGCGCACGGTCGACAGGTGGTACTTCATGGCGTCGCGATAGACCCCCTCATGGCGCGCCGGGTCACGTGGCGCAAGCGCCATGAGGCCGCCACGGCCGGCGGGCAGGGCAAGAAACGTGGCGTAGGCGAGCGCCTCCTCCCCCTCCTCGGTGTCCGCGAAATAAAGGACCGGGCGGCCCGCCTCCCGCAGGGAGCGGAAACGCTCGCAAAAGGCCGGCTCCGCAGGACCGGCCGCCGGCGCCGCCGGCCATTCGACGCATGGGTCGCCGGTCACGACACCCCCACCGATGCGCGACGCGACAGGCTCGCTCGCCACCGCCACGGCCCCCAGGGAAAGGAGGTCGGAAGAGCGCGCGTTGACCCAGACGGCCGGGCAGGAGCGCTCGGCCGCCAGGGCCCGCGCCCGCGGATCGTCGTCGAGACAAAGGAGACAACGGGGCTTCAATCGCGAGAGGATGCGCGACGCGCCAAGCGCTGGCAGGCGCGCCCACGGCAACGGTCCCTCGTAGCGGCCCTCGTCCAAGAACAAGAGCGCGAGCGGGCCTTCCCGCGCCCCCTGCAGGGCGGCCAAAAGTCCGTGGGCGGCACGCGCATGGTCGGTCGTCGTGATGACCCAACAGGCATCGGGCAATGGCGATCGGCCGGGCCAGTACCACTGCGCGAGGCGCAGAAGGGGCGTGCTCGCCATAGCCCTACCAGTGCACCAAGTGAACCTCCGGGAGCGGCCGGCCGAGGCAGAGAGCGCCAACGGCCCGAAACCGCTGAGGGAGGTCCGTGACAAAGTATTCGTGCGCGGGCTCGCCTGGGGTCTCGCGGCGGAGATCCTGGGCGGCAAGCAGCTCCGCCACCCGCGCGGCCGTGGTCTCCGCCGAATCGACGAGCATGGTCGCGGGACCCGCGAGCCGCGCGAGCAGGGGCTTAAGCAGGGGGTAATGGGTGCAGCCGAGCACCAGGGTGTCGACCCCTTGGGCGAGCACCGGGTGCAGGTACTCGCGGGCGGTAAGCTCCGTGACGGGATGATCCAGCCAGCCCTCCTCCACGAGCGGCGCAAACAAGGGACAGGCCTGGGGCACGACCTGCGCGTCGGGCGCGTGCACCCCTATCGCGCGCTCGTAGGCCCCGGAATTCACCGTGGTGAGGGTGGCGAGCACGCCGATGCGTCGCGAACGGCTCGAGGCGGCCGCGGCCCGCGCGCCGGCATCGAGGACGTCGACGACCGGGACCGGGGACAGGCTCGTCACGACCGAGAGGGCGACTGCCGCCATGGTGTTGCAGGCAACCACCAGCATCTTGACGTCGCGCTTCAGGAGAAAGTCCGTGATCTGCGCGGCATAACCCGCGACCGTGGCCTGCGATTTCGTCCCGTAGGGAAGCCGGGCTGTGTCCCCGAAATACACGATGCGTTCATTGGGAAGGGCCGACATCAAGGCGTGCGCGACCGTAAGTCCGCCGATACCGGAATCGAATACCCCTATGGGCCGGTCGCGGTTCATGATAAGACCGGCGCGGGCGCCTCGGGGTACGCGCACCTTTCGCAATGGAGGACGGGGATGGGCACGGCGGCATCTTAGCAGCTACGGCGCGCAAATACAGCGCAGCCTATGCGGCCCCATTAGTATGTCATATTGCGCAGGGAATCGCCGAGCCCGCCCTCTTTTGCGCCCTTGCCGTGCAATTTGATGCGCAGCCGCAGGTCGTTTTGCGAATCGGCGTTCAGCATGGCCTCGTCGTAGCCTATGTGACCCGCCTCGTAGAGGCCGAACAGGGCCTGGTCGAAGGTCTGCATCCCCACCTCCTCGGACTTGGCCATGAGCTCCTTGATGCCATGGACCTCGCCTTTCAGGATGAGATCTGCGATCAGGGGGCTATTGATCATGATCTCGACCGCCGCCACCCGCCCCTTGCCGTCCTTCCGCGGTATGAGGCGCTGCGAAACCACGGCCTTCAGATTCAGGGAGAGATCCATCAGCAGCTGCCCGCGCCGATCCTCGGGGAAGAAGTTGATGATGCGATCGAGCGCCTGGTTCGCGCTATTGGCGTGCAGCGTGGTGAGGCACAAATGGCCGGTCTCGGCAAACGCGATCGCGTAGTCCATCGTCTCGCGGGACCGCACCTCGCCTATGAGGATCACATCCGGCGCCTGCCGCAAGGTATTCTTCAGCGCGGCATCGAACGTGTCCGTATCGACCCCTACCTCGCGCTGCGTGATGATGCAGTTCTTGTGCTCGTGCACGAACTCGATCGGATCCTCGATCGTAATGATGTGGCCGCTCGAATATTCGTTGCGGTATCCCACCATGGCGGCGAGCGACGTGGACTTTCCTGAGCCCGTGGCGCCCACGAAGATCACGAGCCCGCGCTTCGTGAGGGCGATGTCCTTGAGAACCGCCGGGAGATTCAGCTCCTCGAAGTGCGGAATGCGGCTCTCGATCTTGCGCAACACCATCCCCACGCGTTGCTGCTGACGAAAGACGTTGACGCGAAATCGCCCGACGCCCTGCGGATTGATCGCGAAATTGCATTCGTTCGTTTCCTCGAACTGGGCGCGCTGTTCCTCGTTCATGATGCTGTAAACGAACTGACGGGCCTGCTCGGCGGTGAGTGGCTGGCGCGTCACGGGGACGAGACTCCCGTCCACGCGCAGACTCGGCGCGACCCCGGCTGTGATGTACAGGTCCGAGGCGCGCTTCTCGACCATGAGTCGCAGGAGATCGAGAAAGCCCATTCGACCTACCTCCGCGCGGCGGCGGGCGCCGCGTTATTATTCGCAAACGCGTCCTTGTTGGCCGCCTTGCCGCGCGCCTCCTCGAGAGACACCTGGCGCGACCGCACCAACTCCATGAGGCATTGATCGAGGGTCTGCATGCCCGCGGACTGGCTCGTCTGGATCGCCGAGTACATCTGCGCGATCTTGTTTTCGCGTATGAGGTTGCGGATCGCGGGCGTACCGATCATGATCTCGTGCGCGGCCACGCGTCCACCGCCGACCTTTTTCAGGAGCGACTGGGAGATGACGGCGCGCAGGGATTCCGACAGCATCGAGCGCACCATGTCCTTCTCGGCGGCCGGAAACACGTCGACCACGCGATCTATGGTCTTGGCGGCGGAACTCGTGTGCAGGGTGGCGAACACGAGGTGACCGGTCTCGGCCGCGGTGAGCGCCAGGCGGATGGTCTCCAGGTCGCGCAATTCGCCCACCAGGATCACGTCCGGGTCTTCGCGCAGCGCCGAACGCAGGGCGTTTTCGAAGCTGAGGGTGTCGCGATGGACCTCGCGCTGGTTGATAAGGCAGTTCTTGCTCACGTGCACGAACTCGATCGGGTCCTCGATCGTCAGGATGTGCTCGCGGCGGCTCTCGTTTACATGGTCTATCATGGCCGCCAGGGTGGTCGACTTGCCCGACCCCGTGGGGCCTGTCACAAGCACGATACCGCGCGGCTGGTCGGCGATCTGCTTGAAGATTCCGGGCGCGTTCAGTTGCTCGAGGGTCAGCACCTTCGACGGGATGGTCCGGAACACCGCGCCTGGGCCGCGGTTCTGATTGAAGGCGTTGACGCGAAAGCGCGCGAGGTTCGGCAGCTCGAACGAGAAGTCGCACTCCAGCCGCTCCTCGTACTCCTTTTGCTGCTTGTCGTTCATGATATCGTAGACCATATTGTGCACGGCGCGCTCGTCCAGGGGGTCTACGTTGATGCGCCGGACATCTCCATCGACGCGGATGAGGGGCGGCAGGCCGGCCGAAAGGTGCAAATCCGACGCGTTCTGTTTGTAGGAGAAGGCCAGGAGTTCCGCGATATCCATGAGTCGTGAGCCACCAGGATGGAGTAGGTCCTTGAAGTATAACGGGCAGAGGCGCGGAGACAAGGCGGGCTTTTCCTGGACGGAGACTCCCCTTACACTGACTTCATGCAAAATCTCTCGATAGGCATCATAGGCGCGGGCAATATGGGCCTTGCGCTGGCATCGGGCCTCAGGTCCAAAGTGGCGCCAGGGCGGCTTGCGGCCTCCGATCCGCATCCCGACAAACGGCAGCAAATTCAAGAGATGGGGTTCGTCGCCCACGCCGACAACGAGGCCCTGGTGGCGGGCGCCGACCTGCTGGTCCTGGCGGTGAAACCCCAGGGACTGCGCGCGCTGTGCACGGCGATCGCGCCTTCGATCCAGCGTCGCCGGCCGCTCGTGGTGTCGGTGGCGGCGGGCGTCCGCACGGCCGACCTGGATCGCTGGCTCGGGGGAGGGCTCGCCATCGTCCGCGCCATGCCCAACACGCCGGCCTTGATCAACGCCGGCGTAAGCGTCCTCTGGGCGAACGACCGCGCAACGAAGGCCGGGCGGGAGGCGGCAACGGCCGTGCTTGCCGCCGTATCCGAGGTGTTCTGGGTGGAAGACGAGGGACTCATGGACGCCGTCACGGCCGTCTCCGGCAGCGGGCCCGCCTATCTCTTCCTGTTGGTCGAGGCGCTCACCGCAGCCGGGGTCAAGGCGGGCCTCCCCCGCGACCTCTGCGCCGCCCTGGCGGCGGGGACCGCGGCGGGCGCGGCGCGCATGGTCCACGACAGGCCAGGCGACGCGGCGCTTCTGCGCGCGCGGGTGACCTCGCCTGGCGGCACCACCGAGCAGGCCATAAAGCGGCTGCTCGACGATGGCTTCATGGAGATGTTCGCCCGCGCCATCCAGGCGGCGTGCGACCGCTCGCGGGCGCTTGGCGAACAGCTGGGGGCCGCATGAGCTACCTGAGCCAGGCCCTGGCCTTTCTCGTCGACACCCTGTTCGGGATGTACATCATCCTCGTGCTGCTGCGCTTCCTGCTGCAGCTCACCCACGCGGACTTCTACAATCCCTTCAGCCAGTTCATCGTGCGCGTGACCAACGGCCCGCTACTGCCGCTACGGCGGCTGATACCGGGCATCTTCGGGATCGATTTCGCATCGGCCGTGCTGCTCATCATGCTCGAGGCCACGCGGATCACCTTGATGACGCTCCTCGGGGACCAAACCCCCCGGTTCGGGGGCATCCTGATCCTGAGCTTCGCGGACCTGATCCAGCTCATCCTCTACGTGTTGATCGGCGCGGTCTTCGTAAGGGTGCTCATGGGCTGGGTCAGCCCCTATGGCGACCACCCGTTCACCGACCTCGCCGCGCATCTTACCGAGCCGTTCATGCGGCCGGCCCGGCGCCTGCTGCCCCTGATCTCGGGGATCGACCTCTCACCCGTGCTCGTGGTCATAGGGCTCGAACTCATCGCCATACTCGTCGTGCACCCGCTCCACCACCTCGGTCGCGTGCTGCTGACATGAGGCGGTCGGCGGCCTTCGCGCTCGAGATGCTCGCCGCGGCCGCCCTCATACTGATCGGCAACGCCTATCTCACGCGCGGCGCCTCGGAGGGTCGCGCCCCTCCCCTGCCGGAGGCATCCCTGAACGGACACACGCCGCGCCTTGGGGCCGGCAGGCCCGTCCTCATCGATTTCTTCGCGAGCTGGTGTCCTATCTGTCGCGCGGATCAGGGCGCCGTGCAGGCGGTCGCCCGCCGGGCGGCGGTCGTGGTCGTGGCCACCCAATCCAAGGCCGCGGCGATCCGGGCCTTCGCCCGGCGTCACGACTGGCGGACGCCGGTCGTCTTCGACCCCGAAGGCCGGCTCGCCCGACGTTATGGCGCGCGCGTCCTGCCGATGGCCTTCATTCTCGGACCGCGCGGCACCATCCGTTTCGTCGTGGCCGGTTACACGACCGAGGCGGGCCTGCTGGCGCGGCTATGGCTCGCGCGCGCGGGTCTTTAGCCGCCCCTGTCGGGCCCGTTCAGTTGTCGGCGGTAGTGCCAGCGCTGGATGATCACGAGGAATGCCGCGGCCGCAAAGGCTCCGATCGGCAGCAAAGCGAGCGGCCACGGCAAGAGCTCCGCGCACAGCCAAGCCGCTACGGCATAGAAGGCCGGCAGGGCCTCATAGAGATATTTCGGATACACGCACCCCCTCCCCCGGGCGCCCGCACCCGGGCAAGGCATGTGCCATGCGCCTCCCCCATGATAGGCCCCCGAACCCCTGCTTGTTGTATAATATGGGTTTATCCAGGGGATCATTATGGCCACGATCGAGGCAACCAAGGCAAATTTTGAGCAACTGGTCGACGAAAACGCGTTCGTCATCGTCGACTTCTGGGCGCCGTGGTGCGCCCCGTGCCGGGCGTTCGGGCCCATCTTCGAGGAGGCCTCGGAGCGGCACAAGGACATCGTCTTCGCCAAGGTCAATACCGAGGCCGAGACCGAGCTCGCCGCCCATTTCCAGGTCCGCTCCATCCCCACCCTGATGATCTTCCGCGACCAGATCATCCTGTTCGCCCAGCCCGGCAGCCTTCCCAAGCAGGCCCTGGAGGACGTCATAGGGCAGGTGCGCGCCGTGGACATGGACCAGGTGCGCCGCGAAGTGGCGGAAGAGGCCGAGCATGACCATGGATGTTGCGGCCACGACCACGGCGACGAGGGCCATCAGCATTAAGCCATTGCGGCCCCATCCTTGAGTCAGTACACTGCGGGCTTTGCGTGATCCCGTGGATTCGTGAAGCCCATTCCCCAAGATTCCGTGGGACTGGTGACCCCAGCCCGGTTGCGATTCCCGGAGCCGCTCGCGCTTGCAAGCGGCGGCGTCCTGGCGAATTACGAACTCGTCTACGAGACCTATGGGACGCTGAACGCCGACGCGAGCAATGCCGTGCTCGTGTGCCATGCCTTGAGCGGCAGCCATCATGTCGCCGGCTACCATAGCGAGGACGACAAGAGGCCGGGCTGGTGGGAACACCACGTCGGCCCCGGCAAGAGCCTCGACACCCGCCGATTCTTCGTCGTCGCCTGCAACAACCTCGGCAGCTGCTTCGGCTCGACGGGCCCGGCGTCGATCAACCCGGCGACCGGCCGCGCCTTCGGCCCGGATTTCCCCATGGTGACGGTTCGCGACTGGGTCGAAAGCCAGGCGCGGCTCGCGGATCGGCTCGGGATTCAACGATGGGCGGCGGTCGTGGGGGGCAGCCTCGGGGGCATGCAGGCCCTGCAGTGGGCCATCGACTACCCGGAACGGGTGGCGCACGCCATCATCATCGCCGCAGCCCCCAAACTCACCGCCCAAAACATCGCCTTTAACGAAGTGGCCCGCCAGGCGATACTGACCGACCCCGACTTTCATGAGGGGCGGTTCTACGATCATGGCACCGAACCGCGCCGGGGCCTGCGCATAGCGCGCATGCTCGGACACATCACCTACCTGTCCGACGACATCATGCGCGAGAAATTCGGGCGTGATCTGCGCGGGGGCAAGATCAACTTCGACTACCAGGTCGCCTTCGAGGTCGAAAGCTACCTGCGCTACCAAGCCGACAGCTTCGTGGGGCGCTTCGACGCCAACACCTACCTGCTCATGACCAAGGCCCTGGACTACTTCGACCCGGCCGGCAACACGGACGGGCGTCTCGCCTCCGCGCTCGCCCCCGTAAAGGCCGACACCCTGGTGCTCGCCTTCACGAGCGACTGGCGATTCGCCCCGGCGCGGTCGCGCGAGATCGTAAAGGCCCTCCACGACAACGACCTCAACGTAAGCTATGCGGAGATCAACGCCGCCCACGGCCACGACGCCTTCCTGATGCCGATACCGCGCTACGTCGAGATCCTGAGGTCCTATATGGATCGCGTGTACGCAGGCCACCCGACATGACCCCGACGCGCCTCGACTTTCGCATCATCGGCGACTGGATGAAGCCGCAAAGCCGCGTCCTCGATCTGGGCTGCGGCGACGGCTCCCTGCTCGCCTATCTCGCCGAAAGCAAGGGCGCGAGCGGGTACGGGCTCGAGATCGACGACGCCCACGTGAGCGAGTGCATCCGGCGCGGCATCAACGTGATCCAGACCGACCTCGACGCCGGCCTCTCCGAATTCGACGAGCGCTCGTTCGATTACGTGGTGCTGTCGCTCACCCTCCAGGCGGTGCGCTATCCCGACCGCCTGCTGGAGGAGATGCTGCGCGTGGGCACGGAAGGCATCGTCACCTTCCCGAACTTCGGCCACTGGCGCACCCGCTGGCAACTCGGCGTGCTGGGCCGCATGCCCGTGTCGGCGGCCCTTCCGCACGAGTGGTACAACACACCGAACATCCATCTCTGCACGCTGCGCGATTTCGAACGACTGTGCGAGCGCGAGGGCATAGAGATCCTGGAGTCGCAGGTGGTCGACCACGCCCACAGGCAGCGTCTGGCCTTGCGGCTTTTTCCGAACATCCTCGGGGAAATCGCTCTCTACAGGTTCCGGCGTGCGCGATTACCTTAAGCGTCGCGACGTCCGCGCGCGACTGTTCTGGATTGCCGCACTGTACGTGGCCGAGGGTCTGCCGTTCGGGCTGTTCAGCGACGTCTTCCCGGTCGCGTTCCGCGAGGCCCACGCGCCACTTTCGGAGATCGGCGTCATAAGCCTCCTCGGGCTTCCCTGGACGCTCAAGTTCCTCTGGGCCCCCGCCATCGACCACTTCCGCCACCATCGCTTGTGGATGCTGGGCGCGGACCTGCTCATGGCGCTCGCCCTGGCGCACCTCGCCTGGGATCGCGGGGCCGGGCCCGAGGCGCTGGTGGCGATCGGATTTTTCACGGTGTTCTCCTCGACGAACGACATCGCCATAGACGGCTATAGCCTCGAACTGCTCCAAGTCGGGGAAATGGGCATAGGCAACGGGCTGCGCATCGGCTTCTATCGGGCCGGCATGCTGGCCGCGGGCCTCGTGCTGATTGCGAGCACCTACCTCGGCTGGCGCTACGCCTATCTCCTCGCGGCCGCCCTGCTGGTGGCAGACGGGCTGGTCTGCCTGCGGGCCCCCAGGGAGCGGGTCCGCGCGCCGGTCGACCGGCTGTCCCTCGGCGAGGAGATTGCCTCCCTGGGCCGCCGCCCGCGGGCGCTCGCCCTGGTGCTGGCCCTGCTCATGGGCGCCCTGTGGCTCATCAATGACACCTTGCGCTGGTCACGCCACATCCCGCACCTCTTCGCCTACGCCGGCGCCGCCGGCGCGCTCGTCTGGGCGACGAGCCTCTGGCGGCGCGATCCAGGGGCCTCGCGGTCCTCGGACGGCCCCCTCTTCGGGGCCCTGCTGGAGATGACGGGGCGTCCCGGGATCGCCGCCGTATTCGCCTTCATCACGCTCTATAAGCTCGGGGACAGCGCCATCGGCTTCATGATCAAGCCGTTCTGGGTCGACCGCGGCTTCAGCGCCGCGCAGATCGGCAGCGTCTCGGTCATCGCCGGGATAGGCCTGTCCATCCTCGGTGGTCTGGTCGGCGGCTACATCACAGACCGCATCGGGATCTACAAGGCCTTGTGGGTGCTGGGCCTCGCCCAGGTCCTCCCCAACCTCGGCTACGCGCTCTGCGCGCGCCTCCTGCCGCGCGCGAGTTCGGCGGAGGCCATCCCGATGGGCCACCAGGTACTGCTCTACTCGGTGAGCGCCCTCGAATCGTTCTCGGCCGGACTCGGCACCGCGGCCTTCCTGGCCTTCCTTATGGCGATCGTGCGCAAGGAGCGCGCCGCCACGGAATACGCCCTGCTGTCTTCGCTGTTTGCCATCAGCCTGCGCCTGGCGGGCTTCGCGAGCGGTTTCGGCGCCCATGATCTCGGCTATGCGCTCTACTTCCTGTTGACCTTCTTCCTTGCGTTCCCGGCCTATCTGTTGCTGCCGGCCGCCGGACGCATGCTCGCCACCATGAACCCCGGAACCGGAGACCCCGCCGCATGAAGACCGCGTCGAAGAGGCGCTCGGCCGGATGCGGGGACGCGTAGCGCCATGTTCCGGATCGTGACGATCAACCTGAACGGCATCCGCTCGGCATGCGCCAAGGGCCTGCTCCCCTGGCTCGCGGAACAGAACGCCGATGTCGTATGCCTGCAGGAACTGAAGGCTCAGGAGTCGGACCTGACGCCGGAGATGCGCGCGCCGGCGGGCTACAGGGGCTACTTCCATTGCGCCGACCGGCGCGGCTACAGCGGGGTCGGCATCTATACGAAGAAGGCCCCGGACAAGGTCGTCGTCGGCGTCGGGCGCCCCGATATCGATGAGGAGGGGCGCTATCTCGAGCTCATATTCGGCTCCTTGTCGATCGTGTCCGTATATTTGCCATCGGGGTCGAGCGGGCCCGAGCGGCAGGCGGCCAAGTTTGCCTTCATGGACCACTTCTTCCCGCACCTCGCGGCACTCGCCACATGCGGGCGCGAGGTCGTGCTGTGCGGGGACTTCAATATCGCGCACCAGGAGATCGACCTGAAAAACTGGCGCGGCAACCGCAAGAACAGCGGCTTTTTGCCCGAGGAGCGCGCATGGCTCACCCGGGTCTTCACGGAACTCCACTTCGTCGACGTGCATCGCAAGCTGCGCCCGTTCGATCAAGACGCGTGCTATACGTGGTGGAGCAACCGGGGGCAGGCCTACACCAAGAATGTCGGGTGGCGGATCGACTACCAGATCGCGACGCCGGCGTTCGGCGCCCTGGCCCGCGAGGTGCGCATCTACAAAGAGCAACGCTTCAGTGACCACGCGCCGCTTATAATCGACTATGACTTATAGCCCTGCGGCGCAATGAGGCCGGGCCACCCCTAGAGGATATCGATATGTCGCGCATAAAGGCCGCATCCCTCCATCTCGCGATCACAGTGGTGGCGCTGGCCGCCGTCTTTGCGGTCGTCCGGACGCTCTGGTATCCGAAGCCCTTGCTCGCGGCCGACGGCGCGTGGCAGGCGTTCGCGCTGCTCGCGGGTGCAAGCATCACGCTCGGGCCGCTGCTCACCCTGGTCGTGTTCCGCTCCGGCAAGAAGCGCTTGCGCATGGACCTCGCGCTCGTGGTCTTGGCGCAAGTGACCGCGTTCGCCTTTTGCACCCACCTCCTCTTCGCGCGCCGCATCCAGATGGTCGTCTACTCGCAGGGCGCCTTCCACGCCCTCGATCAGGCCCATATCGCGCTCATAGGACCCAAGGGCCGCGCGCTCCTGCGCCGCCTGCCGGATCGGCCGGCCTACGTCTACGTAAAACTCCCGCACAGCAAGAAGGCCATGCTCGGCGTGGAGATACGGACGCTGCAGGGCGAACCGCCGGTCTTCCTGCGCGGCTGGCGCTACCGGCCCTATACGGCGCGCGAGCGCAAGAAGGTCCTGGCCCACGGCTATCCGTTCGTCGCGACGGCGCGCACGAATCGGGTCGCGGCCCGGGCCCTCGCGCATTTTCGCGCAGACCACCCGGGGCAGGGTAATGGCGTATTCATCCCCCTGCGCGGGACCTACACGAGCGTCATCCTCGTCCTCGATCCGCACAACGGGCACCTCGCGGGCGTACTCCCCTTCAATCCCGGCCTTGGAGGGCCTCGCCCATGAGCGACGCCCAGAACGCGTTTTTCGATCTCGCCGTGTCCTGCGGCGCGCTGCGCTTCGGGGACTTCACGCTGAAATCGGGCCGCCGGAGCCCCTACTTCTTCAACGCCGCGGCGTTCGCCTCGGGGCGCGCCATGATGGAGCTGGGGCGCCTCTACGCGCGCGCGGTGGAGACCGCGGGGCTTGGCTACGACATGGTGTTCGGCCCCGCCTACAAGGGCATTCCGCTTGCCGTGGCGCTCACCGCGGGGCTTGCGCTCGACTATGGCCGCGATGTCCCCTACTCCTTCAATCGTAAGGAGACCAAGGATCATGGCGAGGGCGGTCTCACGGTGGGCGCGCCCTTGCGCGGCCGGGTCCTCGTCATAGACGACGTCATATCCGCGGGGACCTCGGTCGGGGAATCCGCCCGCCTCATCGCCGAGGCCGGGGCGGTATTGGCGGGGGTCGTGATCGCCCTCGATCGCGAGGAGCGCGGGGCCGCCGACCGCTCGGCCACCTCCGAGGTGACGACGCGCTACCAGGTGCCGGTGGTGAGCCTCGGGAGGCTCTCGGGACTGCTCGCCTACCTGGACCGGCACGACACCCTCGCCCGACATCGCCAGGCGATCGCCGACTACCGGGCCCGTTATGGCGTGACGGACGAATCCACGAAGCCCGCCCCCGAATGACCGCGGCGGACGGACGCCCTGATCGGCGCGCCTAGAACAGCAAGCGGATGCCGACCCCGATCGTCAGGGCCTCGAAGGCGCGCTTTATCCAGCGGTTGGAGGACCCGACCGCGACGTGCGCGCCGACATAGCTCCCGCTCAAGGCCCCTGCCAGGAGCCAGGGCAGCCATGCCCAGCGGATCTCGCCAAACGAGCCCAGAGTGAGGGCGCCGCTTGCGTTCCAGGCAAGCCCCACCAGGGCCAGGGTGTAGGCCACCGCCGACTTGTAGTCGAACCCGAACCAGCGCACGAGCCACAGGGTGCAGAAAAGCCCGGTCCCCGAGGTCACGGAACCGTTCAAAAGGCCGATGACGAAGAGACCGGCTCCGCCCAGGACGAGACCACGCCCGTCGCGATTGCGCGCCGCCACGACCTGTCCGAGCTCGTGGCGGCGCAACGAATAGAGCCCGAGACCCGCCGTCAGCAAACCGAGCACCGTCCGTATGATGGCGGGGGGGATGGCCAGCACCCCGAGCGCCCCGAGGAACACGCCCGGCAGGCCGGCGGCCAGGATCAGAAGGACGAAGCGCCCCTCCAGGACGCCGCCACGCCAATAGCGCGCCCCGGCGCCCACGCCCAAGGCCACGCTCGCGACCTTGTGGGTGGCCAAAGCCGCCGGGTAGGGAAGTCCGAGAAAAAGCAGGAGGGGCAACTGGATCAGGCCGACGCCGCCTCCGGCGGTGGCGGCGAAGCCGTTGGCCACGAAGGCCACGCCCAGCAGGAGGAGGGGATGATCGACCATTGACTTCCCGGGTATGCGCGTCTTTATTCTAACTCATGTCGCGGCCGTCCCGCCTAGCGTCCCTGCCGATCGTGATCCTGCTCGCGGGACTCGCGTTGCCGCCCTGCGCGGCCGCCACCATCTTCAAGTGCCGCTCCGCCGGCGGCCACTGGTCCTACGCCGACCGGCCCCAGGCGGGCTGCCGTGGCCACTGGACCATCCTCCACCCATCGCCGCCCACGCCCCGGGCGCACGTGATCGCGCGCACCCCGCCGCCCCGCCGGCCGCCGCCTGTCGCGCGCCGCGTCGTCGAGCGACGCCTGCGGGGCTGGCAGGCGGCCCTCCGGGCGCTGCGCGCGACCCGCGTCCCGCGCGACCAGACCCTCGCCCGCTGGCGCGCCCGGGCCTTGCAGCTCGTCGTGGCCGACATCGAAAGGCTGCACCGCGCTTTAAGCTTGCAAGGCGGCGTTCATCCGCCCTAGGGGACCGTCGAAGTCCGTTGAGTTTGTTGGCGTTTCCACGAGAATGGCGCAAGCGCCGGACACGAGCGCGTTTCCATGACGATCAGCGCGGCGTTGACGATGAACGCCGCCGGCGCCGATCGAACCTTCTCGAGGAAATGCGGTCCATCGGACTAATGGTCGCGCCCGCTGCCTTGCCAAGATCCCGCGCGCATCGCACACTAACGAGGCCCTCGGGCACGGGTTCGTGCGCGTTGGTAATTTAAGTTGTTGCTTTTATAAAGGGGCTTTATCGGTTTGGTGTAAATCCTAATTAGTTTTACAAAGCGTAAGGTTATAGAGTCTCGCCAACCGGGCGCGCCCGATATCCGTCCTATAACCGAGGAAAATCGTTCATGTCGAGATTGGTGAGACCCCACGGTAGCGCCGCCCTGAAACCTCTCCTCCTGACGGGAGCGGCAGCGGCCGCCGAAAAAGAACGGGCCAAGGGCCTTCCCGCCGTGCACATGACGTCGCGCGAGACCGGGGATGTGATCATGCTCGGGATCGGCGGATTCACGCCGTTGGACGGATTCATGAACAAGGCCGATTGGCGCGGCGTCTGTGACGACATGCGCCTCTCGAATGGCGTGTTCTGGCCCATCCCGATCACCCTGTCGACCGACGAAGCCACGGCCGCGAAACTGAAGGTCGGATCCGAAGTGGCGCTGGTGGACGCGGAGTCCCGCGAGATCATGGCCACCATGCAGGTGACCGAGAAATACACCATCGACAAGGCCCATGAGTGCCAGAGCGTATACAAGACCACGGATCTCGCCCACCCCGGCGTGAAAATGGTCATGGAACAGGGGGCCGTGAACATCGCGGGCCCGGTCAAGGTCCTCTCGCAGGGCGACTTCCCGAAGAAATACGCGGGATCGTATATGACACCCGCCGAGACCCGCGCGCTGTTCGAGAGCAAAGGCTGGTCCACCGTCGCCGCCTTCCAGACCCGCAACCCCATGCACCGCTCCCACGAATACCTGGCCAAAATCGCAGTCGAGATATGCGATGGGGTCCTGATCCACTCGCTCCTCGGGAAGCTGAAGCCGGGCGACATACCGGCCGAGGTGCGGTCGAAGGCGATCGCGAAGCTGATCGAGGTCGCGTTCGTCAAGGACACCGTCGTCCAATCCGGCTATCCTCTCGATATGCGCTACGCCGGACCCCGTGAGGCGCTTTTGCACGCCCTGTTCCGCCAGAACTACGGCTGCTCCCATCTTATCGTCGGACGCGACCATGCGGGCGTCGGCGACTATTACGGACCCTTTGACGCGCACAAGATTTTCGACGAAATCCCGGCGGGCGCGCTCGAAACCAAGCCCTTGAAGATCGACTGGACCTTCTGGTGCTACAAGTGCGGCGGCATGGCCTCCACTCGGACCTGCCCGCACAATGAGAAAGACCGCCTGCTTCTGTCGGGCACGAAACTGCGTAAAGCCTTGTCGGAAGGACAGGATGTTCCGGCCGAATTCAGCCGGCCCGAGGTCCTGGCCATCCTGCGGGAGTATTACGCCAACCTTAAAGACGACGAAAAGGTGGAGGTCAAACTGAGCGGCCATTCGGCGAAATGAGGCCGGATTCGACCCCTTCTTTGGACGCGTCTTTCATTTCTTTCAAAAGCGGAGTGAACCATGCCAACGTTTGTTCGCACTGATAAATGCGATGGCTGCAAGGGTCAGGACAAGACCGCATGCATGTACATCTGCCCTCACGACCTCATGCTGCTCGACAAGGATGGCTCCAAGACCGGCCATGCCATGAAGGCCTTCAATCAGGAGCCCGAGCAGTGCTGGGAATGCTACTCCTGCGTAAAGATCTGCCCGCAAAACGCGATCGAGGCGCGCCACTACGCGGACGTCGTGCCCATGGGCGGCTCGGTGCAGCCGCTGCGCGGGACGGATTCGATCATGTGGACGATCAAGTTCCGCAACGGCAACATGAAGCGCTTCAAGTTCCCGATCCGCACCACGCCGGAAGGCTCGATCAATCCCTACGCCAACAAGCCCAAAGCCGATCTTTCGAAGCTTACGGACATGGCGCTCTTCACAGAGGGTAAGCCGTATCCGTGCGATCGGAGTCAGCTGATCCGCGTCAAGTAGGACGGCGCGGTTCTTGAAACGACGTCCGGCGGAACGGGCCGTGATCCCGGGCCGGCGTCTCTCAAATTAGGGTGGAACATGTCAACAGAAGCTACGTTTGGTAATCCCCAGGTTGTTGAGGAGACCGTCGATATCCTTCTCATCGGCGGCGGTATGGCGGCCTGCGGCGCGGCCTACGAGATCATGCGTTGGACCGAGGGCACGGGGCTCAAGGTGAAGTTGGTCGACAAGGCCGCCATGGATCGCTCCGGCGCCGTGGCCCAGGGTCTGTCCGCCATCAACACCTACATGGGCGGCCAGGATCCGGCGGACTATGCGCGCATGGTGGCCAACGATCTCATGGGCATCACCCGTGACGACCTGGCCTACGACGTGGGCCGCCACGTCGATGACTCGGTTCACCTCTTCGAGGAGTGGGGCCTGCCCATCTGGAAGCAACCGGGCGATGAAGAGAAGCCGCTGAAGGATGGCGGCAAGCCCGTGCGTTCCGGCAAGTGGCAGATCATGATCAACGGCGAATCCTACAAGGTGATCGTCGCCGAAGCCGCCAAGAAGGCCCTCGGGATGGACAACATCCAGGAGCGCGTCTTCATCGTCAAGCTCGTGAACGACAAGAATGACCCCAAGCGCGTAGCCGGCGCCGTGGGCTTCAGCGTCCGCGACCACAAGGTCCATGTCTACAAGTTCAAGGCCTGCCTCCTGGTCGCGGGCGGCGCGGTGAACATCTTCCGCCCGCGCTCCGTCGGCGAGGGCACGGGCCGCGCCTGGTATCCGGTGTGGAACGCGGGCTCGACCTACGCCATGGCCGCCGAGGCCGGGGCTGAGCTCACCATGATGGAGAACCGCTTCGTGCCCGCCCGCTTCAAGGACGGCTACGGCCCGGTCGGCGCCTGGTTCCTGCTCTTCAAGGCGAAGGCCGTCAACGCCTTCGGCGAGGTCTACATGGAGCGCAACAAGGAGATGCTGAAGCAGTATCCTCCCTACGGCCTGGCCCATGTGCCCGCAAGCTGCCTGCGCAACCATCTCATGCTGCACGAGATGAAGGAAGGCCGGGGCCCGATCTACATGGATACGCCGACCGCGCTCGCGAAGCTTGCCGAGACCATGACGCCCAAGGAGATCAAACACCTCGAGGCGGAGGCCTGGGAAGACTTCCTCGACATGTGCATAGGTCAAGCCGGCGTGTGGGCGGGCGAGAACATCGAACCCGAAAAGAAGCCGTCCGAACTGATGCCGACCGAACCCTACCTGCTCGGCTCGCACTCGGGCTGCTCCGGGATCTGGGTCTCCGGACCCGAGGATCTGGGCGCGCCGGACGACTGGCACTGGGGCTACCGCTCCATGACCACCGTCAAGGGACTGTTCACCGCAGGCGACGGCGTGGGCGCCTCGGGCCACAAGTTCTCGTCGGGCTCGCATGCCGAAGGGCGCATCGCCGCCAAGGGCATGGTGAAGTTCGCGCTCGACAACAAGAATTGGGTGCCGGAACTCGACACGCCGGTGAACGACCTGGTGGAGGAGATCTACCGTCCGGTGCGCACCTTCCTCGAGCACAAGGACTACACCACGGCCATCGACGTCAACCCCAACTACATCACTCCGCGCATGCTGCAGTTCCGCCTGCAGAAGATCATGGACGAGTATGTGGCGGGCGTCGCGACCTGGTACCAGACCAACGCGAAGATGTTGGCAGTGGCCGAAGAGAAGCTCGAGATGCTGAAGGAGGACGCGTTGAAGATGCGCGCCAAGGACCTTCACGAGCTGCTGCGCGCCTGGGAGAACTACCACCGCGTGCTGGCGGCCGAGGCGCATATGAAGCACATCCAGTTCCGTGAGGAGTCCCGTTACCCCGGTTTCTACTACCGGATGGACTTCAACATGGTCGATGAAAAGAACTGGAAGTGCTTCGTGAACTCGACGTACGACCGCAAGACCAAGAAGTGGAACGTGTTCAAGCGTCCGCACGTCGACCTCGTCGCCAAGCCCACCGCGCCCTAAGCGCGTTACTCGCGGCCTTAAACGAGGTAGAATGAGGGGGTCCCACGGGACCCCCTTTTTTTTAGGTACCGCATCCCGGACCCTGACGAGGAATGCCATGAACCAAGACTCCTCTGACACGCTCCCCCAAAGCCCGATCACGCCGGTCAGGCTCAATCTGGACGACAACTTCCAGTTCGCCTGCCACAAAGGCATAGGCTGCTTCAACAAGTGCTGTCAAAGCATCGATATCCCGCTCACGCCCTACGACATCCTGCGCCTAAAGGCCCGGCTTGGCGTGAGCGCCCGCGAATTCCTGTTCCGCCACACCGTGCCCTTCGAGATGGACGGCCACGGGGTGCCCGGGCTCAAGTTGCGCACGAAAGACGAGTCGACGCAGTGCCCGTTTTTGACCGAGGAGGGCTGCGGCGTCTACGAGGACCGGCCGACCGCCTGCCGCTATTACGCGCTCGGGCTCATGTCGATGCGCAAGAAGGATTCGCCGATCGACGAGGATTCCTATTTCGTCGTCAAGGAGGACCACTGCCTCGGGCATGACGAGCCCGCGGTCCAGACCGTGCGCGCCTACCGCGAAAGCCAGGGGGTCGACGTCTACGATGAACTGAACCGCGAATGGCGACAGGTCGTCTTGAAGAAGCGCTCGTGCGGCCCGACCATCGGCAAGCCGTCGGATCGCAGCCTGCAGCTCTTCTTTCTCGCAAGCTACGATCTGGACGGCTTCCGGGAATTCATGAGCACGGCCTCCTTCGATGAGGTCTACGAGGTCGCCCCGGAAGAGCGCGCGCGGCTCCAGCAGGACGACGTCGCGCTCATGCGATTCGCATTTCGGTTCCTGAAGCAGGCGCTCTTCGGCGAAAACACCATACCCGAGCGGGCGGGCGCCGTGCAGAGGCGGCTTGCGCGACGGAAGGAACGCATGCGCGAGACCGCACCCTCGGATCAATCCGCCTAAGACCCGGCCCCGCCGTCCCGGGCCGCGGTTTCGTCGCGGTCCGGTCCTCCCGCACCCCCTCGCCCCCGGCCGGTCTCGCGGGCGCGGGCCACGGGGGCTTATTCCGGGGGCTCGACGCGGCGGTCGCGCAAAACGACCGCCAGGCGCGCCTCCATGTCCTCGAGCCGCGCAAGCGATGCGTCAAGCGACGCCGTGAGGCGCGCGACCTGATCGGTGAGGGCGCCCACGGTCTCATGGGCCTTGGTGAGATGCTTGTGCAATTCGCGGCGTTCGGCGCCAAGCTCCGCGCACTGGCGCTGCGCGTCCTCGAGGGCCTCCTGCATTTCGCTCACGTCCCGCAGCGCCGCCTCGCGGATCCGTTCGACCGTCTGCCCCGCCTCGCGGGCCGCGAACTCCCAGAGCACCGCCAGCGACTCGCGGGCCTTGGCCTCGACCGAGGGCGGCAGCGAGGAGACCGGGCCCTCAGCCTTCCATTTAAGGGCCTTCCATTCCCCCAGATGCTGATTGATGGTCGTGAAGCTCCCCTTGCCGAGATCGCTGCGCACGATCGCAACGGTGGGGGCGATGCCCTGATCCGAGAGGCGGTCGGCCACCGCAAAGACCTGCTCCCTTGTCACTCCCGTGCGTGGCATGGCATATCCCCTTTCCTACGGATGCTACGTTATGTTACATTACGTAACGTTATCGGTCACGCGCTGACGTCGACCGGACATTCGCGAGGTCTCCGCGTCCATGCACACGCCGATCGGGCTTCCCTGGGAGCTTCTCCTCAGCGCCGTCGTGCTGTGGTCCGTGGTGGCGCTCGCGAGCCTTCTCATCCCTCATGTCCCGCGCATGGCCCCGGCGATCTTTCCGCTGGGGGCGCTCGGCGCCCTGCTCACGGCGGGGGCGGGCGTACTGGCCCTGCGCGGGCCACCGATCTCGACGGTCTCGCCCTTGGGCCTCCCGGGCCTGCCCTTCCATGGACGCCTCGACGCCCTCTCGGGCCTCTTTCTCCTGTTGTTCGGCGTCACGGCCTGCGCGATCTCGCTCGATCTTGCCGGTTACCGCGCGCGGGAACATTATCCTGTCGCCTCCCGCATCGGCCTGCAATATCACATTCTCCTGGCGAGCCTCGCCCTGGTCTTCGTTGCCGCCGACGCCTATTCCTTCCTGATCGCCTGGGAGGTGATGGCGCTGTCGTCCTACTTTCTGGTGGTCACAGACCACCACACCCCCGTGGTGCGGAGCGCGGGCTTCCTCTATCTCCTGATCGCGCACGTCGGGGCGCTCGCGATCCTGGCGGCCTTCGCGATCCTGGCGGCGCACGCGCCGGCCGGCGCGCCGCTTGCCCTGACGTTCTCGGCGCTGCGCGCCACGGACCCGGACCCCGCGGTCGCGGGCCTCGTCTTCATCCTGGCGCTCATCGGCTTCGGCGCCAAGGCGGGCCTGGTCCCCCTCCACGTCTGGCTCCCCGAGGCGCACCCGGTCGCCCCCTCGCCGATATCGGCGCTTTTGAGCAGCGTGCTCCTGAAGGTCGGCATCTACGGGCTGCTGCGGGTGGCCTTCACCCTGCTGCCGGCGCCGGCCCCCTGGTGGGGCCTCATCACGCTCGCCGCGGGGCTTGGGACCGCCCTGTCGGGCGCGCTGTTGTCGGCCGTGCAGAGCGACATGAAGCGCCTTCTGGCCTATTCGTCCATCGAGAACATCGGTCTCATCGTGGCCGGAATCGGGCTTGCGCTGCTGTTTTCGGCCTACGGCCTGAAGGCCTTCGCGGCCCTCTCCCTGATCGCCGCCCTCTACCATTGCCTGAACCACGCCTTCTTCAAGGGCCTGCTATTCCTCGGCACGGGCTCGGTCCTGCACGCCACGGGCGAACGCAACCTCGGGCGCCTGGGCGGGCTCATCCACCGCATGCCCCAGACCGCGTTTCTGATGCTGATCGGCACGCTCGCCATAGCCGGCGTCCCGCCGCTCAACGGTTTCGTCTCCGAATGGCTCACCCTGCAGGCCTTTCTCAAGGCGACCGCCCTGCCGCGCCCCTACCTCGCCATGGGGATACCGCTCGGGGCGGCCCTCACGGCCTTGGTCGCGGGGCTTGCAGGCTACGTCATCGTCAAGTTCTATGGCATCGTGTTTCTCGGGCGACCTCGCGAGGCCAAGCTCGCCCAGGCCGTGGAATCGGGGCCCTTCGAGCGCGCCGGTCTTGGCCTGCTCGCGGCACTCTGCGTAGTCACGGGCCTCTGGCCCGCGGGCGTCATCGCGCTGATCCGCCCGGCCGCGCAAGCGCTCACAGGCGGAGAGGCCCCCGTGACGGCGGGCGACCACGGCGCGCGCATCGCCGTGGCGCATGCAGGCTACGCCCCGCCGCTCCTATGGCTCGCCCTCGGGATCATCGCGCTCGTGGGCGTCTTGGTGCTACGCCTGCGCTCGTCGGGCCCCGCGCGGCGCGCGCCGCCCTGGAACTGTGGACACCCGGTCGCAGGCGCCCGCCTGCAGGACACCGCCGAGGGCTTTGGGCAGCCGATCCGCCACATCTTCGCGCCGTTTTTGGACATCAAGTGCCGCAGGCCCGGACTTGACGATCCCGAACCCCGCTACGAGGCCGCCGTGAACGACCGGTTCTGGGAGGGCCTCTATAGGCCGCTCGCCCGCGGCTTCGAGGCGGTCTTCGCCGGGGCCAGGGTCCTGCGCCCACGACGGATCGCGATCTCCCTGCTCTACGTGCTCGCCATGCTCGTCGCCCTGCTCGCGCTCACGCCATGACGATCGACCTCGTCATCCGCCAGACCCTGCAGATCGCGCTCGTAGTCGGCGCCGCCCCCCTGCTCGCCGGCTGGATCCGTCAGTGCCGGGCATGGCTTGCGAATCGCGTCGGCGCGGGGCTCCTCCAACCCTACCGCGAACTCTTCAAGCTCCTGCGCAAGGAGCCCGTCGTCGCCTGCGGGGCATCGTGGGTGTTCATCGCCACCCCGTACATCGCCTTCGCGACCATGGCGGTGGCGGGCGCCATCGTCCCCATGATGACGAGCCGCCTGCCGCTTGCCGGGGCCGCCGATGTCGTGGCGCTCGCCGGACTTTTTGCGCTGGCGCGGATCTTCGCGGCGCTCGCCGCCATGGATCTCGGCACGCCCTTCGGCAGCATGGGCGCGCGGCGCACGATGCTCGTGGGCTTTCTCGCGGAGCCCGCGCTGCTCATGGTGCTCTTTACGCCGGCTTTGATCAGCGGCTCCACCTCGCTTGCGATCATCGTCCGGCAGCTCGCCCGGCACGGCTTCATCCTCTACCCGAGCATGGCCTTCGCGGCCGCCGCCTTTGTCATGGTGGCGCTCGCCGAGAATGCGCGCCTTCCGGTCGACAACCCCGAGACCCATCTCGAGCTCACCATGATCCACGAGGCGCTGAACCTCGAATATTCGGGTCCGCATCTGGCGCTCATCGAGTGGGCGGCCGCCATGAAGCTCTTCGTCTACATCGGCATCGGGGTGGCGCTCTTCCTCCCGTGGGGCATCGCCCAGGGCCGTGGTCTCGCCACCCTGCCCGTGGCCTGCGCGCTTTTCGCCATGAAGCTCGCGGTGGGTGGGGCCGGCCTCGCCTTGATCGAGACCCTGCTTGCCAAGCTGCGCCTCTTCCGCGTCCCTGAATTCCTCGGGATCGCGTTCCTGCTCGCGGTTCTCGGGCTGCTCGTGCGCTACCTCGTCGGACACTGATGCCATGACGCATCCTACCCGGATCATCGACCTGCTCGCCGCCCTCTTCCTGTTGGTCGCCTTCGCCATGCTCTCCCAGAGGCGCCTGGCCAACCTCATCACGCTCTACGCGTGGCAGGGCACCGTCCTTGCCCTTAGCATCGCGATCCTGGCCTATGAGACCGGCAACACCCACCTCTACGCATCGGCGATATTGAACGGTCTCCTGAAGATACTCGCCATTCCGGCCCTCCTGCGCCGCCTCGCGCGAAGGCTCGACGTCCAATGGGACCGGGAGAGCCTCGTCCAGATCCCGACGGTCATGCTGATCGGGCTTGGGCTCGTGATCTTCGCCTTCAACGCCGCGCTCCCGATCGCGGGCCTTGCGCACACCGTCAACCACGAGACCGTGGGTATCGCGCTTGCGAGCGTGCTTCTGTCCCTGCTCATGATGATCCTGCGCACCGCCGCCCTGTCGCAGGTGATCGGCTTTCTCGCTCTCGAGAACAGCCTCATATTCGCCGCCACGAGCGTCACGGGCGGCATGCCCATGGTCATAGAGTTCGGCGTCGCCCTGGACGTGATCGTCGGGGTCTTTATTCTGGGGGTCTTCTTCTTCCACATCCGCGAACAATTCGACAGCCTCGACCTCGATCGCATCGAGGGGCGGGAGGATTAGCATGACATTGCTGTGGATCGTCTTGATTCCCTTGATCGGGGCCGCCATTCTGGGCGCCGTCGGGCATCGGAACTCGGGCTTCTCCGTCAATATCGCGGTGAGCGCCGCCACCCTCCTCGCGGCCGGCGCCATGACCGTCCGCGTCCTGCGCGGCGGATCTTTTTCCGCCCTGGACCACGAACTGTTCATAGACCCCCTGAACGTCATTCTGGTCGACCTCACGGCGCTCGTGGCGCTGTCGACATCCGTTTTCAGCCGCACCTATATGCGCACGGAGGCCCGTCTGGGCCACCTGAACGCGGCCCGGCTGCGCCTGTACCATGCCATGTACCAGCTTTTCATCTTCACCATGTTGCTTGCTCTTACCACCAACAACATCGGCATTCTCTGGATCGCCATGGAGGGCGCGACCTTGAGCACGGCGCTGCTCATAAGCCTCTACCGCACGCCGGCAAGCCTCGAGGCCGCCTGGAAATATTTCATCCTATGCGGGGTCGGGATCGCCTTGGCGCTGCTAGGGACGATCCTGGTCTATTTCGCCGGCCACGCGGCGCTGGGCGCCCACCGCGCGCTCCTCTGGACACGCCTCCACGGCGTCAAAGATGAACTCGACCCGGCCGTCATGACGGTCGCGTTCGTGTTCCTGATCGTAGGCTACGGCACCAAGGCCGGACTGGTCCCGTTTCACAACTGGTTGCCGGACGCCCATGCCGAAGGCCCGACGCCTCTCTCGGCGACCTTGTCGGGCCTGCTGCTGAATGTGGCCCTCTACGCCATCGTGCGCTTCAAGGCGCTTGCGCCGGACGATGCCGCTTCGCACTGGCCGGGGCGGCTCATGATGGGGTTCGGACTGGCCTCGGTCCTGGTCGGCGCCTTTTCGCTCGGCGGCCAGCGCGACCTGAAACGCCTGTTTTCCTACTCCTCGGTCGAACACATGGGACTCGCCACCTTCGCCTTCGGCTTAGGCGGTCCGCTCGCGAACTTCGCGGCGCTCCTGCACATGACCGGGCATTCCCTCACGAAGTCCTCGGCCTTCTTCGCAAGCGGACAGGTCGCGCAGACCGCCGGCACCAAGGACATGGATCGGATCACGGGCGTCATGGATCGCGCGCCGGCGAGTGGCTGGGCGCTCATGGCAAGCAGCCTTGCCATCATAGGAACACCGCCGTTTGGGGTCTTCGCGAGCGAATTCCTGATCCTGACCGCCGCCCTGCGTAAAGCCCCCTGGACCGTGCCGCTCCTCGTCCTGGCGCTTGGCGTCGCGTTCGCGACGATCTTTCGAAGGACCCAGGCCATGGTCTTCGGCACGGCCGATGCCGCAAGGACGCGGACACCGCCTGCCCTCATCGTATCGTTTGCGCATCTTGCGCTCGTGCTCGTCCTCGGGCTTGCCATTCCGCATGTGCTGGCCATCTGGTACGCGAAGGCCGCGCGCCTCGCGGGACCTTGAGTGGAGAGGAGTCCATCCATGACAGACCACGATCCTCGGTCCGCCCCGGCATGGTCACGGCTGCCAGGCCCCCTACCCGTCAACCACGCCTGGGTCGACGCAAGGCTGTGGCGGGAGATAGCGGCTCGATGCCACGCCGAAGACGGGCGCCTCGGCAGCCTCTGGGGCAGCGACGAGCGGCCGACGGGATCGGGGTTCGTGGTGCACGCCATCCTCGTGTCCCAAGAGGGGTGGCACTGGATCAGCCTGAAGGCCGGCGACACGAACCCCCGCTTCCCCACCCTGAGCGACCTCTTCCCCGAGGCCGCGCGCCAGGAACGCGCGCTTTTCGACCTCCTCGGAATCGGCTCCGGCGCCCCCGACACCAGGCCCTGGCTGCGCCATGAGGTGTGGGGGCCCGCGGACTTTCCCCTGCGCCGGGACCGTGCCGACGCCCCGCCTGCCGCGCGCGGCGCCGACCCCTATCCCTTCGTCCCGGTGCGCGGGGAAGGCGTCCACGAGATCGCCGTCGGCCCCATTCACGCCGGCACGATAGAGCCGGGACATTTCCGGTTTTCCGTGATGGGCGACGAGATCCTGCGCCTCGAGGCGCGGCTCGGGTATACCCACAAGGGTGTCGCCAAGCGTTTCGAGGCGATGCCCCTCGCAACGGGCGCGCGGCTCGCCGGCCGCGTCTGCGGCGACAGCACCGCGGCCTATGCCGGCGCCTACGCCATGGCCGTGGAGGCGGTAAGCGGGTGCGCGCCCCCGCCGCGAGCCCTTTGGTTGCGGGCATTGCTCTTCGAGCGCGAACGCGTCGCCAACCATCTGGGCGACCTCGGCGCCCTGTGTCAGGATGGCGGCCTTGCGTTCGGCCTCACGCAATTCGGCCTCCTGAAGGAGCGCTGGCTCGAGACCCACCGCCGACTCTTCGGGCATCGCTATCTCATGGATGTGATCGTCCCAGGCGGCGTGGCGTGCGATCTCGACGCCACCGCCCTTGGGCTCCTCGAAAGCGAAGGCACCGCCGTCCTCGAGACGACGCGGCGCCTCGAGGACATCGTCGACGATCACGCCGGCCTGCAGGAACGCTTTCTGGGCGCGGGACGCCTCGACCGCGCGCAGGCCCGCGCCCTGGGGGCGGTGGGGCTCGCCGCCCGGGCGAGCGGCATCGCCTGCGATCTGCGCGCGCTCTGGCCGTCGCCGCCCTATGACGCTCTCGGGACGCGCGTCTCGACACGCACCGGGGGCGATGTCGCCGCCCGGGTGGGGGTACGCTTCGACGAGATCCGTGAATCGCTGCGACTCATCCAGGCGATCCTGGCGCAGCTGCCGCCCGGTCCCGTATGCGCCCCTTGCGATCGCGCGGAAGGGCTTCTCGGACTCGGCGCCGTCGAGGGCTGGCGCGGCCGGATCCTCGTGGCCATCACGCGCGCCCGGACCTCTGGGGACCACCACGTCCATATCCACGACCCCTCCTGGCAGAACTGGCCGCTCCTCGAGCGCGCGGCGCCAGGCGACCTCGTGCCGGACTTCCCGCTCATCAACAAGTCGTTCAATCTCGCCTACAGCGGCCTTGACCTGTAATCGCCATGCATAAACTGATACGTCAGATCCTGAAAACCGGCATCCTGCCCCGCCTTCCCTCCCGGCGGCGGGATGCCGTCCTGGAAACCGGGGCGCCCGGACCGTCACTGACCGACGAGATCGGGCGGGCGCTTGCCGTGCGGCATGTCGACACGGGATCGTGCAACGGCTGCGAACTCGAGATCCAGGCCCTCGGCAACGCCGTCTATAATCTCGCCGCCCTCGGGGTGCACCTGGTCGCGAGCCCCCGGCACGCGGACGTTCTGCTCGTCACAGGCCCGGTCGCGCGCGCCATGGCCGACCCCCTCCGCACGGCCTACGAGGCCGTACCGAACCCGAAGCGCGTCGTGGCGCTGGGCGACTGCGCGTGCGGCTGCGGTGTCTACACGGCCAACTACGCCACCGTGGGCGCGGTGAGTCCGGTGATCCCCGTGGACCTCGCGATACCGGGCTGCCCCCCATCCCCGGAGGTGATCCGCGAGGCCTTCCAGGCCCTGATGCGCCCTCGATTGCGCGGATCCGGGATACGCGGCCTGATGCGACGCTTTATGGCCCGAGACGGATAGGGCCCCGCGCCCGCGCTCACGGCCGCGCGCGAACCGATCCGCCTGTCGCGCGGCGCCACTGCCCGGAAGCCGGCTACTGAACGAGGCCGGTCTCGCAGGCGTCTGCGCGCACGAACGGGCCCGCGAGATCGCCCGCGTATCGATCGCATCCCGCATGGCGCACGGCCTCGCGCTGCTCGATCGTTGCGACGCCAGCGGCGGTCACCATGGCGCCAAGCGCGTGCAGGGTGGCCGTGAGCGCCGTCAACGCCTCCACGCCCTCGTGGTCCGCCAAGGCATCGATGGTGAGCGAGGAGTCGAGCCGCACCACGCCCGGCGCGAAGCCCTTCAGATAGGGGAGGCTCGGATGATCCCCGCCGTATTCGAAGAGCGCGACGTCCATGTCTTGGCGCCGCCAGTCATCCAGCGCCTCGAGGCCGGTTTTAGGATCGTCCATGAAATCACCTTCGCCGATCGCCACCATCACGGCGCCCGGGTCCATGCCCAGATCGGCCATGATCGCGCGAAAGGCCTCGCGAAGGCGCGGATCGCGAAACGGCCCGGGACCCAGCGGGATTAGGACGGGCGGCCTTTTCAGGCCGCGATCCCGCCAGCGCGACAACTCGCGCCCCACCTCGCGGAGGGTCCACTCGGCAAGCGGCAGGGCAAGCCCCGCCTCGTAGGCGATCGACAGGAAGTCCTCCGCGTCCAGCACCCCCCACGCGGCGTGATGCCACTTGAGGGCCGTCTCCATCGCCACCACGGCGTCGTCGCGGCACTGGCGCACCGGCCGGCAATAAAGCACGAGCTCGCCGGTGCTCAAGGCCTTGTGCAGATCCGCCGCTATATGCACCTGGTCTATGGTGGCGGCATCGAAGGCGTCATCGACGCAGTGATACCGGCCGCCACCCGACCGCTTCGCCTGATACATGGCCGCGTCGCTACTTTTCAAAAGGGTGTCGACGTCGCGGCCATCCCGCGGATAGAGCGCGACGCCGATACTGGCCGTGGTGTAGAGAGCGTGGGTATCCACGGGATAGGGCGCGGACAAGGCGTGCAGAAGCTTGTCGGCGATGAGCGCCGCGTCCATGGGTGTCACGAGCGCCGAGGTCAGAACCACGAATTCGTCGCCGCCCAGGCGCCCCACGGTGTCCTCGACCCGCAGGGTCTCCCGGAGGCGCTGGGCGACCTGTCGCAACAGGCGGTCCCCGATATCGTGGCCGAGCGAGTCGTTGACGGCCTTGAAGCCGTCGAGGTCGACGAACATGACCGCGAACAACTGACCACTACGCTCGGCGCGGCGTATGAGCTGATCGATGCGAACCTGGATCAGGGCGCGGCTCGGGAGATCCGTAAGGGCGTCATGGGTGGCGACATGCTCGAGCCGCCGCTCCGCCTCCTTGCGTCCGGTGGCGTCACGCACGGTGCCTATGAAGTGGCGCCTGCCCCCCAAATAAAACTCGGAGATCCGCAGATCGATCGCGAACTCCGCGCCGTCGCGGCGGCGCCCCACGAGCTCCCGCCCGACGCCGATCACCCGCGCCTCGCCGGTTTCGCGATAGTGCCGTATGTAGTCGTCGTGATGGCTGCGATGGGGCTCCGGCATGAGCACGCTTACATTTTTGCCGATCACCTCCTCGGGCGCATAACCGAAAAGGCGCGCCATGGCCGGATTGAAGGTCTCCAGGATGCCGGCCTCGGAGATCGTGGCCAGGCCCTCGTCGACGCTGTTCAGGATCGCCCGCACATAACCTTCGTTGTCTTTCAGCTGCTCATGGGCTTGGCGCGCCGCGCTTTCCGAGGCCACGAGCGCCCGCACGAGGGGCGCCAGGCGCCAATAGAGAATCGCGAGCGCCGCCGCCAGCACCGCGATGATCAAAGGCAGAACCACCTCGAACTGCCGGTAGACGGGGGCGTAGAGCGTCGCCGTATTCACGGTGAGCGTCATCCCAAGCCCCGTGCGGCCCACCGGGCGAAAGGCCGCCGCCACGCCCGAGCCGAGATAATTGCGCCTCACCGTAAAGCCGGCCTGCCCGGCCAGGGCCGAGCCCATGGGCAGAAGCGCGCCCTTGTAGGTGCGCGCCATGTCGGGTAGCGGCCGCTGGGGGGAAAGGGTATCCGGAAAGCAGCTCATGCGAGAGCCGGACGGCCCGCACAACGCGACGTTCGATCCGCCTTGCAGGGCGCGGGCCCCGAACAGGAGCTTGCCGATCTCGGGCAGAGGCACGTCTCCGATCGCCCAGCCGACCACCGCATGGTGGTGATAGACGGGCAAGGCGGCGCGCAACACGAAACCGCGCGCCTCGTTCCACAAGAGGGTGGTCCCGAGATCCCCACCCACCGGAAGCTCGAGCGCCGGATGTCTCATGAAGCGACCGACCTCGGCGAAGACCTTGCCGGGGGCGGTGTAGATCGCGAGCGCCGAGAACCGCAACGCGAGAAACGAGCGCAGAGCCCGGTCGACGGCCCTGTGGGCGGCCGCCCGGGCCTTGCCGGCCCTGACGAGTTCATCGGCGAGCAACGGGCGGGTCGCGACTGCGCGCACCCGCAGGCGGCCGTCATGGAGGTCGCGTACCACCCACTGGACACGCAGGGCCAGCTGCGAGACCAGACTATGCCGAAGGGCCACTTCGGCGTTCTTGCGCATGACCGAAAAGACCGCAAGCCCGGTCATCAAACCCACGCCCACGACCAGCAACGCGGCTACGAGATTGATCGACCGCGCGCGTCGCTCGACCCCCATTTCCCAAGCCCTCCGGATTCGGATATCCCGCCCCGCGGCCCACAAGCGCCCGCCACCCCGCGGAGGCGCGCAGCAAGCTCGCGGAATCCCGTCCGCAGCCCCCGCTCATTTGACACACGTCGATACCTAAGGGCGATGGTAGCCCTGCGACCGGCTTTTTGCGAAGCACCCGGCGCCCCACGGCTTGGCAAGGCTCGCCCTTCCTCACGGTGCAGAAGGCGGTCGCCCACGAGAAAACTGCATAAAAGAGGAAGCTTACCCCAACACACCGGCGAGTGCCCACGGGGCGGGTCATGAGCATCATCGATCCGATGAACGGGGCGCCACCATCCGGTGGCAAGACCCCGGAGGCTACCGATCGCCCACCGCTACTCGCGGCCCATGGGCAGGGCGGCGTTCAAGGTGACGGGCAGCCGCGGCACGGTCTGCCGGGAGAGCCGGCCGATCAGGGTGTCGAGGAAAGCGACGATGTCGCGAACCTGAACGGTGGTGCGCTTCTTGTCGAGCCGAACCCGAGCCATGACGCGTACCGCCTGCGACAAGGTGTCGACCGAGCCGTTATTGAAATAAGGCGCCCTAAGCGCCACGTCGCGCCACGACGGCACGACCCACATATGCTTATCAGCGGGATTAGGGGTCACACGATAGCGCCCCCTATGCGCCATGAGGTGATACTCGGCAACATACTTGTTGTTCGTGTAGGTGGGGAACAGCATAAGGAACCCCTGCCCCATCGGCGTCTTGGGCCCATTGAACATCGGCCCGCTATGACATGCGGTACAAGCCAACTCCTGCACGTCCATGAAGCCCTTGCGCGCCTCCGGTCTTATGGCGCTGCGGTCCCTCCCTCGCATAGCGATCGAAAGGACTGTCGGGGGTGATCAGGGTCCGTTCATAGGTGGCGATGGCCTGGGCGACATGGTCGAAGGTCACGGGACGCCGCCCGCCGAAGGCGCGCTTGAACTGCCGACGGTCACCGGGTATCGCGTCGATTCGCGCCGCGACCGCCCCGGCGTTCGGCATGCCCATCTCCTTGGGGTTCAGGATCGGGCCCTTGGCCTGCGCCTCGAGCGACGGCGCCCGCCCATCCCAGAACTGAACCGACAGAAAGGCCGCGTTGACACCGTCGGTGTGCTGCGCGAGGTGTCCAGACGCCCATCCACCCCCTGCGAAAATTTGCGGTTGTCGGTGCCGGTACCCATGACGTCGTGACACGAATTGCAAGACACCGCGCCGGTACTGGAGAGCCGGGGGTCGAAATAGAGCGCCTTGCCGAGCGCCACCTTGGCGGGAGTCAGGGGATCGTCGGCCGGCACGGGGGCTTACTCGGCAACACCAGGCCCCGCAAAGCCTGCCGCGACAGCGTTACGGCCCCGGCGGTGGCCGCGGCACCCATCAACATCGCGCCCGCAAACATGAGGCGGACCGCGCCGGACAGCACACCGCGCCGCGCCCGCATGACGTCTTTTCGTTTCATGAGATCCGCTCCCTGGGCCTCGCCGGCCACGCCGTCTTTCCGGAGGGGCACGATCTTACCGGCCCCTCACCGCACACGCATCCCTGTGCGGATTATGGCAGACGCGACGCGGCGCGGGGTTCGCGACAAACGGGCCCTTGCATGGACGCGGTCGCCGGGTCGGCGTGCGCCGACACACCCTTTCGGGACCCTACGACCTCCGGGCGGTGTCGGCGCGCCCTCATTCAGCCCCGAAACAGGCCGCATAGTCCGCGCATACACCGCAGCTTGGGGCCTTGCACGAAACCACCTGCGCCTGCCGACAGAGCTCCTTGTAAAAGAACTTCTTCCATTTCATGTTTTTGACGTTCTTTTCGTAGAGCGAGGTGAAATGCCGGCTCAGGAGCCAAGACAGTTCCTCGCGCGCCTCCAGCCCCATGTCCTGCCAGAGATGATTCTCCCCCAGGCAGGCCGTAGCGATCGTGGAGGCGAGCCAGAACGTCTCTTTTGAATCGTCGGCGCGGTGCGCGAGCAGAAGCTCGACGAGCTCGCCATGCTCGTCGGCGCGCAGGGCAACGCACGCCTCCGCGTGCGCGAGCGCATCGCCCGGGCGGATCCAGTCGCCCGGATAGCGCCGCCGCAGGGCGGCGACTTCCTGGCGGTCCAGACCGAGCGTCCGGAAACGCGCCGCCACACCCGCGAACGCGCGCGCCATGGCGCTGTCGTTCGAAGCCGTGGCGGCACCAGGCGCCTCATTCCCATAACCGACCGTAGTCATGACCCTATCCTCCGTCCTGCATGGGCGCGTGGGTATAGCACTTCTTCGGGCAGATCTTCGCGCACGCCTCGCAACCCACGCAGTTTTTCGGCTGCGCGATCGTCATCACCTTCTTCTCGTATTCCCCGTCATCGTCGTCTACGCCCACCGCAAGGGGGACGACCTCGCCTTCGTCCGTCAGGCCCACGAGCTGCAAGACGTCGCGCCCACACACCCGATAGCAACGCCCGCAACCGATGCATTTGTCGCGATTCAACCATTGAACGAACCGGGGAACCCAGCGGCGCCCGTCTGGCATGGTGATCGCGATCTCAGCCACCGCCGCCCCCTGCGCTTGCGAGCGCGGCACGCGCCTCGGCCAAGGTTCGATAGGCCTCGTAGGCATCCGCGGCCGTTTCCAGGATCCTGTCCCAGCCGACCGGCAGATCCTCGGCCAGATCGTGAAGCCGCATCTTGCGTTCTATGGCCTGCGCGCTCAGCTTCTTGATGCGCTGCTTCAGTGCCCCGATATCGTCACTCACGCCTTCCTCTCCCATTGCCTCAGCCCCCATAACGCGCCAGGTCCGGATATTGCTCGATCATGGCGACCGCGTCGGCAACCAGCCCATCGCCCTCCGCGCGCAAGGCGGCCAGGCTCGGGTAGCCGTAACGATGCACATCGCGCAGATGTTTGTTCACGACCACGATGCGGCCGGCCAGCAGCACGAGGCGCCCAAACCCCTCGTGGTGCATCTTGATCATGGGCTGGGCCATGATCCCGGTCTGGCGTTCGATGCAAAGCCCCACGGCATTGTAGAAAAGCTCGAGCCGCCACAAGGTCTCCGGATCCGGGTCCCCCATGATCGGGATCTCCCGGCGCCGGGCCCGGTCGACGATGTAGGGATCGAGCAGGTCGCGATCGGTTTTCCCATCCCAGGCCCCGTGGGTGTCCTGTGCCCGCCACTGCTTGACAAGTTCCCGGACGAAGGGCGACTGAAGGATGGTCTCGTCCTCCAGAACCACCTCACTCTGCGCCATGAGCCACCTCCTCATCCAAGGCGTATGCACGCGCCTTGCCCTTCGCCAAGGCCTTACGCAGCCAGGGTGGCGGCGTGCCGGACAGGACTTTGCGCAGCTGGCCCAGAAGGTCCTCGATCGACTCCGGGCTCGAGACCTTCACGGGATGCACATTCTTCGCGACCACGCGCGCGGCCCCCGATCCGCCGATGGCGGCCACATAGAGAATGGCGCAGTCGCCGACCGCCTCGAGCTTCGGCCCAAGCTTGTCTTCGTTCCCATCCTCGTTCAGTTCGCCATCGAACTCCCGCACCTCCACGCACTCGTGGCGATCCTCGGACACTTCGTAGATGACGATATTCTTGGCCCAGCCGAAATGGGCGTCGACGTGCTTCAGATCCTGTGTCGCGAACGCGATCTTCATAGCCAATAACCCTCCGTAGCGGAATCATGATCGTGACAGGCCTCGAGGCAGGCCGGCCGTTCTTCGAGACTAAAAGCCCCCATGGGATCGCCTGCGTCGGCGGCCGCGCCGGACTTTTGCGGCGCGCGATCGTGGGCAAGGAAGACGTTGCCGACCTCGAAGACGAGATCGCGCGTGCCCCGGTAGCCCACGATGACGCGGTGGGCCGCCCCCAGGCGATCAAAGGTGGGCAGACCCATGCGCAGAAACGGGACGCCGAGCCGCCGAGCCGCCTGCCGTCCGTGTGAATGGGTGATCAGGAGATCACAACCACGGGCCTGCGCCTCCAGGTCCTCCAGATCGCCCACGCGCGCGCCCTCGGCCGCGAGGTAGGCGAGCACGGGGGAATGGGTGGTGGTAATGGCCGCCGCGAGCGTGCAGCCCATCTCCTTCAGCCAGGCACCCAGGGCCCAGAGAAGGTCGGGCTCGGCGCCGATCGCGACACGTTTGGCCCCGAAGTAGAAGTGGGCGTCGAGCATGGCGTCGACGAGCTGGCTGCGCTGTCTGCGGTATTTTTGGGGCACAGGCCGCCCGGAAAACGCGCTCAACCACGCAAAAAGGTCGTCGGCGGCCGCGAGGCCCGTGAGGCTCGCGAACACCCTCGCGGGGACTCCGGCCCTCTCGGTCAGGGCGCGCGCCGCCGGACGCATGTGCTCACCGATCGCGATGGTGGCTTCGGAGGCGCCGGTTCGCGCGATGTCGGCGACCGCGGTCCCGCCAAGACTCGTGGGACTGAAGTCCTCGGGCACGTGTCCGTCGAGCGACCCGGAGAGATCGGGCAGCACGATCGCGTCCAAGCCGAAATCCGCGACGATCTCACGCAACTCGATAATGTCGCCTGGCGTGAGATGACAGCCGGGCAGGATATTCACCTGACCTTTGACCGTCGCAGCGGGCTGCGCCAGCGACTCGACGACGCCCTTGACGGCCTTCGCCCACCCATCCTGAAACGCCCCCTCGTAATCGGGCGTCGACACATAAACGATCGGCATGGCGAGTTCCGGATGGGCCGCGACGATGCGCCGAAGATCGCCAGCGACATCGTCGCCCTTGGTCTCGGTAAGTCCGGTGGAGGCGATACCGATGAACGCGGGCATCGCGCGCTTGTGGATATTCAAGAGCGCCTTCTCGATGTTCTCGCCGCCCCCGAGGATGGTCGTGACCTCGTTCATGGCGGTGGTCTGGAGCGGTATCGACTCCCGGAAGTGGCGGACGAACAGGACCAGACCGAAGGCGGTGCAGCCCTGCGACCCATGGAAGACCGGCATGGACCGGTCGATCCCAAGGAAGGCGAGCGCCGCGCCGAGTGGCTGGCTCATCTTCAAGGGATTCACCGTGCAGGCCTTGGCGGCCGCGACGCCGGCGACAGAAACAGCCTTCGGCGCGCTCACGACATCACCTCCGCGTCCCACGGCGGCGGGCGGCGCACCTGAGCCCAGACGGGGCTGTAGAGGGCCTTGTCGATCTCGCGCACCAGCGCCACCATGCCGTCGTAGCCCGCATAGGCGTGGTGGCGCTCCTGGTTGATGTCGAGCCACGGCACCTTGGCCTTCAAGGCCACGAACTGCGAGCGTCCGCCCGACAACATGATGTCGGCGCGCGCGTCCTTCAGCAACGCGTAAATCTCGCGTGGCGTCATATCCTCGATCATGTGCGCCTCGTCGCCCATGATCTTCTTGATGCGCTCCCGATCCTCTTTGGTGGACTTCTTGACGCTCGTGCCGACGATCTCGATCCCGATCTCCTGCAGGGCCGCCACCACCGACCACGACTTCACGCCGCCTGTGATCAAAAGCACCCGCTTACCCTCGAGTCGGGGCCTATAGGCGGCGAGGCGCGCCCAGGCGCTCGCCTCCTCGCGCGCGATCAGGGCCTCGGTGCGCCCCGCGAGATCGGTCGGCGCCCCCCGCTCGACGAGCAGCCGCGCGATCTCCCGCAGCGCCTCGCTCATGTCCGACACGCCGTAGAACGAGCCCTCGAAAAACGGGATGCCGTAGCGCTCCTCCATCTTGCGTGCCACGTTGATCATGGCCTTGGAGCACACCATCATGGCCGCGCGCGCCCGGTGCGCGGACGCGATCTCGCGATAACGCGCGTCGCCGCTTATGCACGCCAGAATGCGGATGCCGAGCTTTGCCAAAAGCGGCTTGACCTGCCACAGTTCGCCCGCGAGGTTGTACTCACCTATGATGTTGATGTCGTAGGGCGTCGTGTACTCAGGCTCCTCGGTGCCTATCACATGCTCAAGCAAGGCCTCGCCGGCGAGCTTGTTGCCGAGGTTCTTGCTGCCGGCAAAGCCCGGCGCGTTGATCGGGATGACGGGCTTGCCGAACTTGGCGCTCGCGGCTCTGCACAAGGCCTCGATGTCGTCCCCGATGAGCGCCGGCACGCAGGTCTGGTAGACGAACACCGCCGGGGGGTCATATTTGACGAGGATCTCCTTTATGGCCCGAAACAGGCGCTTTTCACCTCCGAAGACGACGTCGGTCTCGTTGATGTCGGTGGTGAAGCCGGTACGATAGAGGAGCGGTCCCGATGAACTCGCGCCCCTGTTGTCCCAGGAGTTGCCTTCGCAGGCGATCGGCCCGTGCACGAGGTGCGCGACATCGGTGATGGGCTGCAAGGCGATCTTGGCGCCATCGAAGGCGCAGCCTCCGGCCGCCGCGCCAGGTTGCAGGGCCTGGGTGCAGCCCTTCTTGCGCTCCTTATCGCCCTTCCCCAGGTTCTTGCCGCAGGCCGGCTCATTGAAGACCTGCTGTATGGTATTCGCCAAGCTATCCATATCGCCTCCATGACGTTCGCGGAGCACCCTTCTAGGCGAAGACCAGGATATCCTCGTCTTCCACCACGTACTGGCAGGCCAGCCGCCAGAGCGCCGGGTGGGCCGGGATGTCGGGGGCCCGGTATTCCGCGTCGGTGAGCTTGCCCGCCTGGTAAAGGACCGTTTTCTCATCCGGACTCAGCGCAATCCTCGCCGGGGCGCGCTTGCGGTCGCGATACACGATCTTGACGGCGCAGGCCCCGCACAGCCCCTGGCCGCAGGTCTTGTGGGCAGGCCACGGGACTTCGCGCGCAAGGGCAAGCAGCGTCGCGCCGCGGCGCGGTTCGAGCCTGATCACGCGCTCCGCGTCGAAGGGCGGAGCGATAAACATCACATTGCCCATGGGCCACTCCTATCCGCGACCCGCCTTCGAGGACACCGCCCCTTAGCGGATGATGTCGAAGCTATAGTCGGTCTTGCCCGGAACGATCGTATCGGCGTCGATCACGTCGAAGATCTTGTCCAGGATCTTCACCAGCGTGTTCATGGCGCCTTGGTAGCCCCACAGCGGGTAGCGGTGGTGGTGATGGCGGTCGAAGATCGGAAAGCCTATGCGGATCAGGGGCGTCCGCGTATCCCGTTCGAGGAATTTGCCGTAGGTGTTGCCGATCAGGAAATCGACCGGCTCGGTGAAGAGCAAGGAGCGCATGTGCCAGAGGTCGCGTCCCGGATAGACGTGGCAGCCCTTACCAAACGGCGAGGAATCCAGGAGGGCCTGCACGCGCGCCGCCCATTCCGGGGTGCCATTGGTGGCGAGGATATGCACGGGCTCCGCGCCCAATTCCAAAAGGAAGCCTGCAAGCCCGAGCGTCAGGTCCGGGTCGCCGTAGAGCGCGAACTTCTTGCCGTGGATATGCGCCGACGAGTCGGCGATGGCATCGACCAGGCGGCCACGTTCACGCGTGAGGTCCTCCGGGATGGCGCGCCCCGTGAGTCGCGCCACCTCCATGAGGAAACGATCGGTCCCGGCCACCCCCATCGGATGGTTGAAGGCCGCGACCTCATGGCCCTTCTTCGCGACATAGGCCAGCGTTTTTTGTGTGCAGAACTCCTGCATGGAGATGGTGGCCCGGGCGTGCACCGCGGCGGCGGCGGCCGCAAGCGGCGTGCCTCCATCGTACATGCGGAACCGGCCGTCGGTCGGCGTATCCCAGACGTCGCTCGTGTCCCCCAGTATCGTGTAGTCGACACCCATGAGGCCGAACAGGCGCTTCACCTCGCGTATGTTCCCTACCGCATATCCGTCGAAGCCACCGATGAAGTTGATGCTGTCTCGCGGCTCGCGCACGAGCGGCGGCTCGGTCCCGGCCTTCCCGTCCCAGAAATGCTCCAGGATGCTCTTCATGGTGTTGTCGTAGCCTGTGACGTGGCTGCCCACGAACGCCGGCGTGTGCGTGAACGGCACGTCGAACTTCGCAGGCACCGAGCCCTTTTCCTTGGCGGTCTTGATGAACGCATTCAGATCGTCGCCTATGACCTCGGCCATGCAGGTCGTCGAGACCGCGATCATCTCGGGCTTATAGAGGTTGTAGGCGTTCGCCAACCCGTCGATCATGTTGTTCAGGCCCCCGAACACGGCCGCGTCTTCGGTCATGGACGACGACACGCAGGACGTCGGTTCCTTGAAGTGCCGGCTGAAGTGGCTTCTATAGTAGGCCACGCAGCCCTGCGAACCATGCACGAAGGGCAGGGTCTTCTCGAAACCCACCGCCGCGAATACCGCGCCAAGCGGCTGGCAGGCCTTGGCCGGGTTCACGACCAGGGCCTCGCGGGCGAAGTTCAGCTCGCGGTATTCCCGGGTCTTCGTCCAGTCGACGGCGGTTTGGAGCTCGGTCAAAGGCACCGCGTTCTCGAAGGCCTTCTTGTTTTCGAACATGTCGACGTATTCCTGCGACCGAAAGAGACTGAAGTGGTCGAGGACTTTCTCAGCATTCTGGCTCATACAAACTCTCCATTCGCTCGATAAGGGCGCGCAGGCTATTGCCCCGCGCTCCAGGGGGCCCTGGTCAGGCCCCAGACCGGGTTGTTGATCGCCATGTCCATATCGCGGGCGAAGATCGCGAAACCGTCGTAGCCGTGATAGGGTCCCGAATAGTCCCAGGAATGCATCTGCCGAAACGGCACCCCCATCTTCTGGAACACGTACTTTTCCTTGATGCCCGACCCCACGAGATCCGGCTGAAGCCGGTCGACGAACTTCTCGAATTCGTAGCCGGTCACATCGTCGTAGATCAGCGTCCCGTCCTTCACGTAATGCGTGGTGCGCTGATAGTCGTCGTTATGGCCGAACTCGTAGCCCGTGCCTATGACCTCCATGCCGAGATCCTCGTAGGCCCCGATGACGTGCCGGGGGCGCAGCCCTCCCACATAGAGCATGACCTTCTTGCCCTCGAGGCGCGGCTTGTACTTGGCGATGACGGCATCCATGAGCGGCTGATACTTGGCGATGACGCGTTCCGCGCCCTCCTTGATGCGGTCGTCGAAATGGCTCGCGATCGTGCGCAGCGACTCGGCGACCTTGGACGGCCCGAAAAAGTTGTACTCCACCCACGGAATTCCGAACTTTTCCTCCATGTAGCGCGATATGTAGTTCATGGAGCGGTAGCAGTGCAGGATATTGAGCTTGGCCTTTGGCGTGTTTTCGAGCTCCGCCAGGCTTCCGTCCCCGGACCACTGGGCGACGACCCGAAGCCCCATCTCCTCGAGCAGGATGCGCGACGACCAGGCGTCGCCTCCGATGTTGTAATCGCCGATGATCGCGACATCGTAGGGCGTGCTCTCGAAAAGCGGCGGCTTGTCGCCTCCTTTTTCGAAGACCCAGTCGCGCACCGCATCATTCGCGATATGATGGCCCAGGGACTGCGACACGCCGCGGAACCCCTCGCAGCGCACCGGCACTATGGTCTTGCCGTCGTACTCCTTGGACTTCTTCTTAGCGACCGCCTCGATGTCGTCGCCTATGAGGCCGATCGGGCATTCGGACTGGATCGTTATGCCGTGGTTCAAGGGGAACAGTTTCTGGATTTCATCGACGATCTTGTCGAGCTTCTTGTCGCCACCAAAGACGATGTCCTTCTCCTGGAAGTCGGAGGTGAACTGCATGGTGACGAAGGTGTCGACGCCGGTGACGCCGATGTAATAGTTGCGTCGCGCCGCCCACGAGTACTGGCCGCATCCGACCGGTCCGTGGGAGATATGCACCATGTCCTTGATCGGCCCCCACACGACCCCCTTGGAGCCCGCGTAGGCGCAGCCGCGGATCGTCATGACACCCGGCACCGACTTGATGTTGGACTTGACGCCGCAGTCGGGCTTGTCCCCCTCATAGACATTCAGATGCTTGGCGCGTTTCTTGGCGGTTTTGTCCGGGTAGACGGACAACGCCTCCGAGATCACCTCGGCGTTGCGGGCCTTTACTTCGTCCAGTGTCAGATCCATAACGAACTCCTGTCGGTGCGGCCGGGGCCCGGCCCCGGCCGCGTCAATGTCGTCAGGCCACCGCGCACTCGGCGGCCGTCTTGCCCACGATGGACTCGTCCACCGCCTTCATGATGCCGTGCTCCATGAGCAGATCCTCGAGCTCATCCATCGTGATCGGCGTGGGAATGGTGCCCCGACCCACGTTCTCATGGATCTTGCGGGCGAGCGTCCGATACTCGTCGGCCTGCTTGGAATCCGGCGCGTACTCGAGAACCGTCATGCGCCTCAACTCGGCGTGCTGCACCACGTTGTCGCGCGGGACGAAGTGGATCAGCTTGCTGTTCAACTTCTTCGCCAGGGACTCGGCGAGCTCATACTCCTTGTCGGTCTGGCGCTCGTTGCAGACGAGCCCGCCAAGCCGCACGCCGCCTGAGTTGGCGTACTTCAGGATGCCCTTCGAGATGTTGTTGGCGGCATACATGGCCATCATCTCGCCCGACATGACGATGTAGATCTCCTGGGCCTTGTTCTCGCGGATCGGCATGGCAAAACCGCCGCACACCACGTCGCCCAGCACATCGTAGGAGACGTAGTCGGCGCCGTCGTAGGCACCCTCCTCCTCGAGGAAGTTGATGGACGTGATCACGCCGCGACCGGCGCACCCCACGCCCGGCTCGGGGCCGCCCGACTCCACGCAACGGATGTCGCGATAACCCATCTTCATGACGTCTTCGAGCTCCAGGTCCTCGACGCTACCGGCCGCCGCGGCAAGGCTCAGTATGGTGTCCTGGGCCTTGGCATGAAGGATGAGGCGCGTGGAATCCGCCTTCGGGTCGCAGCCCACGATGAGGATCTTCTGCCCCATCTCCGCAAGCGCGGCCAGCGTATTCTGGGAGGTGGTCGATTTGCCTATGCCGCCCTTACCGTAAAACGCGATCTGCCGTAATCCCGTCATTTCTAATCTCCTTAGGTCAAAGACTCTTCGTGGCGTTTGTTGCGCCGTCCCTTTCAAAAGGGCCGCAAACTCGTTTTGGTCCGAGACACCTTATGGCCGCCGCCGCGTTCGCGCCTCCACTCGGGGCATCCGGCGACGGCGTACCGTACGAGCGAACCTAGAGCAAATGCCGTGCCAGCGACGGACACGCCAAAAACCCCGTTTTTCCGGGGAGGTTCTGTCGGCCTTGCGACAAAGTCGGGGGGCGTGTGTGGGACTTGTCTCAAAAGCAACAGGGACGCCGGAGACACTCCGCGTCGAACCGGCGCAAAAGGCTAAGGCTTTAAGGACCGCGGGCCGCGCCAGGGCCGGAACGAAACTTGCTGGAGGCCACGCGGCAGACCCGGAAGGAGGTTCTGGCGTGCAAATCGGCGTAGCAAGCGACGATGCGGTGGCGTGTTACTGCGTGTTCGTGATCTCCGGCTGCGAGGTCAACCGCGCGGCCTTGCAGTTCATGCTACAAGACGAATACGAGACCCATGAATGGCGCGGGCTTCAGCAGGCGCTCGGGCGCATACGGGAGCGCAGGCCCGACGTCGTGATCGTGGAGGGGGCCGAGCTCGGCGACGCCGAGGCGCGGACCCTGGATCGGATCCGCGCCGCCAGCGCCACGACCCGTATCGTGGTCCTGGTCGGCCAAGCGAACGAGCCGGCGGGGGCGCGGTGGCTTGCCGCGGGGGCCCACGGCCTTCTGCCCCAGCCCCTGACCGTGGAGGTCGTGCGCCGCAAGGTGCGCCTTGCCTTGGGGTTGCGCGCGCCGCTTCGGATCGGCGTCGAAGCGGGCTGAAGGCCGCGGCCTCGGCCGGCCCGCGCGCCTACGAACCGGCGTGGGCGTGGGGCGCCGACGCGTCGCCGGCAAGCGCGCCGGCGAAGGTCGCGAGGTCCCGGGTGAGGGGCGTGATCGACTGCTCGGTGAGGAAACGGGCCTCGTTGCGGGTAAGCGGGCCCGGCAATACCGCCCAGTGGGGCCCCGGAGACCGCTTCATGATCTGGCGCGCGAAGACGCGCTCGAGCTGCGTCGTGAACCGGCACCCCAGGAAGAGAAAGCCGCGACCCTGCCGCAGTGCCTGCACCGGGGTCGGGATCGGGGTCTGAATGTCGATTTCCGTCAGGACTTCGACAAAGTCCGAATCCGACACGAGAAAATTGCACGCGGGGTAGAGCGCGCCCAGCGGTTCGTAGAGCAGCGTACCCCGAGGCGCCGCATCGTTTGGTGGCATGGGCGTACCGTCGCTTTGGAAATAGTGCACCCAATCGCCGTAATGCTCCGCCTGGCTGACGGCCTGCACGAGCCCCCAGTGGCCACACCGTTCCTCCAGGGCCAAGCGCAACAGGTCGTCGTACCACGCATGGACGACGAGCGGGAAGCCGGACGTAGCGAGCCAGCCGTGCAACCCGTTGGGCGCGGCCTTGGCGGCGAACGCGTCCTTCATGAGGGTATTGAGCGTCTTTCGGTGTTTAAAATTCTCGACGAACTGGGCGGTGGCCGTAAGGTTTCCTCGGATCTTGTGGGGCACCGCGACTTGGCCGGCAAGACGAGACACCAGCTCCTCCGGGGTCGCGGGCAGCGGGCAGGCCGCATCGAGCGCGAGCACGCCCGGGCCCGCGTAGGGGATGACGCGTCCGGCGGCCAGGGCGTCGCGCAGGTCGTTGGGGATGATCATCACGGGTGGCTCCTTTGAATGGTGGCGGCGAGGGGCCGGCGGCCCTTTTAAAGGTAGATCGCGGACCCCGCGCCGACATTGATCGAGGCGTCCTTCAACGATTCGACGATAAGCGCGATGTCCGCCTCGGCAAGACCTACATGAAACGGCAGTACGATGCCGCGATCGGCGATTTTGTCGGTCAGTCCGCAACCGGCCCCCGAAAATCCGCGCTGCCGACACGCGGGGTCGCGATAGAGGGGGACTGCATAGGGGCGCGCCTCTATGCCGCCCTCGCGCAGATCGTCAACGATGGCATCGCGCGCCTGACGGCTGAAGCGCGCGCCCAGATGAACGAGAAAGGTGAACGCGTGATGGGCGGTGACGCGCGGGCCGGTGTAGGGATCCTTGATTCCCTCGAAGGAGCGGATATGGCGCCCATAGAGCGTTGCGACGCAGGCGCGCGCGGCGAGCGTTGCGTCCAGACGCCCCCACTGCGCATCGAGCAAAGCCGCCGTGGACGCGCTCATGGAATCGCCGGGCGAAGCAGCCTTCGCGCGCCGGCTCAGGGTCTCCGCCAGTCCCTCATCGTCGGTCAGGATGAGCGCTCCCCTGCCGCACGCGACGGGCCCGCGCGCCCGGAAATCGAGCAGGCTTGCGTCGCCGAAGCCGCCAACGGGCCTTCCCGCG
>JAKAXT010000095.1 GCA_021816425.1 Pseudomonadota bacterium | reverse complement strand
CTACAACAGCATCGTGAAGAACAACATCATCACCAATGACCAGAGCGCGTGCCTGGCCGAGTCGTCCTCCTACAACGCCGAGATCTACAACAACTCCTGCTATAACACGGCGATCGACCGCCATGCGGCCATCTACGTCGCGAATGAATCCGAAGTCGGTCAGGGCGGCACGAACGTGAGCATCCGCAATAACCTGATCGCCGACTTCTCGACACGCCCCATGGTCGCGATCGGGCCCGGCGCCATGAGCGACCCGAGCACCCTGCACATCGATCACAACCTCTATTGGGACCCGGCGGGGGTCACCTTCCAGTGGGGCGATCGGGGGATCTACGGCATGGGCCTCGCGCAGTGGCAACAGCAGGTCGGCCTCGATCTGGCGTCGCTCACCGCCAATCCGCGCTTCGCCGATACGGAGACGCTCACCCTGAAGGCGCGAAGCCCCGCCACGGACGCGGGCGCGCGGCTCGCCGCGGTGCGGCACGACTTCACCGGCGCCCGACGGCCGCGGACCGGCCATTACGATATCGGCGCCTATCAGAGTTCCGGATAGGGGAGGCTTGCGCGCCCGGCACGGGACCGTGCCGGGCGCCACCGCGTCCCGCGGCCGGCCCAAGGCGGGACCCTCCTTTTTTGCCTGCCGACCTCATCCTCCCTATACTGAGGCGCCGTGATCGGGTCCCCAGTTTCTCTTCGAGGTGTGATATGCATGCGCGTTACCGGGTTCTTGTGGCAGGCCTCATGACCGTCGCGGCGCTCGCGGGCTGCGCGCGCACGTCGCCGCCGGGGGTCCTTGCGGTCGGCAAGACCTATACGGCGGCGGTCTCTATGGCGATGATGACGTTCAAGGTGGTGGCGCGCCGGGGGCATGGCTGGTATGTCGTCCAGCTCCTGGGCCACAATCTGGAGCCCTTCACGGGGGCGAAGCCCGCCCTGATCAATGCCCGGCAGATGTCGGTATTGCAGGCCAAGGGCGCCGGCTGAGAGCGCGCCTTACGGCCGTTTCGCAGGACCTTGGAGCGGGAGTGCGGACCGTCGCCGCCTCGCTTCATGGGGGACCGGCGACGCGCGCCAGCGCCTTTTCCGGCTGGTCCCGATCCGCAGCCCGCTCGGCGCCCGTGCGCCGGGCCGGGTTGTGTCGCTCGCGCTGTACTGCGGGAAAAACGGCCGCCTGCGGAAGCCCGATCGGGGCAAAGTCCGGCGGCTCGTCCCCGACTGACCGCAGAAATGCGCGCGATGGCTCATCCAGCCGGCCGCACGCGCTCTTAAATGCTCACGGATGTCCAATAAGGCTTCGGGCTCGACAGGCGGCCATCGTTCCCTGGAAGCGCGCCTTGAAGGTCGCCGCAACGTCCGCGGGTAGGCGAGGCGCCAACATCTCCCAGGCCGGTCCGGGGCTCGCAGTCAGGTAGACGAGGACAGTCCGCCACGGCCCCGGGTCTGCCCTTACGTCCTTCAGTAACAGGCCGACATCGAAGAGATCGCGCGGATGCTGCCGGGAGAGCGCCGCGGCGCGCTTGCCGGCCTAGAGATCGGCGAAATCCAGGACTTGCCCGGTTTTCGCCAGGAGGTCTCGTGGTCGACACAACGCCGTGGCCCCGCCTCCCCTTTGGCGCCCGGGGGGGAGCGTCCTTGGATTCCGTCTGGCAGGTCCGGGCGGGCCGGGCGGAACCGTCGTGCCACGGCCTGTCTTGCAAAAAACGTGAGCGGGGAAGGTGAGGACGCGCTTGCCGCGTCGCTTGCGGCGCCGGGTGCCACCTGCGCGTTCAATGCGCAGGTGGCGTGCCGGACATCCGGTGGCCGGTGTTCGCTATCTGGCCCGAATCCCGCTTACAGGCGCACGCCGATATTGGCGCCGTAGGACGTGGAGCCGGCCATGCGGTCGACCTCGAGATCCAGGTTCATGAGCCCCAGATTGATGTCGGCGCCCACATACTCCTTCGTGTCGTAGACGTTCACCGCCGACAGGGTGCCCACATGCGGGATGCCCGCGGTGCGCACGCGGCCGATGCCGATATAGGGGGTGATGAACACGAAGCCCTTGGAGAGGCAGAGTTCGACCGAGCGCGTGTTCAGCCCCATTTCGCTCACCCCCGTCATCTTCGTATAGGTGCCGCGCACCGTGAGCGCGGGCGCGAGCAGTCCGCCGCCGATCAGGGCGTAGCTGACGTCTCCTCCGATCACGCGCACGTTGCTGCCGGGGATGCGGGTATATGTCAGGCCGACGTCGAAGCCGAACGGCAGGCCCTTCTGGGCCTGGAGGCTCGGGACGAAGACGTTATTGCTGCCGGACTGGGTGGCGGCCTGATAGGCGCCTGCATGCCCGAAATGCGTATCCATGGCGGTCACGCCGATGTCGAAGCCCGTGAGGCCCAAGGGGGCTGCCGGCATCATGTCCTTGTAGCTCACGGCGGCGCCCAGATCCTGGGTCAGGTTCTGGAACTGCGCCTGGCTCAAGGCGCCGACGTTGCTGACGCTATTGGCGTAGGCACTGGCACACGCAAGCGATGAGACAAGCACCGGGAAAAGCCAGCGGCGGTAAGACATGGAGACCTCCTTGCTTTGTGATGTGGTTATTCGGTGATCGGAAATAGTTTTCCTGGATTCAGGATAGCATCTGGATCGAATTGCGCCTTGATGGCGCGCATGAGCGCAAGCGTGGGCGCATCGATCGCGCGGGCGACGTAGTCGCGCTTCTCCATGCCGACCCCGTGTTCGCCCGACAGGGTGCCGCCGAGCCGCAAGACCAGGTCGAAGACCTCGCTCAAGGCCGGCCGGGCATGCCGTTCCTGCTCCGCGTTCTGCGAATCGTAGAGGAGGTTCACGTGGATGTTGCCGTTGCCCGCGTGGCCGAAGTTCACGATCGGGATCCCGAAGCGCACGCTCAGGTCCTCGAGTCCCGCTATGAGTTCCGGTATGCGCGAGACCGGGACCACGACATCCTCGTTCAGTTTATTCGGGGCGAGGGTCCGCAGGGCCGGCGACAGGGCCTTGCGGACCGCCCAGAGTCTTTGCGCCTCCTCCGCCGTGTTGGCGATGGCGATGTCCAGCAGTCCGCGCCCGCGCGCTGCCGCCGACACGGCCGTCGCCGCCTCATCCATCGCCGCCTCCGGCCCGTCCACCTCGACGAGAAGGAGGGCGCCGGCGCGCGGGGGCAAGGTCTTGTGGAATTCGGGCACCATGCGGATCGCGCCGCCGTCCAGAAACTCCAGGACGTAGGGCGTCACCGGCTGCGCCATGATGCGCGACACGCCGTGGGCGGCGGAGTGCATGTCCTCGTAAACGACGCGCAGGGTGCGGCGCGCGGCCCCAAGCGGGGTCAGCTTCAGCGTGGCCTGGGTAATGATCGCAAGCGTCCCTTCCGAGCCTATCAGGAGCCGCGTGAGGTCGTAGCCCACCGCGCCCTTGGTCGTGTCGACGCCCGTCCGGATCAGGTCCCCTGCGCCCGTCACGGCGCGCAGTCCGAGGACATTCTCGCGGACGGTGCCGTACTTCACCGCCCGCGGGCCGGCCGCGTTCACGGCAATGTTGCCGCCAACGCTGCAGTAGGCGGCGCTGGTCGGGTCGGGGGGCCAGAAGAAGCCACGCGCCCCGGCCGCGCGCTGCGCGTCCTGGTTCGTCACCCCAGGCTCTACGCGCATGAGGCGATTGTCGCCGTCGACCTCGATGATGCGCCGCATGCGCTCAAGCGACATCACCACGCCGCCCTTCAGGGGGACGGCCGCGCCCGCGGTCCCGGTACCTCGCCCGCGCGCCACGAGCGGCGTCTTGTGGCGTCGGCAGGCCCTGACGATCGCCTGCACCTCGTCTTCGACCACGGGGAACACGACCGCCTCCGGGAGCCCGTGTTTGCGGGAGTTGTCGTAACCGTATACGAAGCAGTCGCCGGGATCCGTGAGTACCCGATCCGGGCCCACGGCGGCTACCAGCGCGCCATAAAGGGGTTCAAGTGTCGCCGTCACGCCGGATCCTTCGGACCAGGGCCGTCGTCGACCGATCGTAGCGGAAGGGGATGGACAGTACGCGTCCGCCACGGGCTGTCACCGCCTCTGCCCCGACGATCGCGCTGACAGGCCAGTCGCCGCCTTTGACCAGGATGTCTGGCTTCACCGCAAGGATGAGATCGAGGGGCGTGTCCTCATCGAAGGACAGCACCAGCGACACGCTCTCCAGGGCCGCCAGTACGGCCATGCGGTCATCGAGGGTGTTGACCGGACGCTCCGGCCCTTTGTTCAGGCGCCGCACCGAGGCGTCGCTGTTGACGGCGACGATGAGCGACGCGCCGAGGGCGCGGGCCTCTTCGAGGTAGGTCGTATGGCCGCGGTGCAGGATGTCGAAGCAGCCGTTCGTGAAGACCAGGGGCCGCTTTAGTTTTTCGGCCCACGACAGCCCTTCCGGCCCGGATGCGGCGATCTTGTCGGCGATCATGGTTGGTATTGAAAAAGCTCGACGATGCTGCGGACGTGGGGGATCACGCTGGCCGCGAGCGCCGCCTTGTCCCCCAGGGCCTTGGGCACGATCCCGAGCAGATAGACCACGCGGTGCGCGGTCACGACCTTGATGTGCGTGGCGTCGAGCCCATCGGCCACGAGCGCGGATTTGACGCGCAGCGTGATCCACGAGTCCGCCAGGCGCGACGCAAAGGAGCTGGGCGGCGCGAGCCGCAACTGATCGACTATGCGGCGCACGCCGTGCAGGCTGCGCACGAGGCGCAGGACGCGCGCCTGGTTCTGGGCGTTGCCGACTTCTCCTGTGAGCAGAACCAGGCCATTTACGCTCGTGACGTCCACGTGGGTGTCGCGATGGAGGTTCCTGCGCGCGGAGATCAGGGCCTCCGCTCGAAATTTTATGAGGGTGTCGTCGACCACGGCGGCCGCGCTGCGATGGCCGTTCGCGATGCCGACCCCGGTCGCGGCGCCCCCCACCACAAGCGGCGTGCAGGCGGTCAGGGCAAGCCCCAGGGCGGCCGCCGCCAGCGGGCGCGTGAGGGCGCGCGTGTGTCTCGCGCCCATTTCAGTCGTGCCCGAGAAGCTGATAATCGATCAGGTCGCAGAGGCAGTGGATGGCCATGAGATGAACCTCCTGGATGCGCGCCGTGGAGCGGGCCGCCACGCAGATGTTGACATCCTCTTCCGTCAGGATGGTCGCCAGATCCCCGCCGTCGCGTCCGTTTAAGACCACGCACACCATGTTGCGTTCATGGGCGGCCTGGACCGCCCGTATGACGTTCGCGGAGTTGCCCGAGGTCGAGATCGCAAGCAGGACGTCGCCCGCGTGCCCGAGGGCGCGCACCTGGCGGGCGAAGATCTCCTCGAAATGGTGGTCGTTCGCGATCGATGTGACAGTCGATGCGTCGGTCGTCAAGGCGACGGCCGGAAGGCCGGGTCTTTCGGCCTCGAAACGGTTCAGGAGCTCCGAGGAAAAGTGCTGCGCATCGGCCGCCGATCCGCCGTTTCCGCAAGACAGGATCTTCCGATCGTTCAGGAGCGCGTGGATCATGACCTGCGCGCCGCGCGTGATGAGCGGCGCCAGCGCATCCCGGCACCCCTGCTTCGTCTGGATGCCCTCGTCGAAGTGATGGAGCACTCGCGATACGAGTGTATCCTCGGTTTCCTTTTCAGACATGGGGTAAGGCCTCTTGAAGCGAGAATATAGACGGCGCGGATGCTCGGGTCACTGGCCGCGGGCTTTGCGGGGCGCCTGCTCGTGCCTCGAAAACAGCCCCCGATAGGGTAGGAAGGTGTCCAGGAGATGCGGGACGCCCCGCCGGAACTGCGCCCACACGAGCGTCCGCCTTATGACGTTGTCGCGCCGCACGCTCAGGGCCCCGGTAAGCCCGTTGTAGCGCCCGCCGCCCCCCAGGCTCAACTGATCCATTCGCCGGACCAGCCCCTCGGCATCGGCGCCGAAGGCATAGAGCCTTGCAAGGGGCGTGTAGTCGTAGTGGCGGGCGTGCGGCAAGGCCCCGCGCAGGCGGCCCACGCGCCCGTTCGCCACCAGCATCCACGGCATGTCACCGAACATGATTCCATCCATGTCGCGGTCGTACACCGGATCCGCCCGCCCCGTGAACACGGACGATGTGGAGTAGACGGGCAATGTGTCGGCGTGGTCATAGTCGAGCTGGGGCTTTATGAGGCGCGCATCCGCGGCATCGGCGACGAGGAATACGAAGCCCACGTCCTGGCGCCGGCGCGCGGTGAATGCGAGCGGCATGCGCAGGATGCCCTGAAGGCGCTGTTCCCGGGCGCGGCTTTGGGTGATGTCGAGCAGGTTCTCCACGGGCTGCACATAAGTGGAGGCCCCCGGCGTGTACGAGGCCTGCGAGACCACGAGACCGCCCAGATGGCGCCACCGTCGCGCGAACGCGCGGCGCATGCGGCGCCCGAAGCGCGAGTCCGGGTACAGGATCGCCGCGCGGGTATGGCCGTCCAGATAGGCCCGATCGGCCGCCTGCCGGGCCTCGAGCGTGCGGGCCAGACTGAATTGATAGACGGGGACATGCCCGTCGTCGTGTTCGGGACCGTTTTTCGCAAGACCGAGCAGCAGGGTCGGGACCGTGAGCGACGCGTTGTCGGCGACATCCGCAACCGCCTGGGCGCCCAGGGGCCCCACGATGAATTGCGCGCCGCGCTTCACGGCCCGCTTGTAATCATGGGCGGCCGCGCTCGGGTTGCTCCCGATATCGTAGACGTAGATGGCGGGGTGGCCGGGAAGCGGGTGGGCCCTCGCCATGTCGACGAAGCCGCGCTCGACGGCCTTGGCCGCTTTCGCGAATGGTGACGTGAGCGGCAGCAGCAGCGCTATGGCGCGCGGGGCGGCGCGCGGGCGGCCCTTGGCCCCGAGTATCGTGGTCAGGAACGTGGATGTCGGCACGAATTTCGGGTAACGCTTCTGCCATTGACCCACGGCGGTCGCCAGGCGCTGCGACCGCGGCGGATAACGGCGCGCGATCCGCTCGAGCTCGGCCCAGGCGCCGACCGCGCCCGTCGGATCCTGATGGTAGAGGTGACGGAGGGTCGCGCGCGGCAAGGCGGCGAGGTCGTGCCAGAGTGCGGTCTCGTTGTTGGTGAGGCGCCGGTGAGAGACGAGCAGGCGCTCGCGCTCGATCAAGTCGCGCGCGGCGCGGACCGGGTGCCCGAGCTTCAGGGAGGCCTGCGCCTCCACGCGGTCGATCTCGGCGAGCAGGCGCGGAGGAAGGCCGGGGTAGGCGCGCGCCTTGCGCGTCTCCCGATAGGCCCGGGCGGCGTCCCCGAGCGCCGCGGCGATCTCTCCTTCGAGGACCGCCTTGCGCGCCGCGAGGCGCGCGGGCAGGGGCGGCGTTACCTTGCTCAGCTCGTGATGGGCCTCGCGCAGGGCGCCGGCGCGCACCAGGGCCTCGGCGGCCCTCAGGGTGTAACGCGCCCGGGTCGTGCCGGTAGTGCCGCGGGCGAGATGTTGGTAGGCTTGGGAGCCTTTGATGTAATGGCCATGCCGCACCGCGCGCGCGGCGGAGGCGGCCGTGGCTGGTCGGGCGCCGGAGCGCAAGGTGGGCACGCAGCCCGTAAGGCCGAGGCCCACGAGACTGAAGGCGAGGAGAACATGGGAAGCGCGTCGCGGCGAGGAACGATTCATGGGCGAAGTATCCGAAACGGCGCGTGAAATGTCTATCTCCAGTCGATGCCGTTCGTGACCCCCGGGCTCTATGTGGTCGCCACGCCGCTTGGCAACCTCCAGGATCTGTCGCCCCGCGCCCTCGAGATTCTGCGATCGGTGGCCCTGATCGCGGCCGAGGACACGCGGCATTCGCAGACCCTGTGTCGCCAATGGGATATCCGGACCCCGCTCGTCTCGCTTCACGATCACAATGAGCGCGATCGCCTGGGTGCGCTCGTGGAGCGGGTGCGCGCCGGGGATGCGGTGGCGCTCATAAGTGATGCCGGAACGCCGCTCATAAGCGACCCCGGTTACCTGATGGTGCGCGCGGCGCGCGCGGCATCCGTGCCCGTGTACGCCGTGGCGGGCCCGAGCGCGGTCGTGGCCGCTCTTTCGGTGGCCGGCATCCCCTGCGATCGTTTCGCCTTCGAGGGGTTTCCGCCCGCCCAGGCGGGGGCCCGTCGCGCCTATTTCGAGGCCTTGGCGGCGGAGCCCCGGACGCTCGTATTTTACGAGTCCCCGCACCGCCTGGCGGCGAGCCTCACGGATCTGAGCGAGATCTTCGGTCCGGCACGCGAGGCCGCCCTGTTGCGCGAGCTCACGAAGCGTTTCGAGGAAGGCCTTCTGAGTACGCTCGGGGATCTGGCGGAGCGGGTGCGCGCGGCCGCGCCGAAGGGGGAGTGCGTCCTGGTCGTGCGGGGCGCGCCGCCCGTCGCCGATGAAGCGGAGGGGGAGCGCGTGCTCACGATCCTTCTCGATCAGCTGCCCCTGCGTCAGGCGGTGGATCTCGCGGTCGAGATCACGGGGGCGCCGAGAAAGCCGCTCTACGCCCGCGCGCTTGCCCTCAAGGGGCAGTGAGGGCCGCTCCCCTCCACCGTCCTCGGGCGCGGGCCCGTCCCCCGGGCGATCCCGCGCCGTCTTGGGAGTTTCAGGCGCCTAGGGCGTCGTGCGGCATCCCGACCGGGGCCCCTCCGTGTCCCTTAAGCCGGAAGGCGATGGGTCGTTTGATCAAGAAAGGGCCGTCTCCCGCCGGACTTCAATATCACCGCGGACACGCTATGCTCCCCCTGTCTCTGTGTGAATATTAGTATTTAATTGATATTTGTCAGGCGTACCCTTGAGATGGGGGGGTTGGCATGCCAGTATCTCAACCACAAGCTTATGGGCGGACGCGAGAACGGCAATTCTCGGGCGCGACGGTTAATTTCAAGTCCTAGGCGATCGCAGCGGGGAGGAGTTCGAAGACTATGAAAGCAGGACGTATGAGCTTAGCGGTGGGCTTTGGGCTGGTGGCGGCGGCCTTCGGCGCGTCGGCGGGAACGCAGGCAGGTGCGGCGATCCACCCGGCGAAGCACAAGGCCGCCCAGGCCGCCGTGACGAAATCCAAGGCCGGCAAGGCCGCCCCCAAGGCCAAGGCCGTCAAGGCCAAGGCCCCGGTCCTGACCGGGCGGCGGCCGCCGCTCGTGGCCGTGGGCATGAAGGCCCCGGCGCT
>JAKAXT010000094.1 GCA_021816425.1 Pseudomonadota bacterium | reverse complement strand
GGGGGGGCGGGGGCCCCCCCCGGGGGGGCCTTGGGGGGGCCGGGGGGGGCCTGTGGGTGGGGGGGGGGGGGGGGGGGGGGGGGGGGGAACGCCGTGCGGCTTGCGGCGGCACTCGGCGCGCGGGTCACCGTATTCGACCGGCTGCGCGCGCGTCAGAGCGCGATGATGGCCGTGGGCCCCAACGTCACGGCCCTGCCGGCCTACGAGGAGACGATCGCCGCGGCCGTGCGCGAGGCCGATCTGCTCATAGGCGCCGTGCTCGTGACAGGCGCGCGCGCCCCGCGCATCGTGACCCGCTCCATGGTGCGCGCCATGCGACGGGGCGCGGTCATCGTCGATATCGCGATCGACCAGGGCGGGTGCGTGGAGACGATGCGCCCGACCGATTACGGCCAGCCGACCTACGTCGAAGAGGGCGTCATCCATTTCGGCGTGACCAACATGCCAGGCGCGGTGCCGCGCACGGCGTCCCAGGCGCTGTCGGCGGTGCTCCTGCCTTATGTGCAGATTCTGGCGGCGCACGGGGTCGACGACCCGCGCCTTGCGGGCGGACTCAATGTGCGCGAGGGCCGCATCATCCATGACGCGGTCGCATCCGCCATGTCGTCATGAGACGCCAGGCGTCGATTCGATGTCGCGGGGGACTACACCGGTATGAGTCAGGCGCGGTTTAAGCGCGAGCGGGCGGCGCTTGCGCCCGCGGTCTCGCGGCTCGTGCGCGAGGCCTTGCTGTTCGTGGTGTTGGCGCTTGCCGTTTATATGGCGCTCGCGCTCGCCACCTTCCATGGCGACGACCCGGGCTGGTCGCACTCGGGGGGGACTGTGGTGCGCAACGCGGGCGGGCTCGCCGGGGCCTGGCTCTCGGACAGTCTGCTGGCGCTGCTCGGCCTGCCCTCCTATGTGATCCCGATCCTCGTGGCGTGGGGCGGCGTGCGCCTCTTGCGCCCGCGCATCGCGGCGCCCGGACATTCGTTGAAGGTCGCGGCGTTCGGCGTGGCGCTCGCGTTCGTGGGTGCGAGCGGCCTCGCGAGCCTGGATTTCCGTGGCCCGCTGTTCCTGCCATTTCGCGCGGGGGGTCTCTTGGGCGGGGTCGTGTCGACGGCGCTCTCGCGCATCATAGACCCCGTGGGGGCGACGCTGTTCCTGCTGGCCGTGTTCCTGGCGGGCTTCACGCTCGCAACCGGTATCTCCTGGTTTGGTGTGATGGATCGCATCGGAGACGCGGCCTTTGGCGTGGTGTTCGGGATCCGGGCGCGTCTCGGGGCCCTGGCCGACCGGTGGCGGGGCCGGCGTGCGCGCCACGAACGCGAGGAGACGGTCCAGAAGGGCCGCAGGGCCCTGAAGCGGCCCGCGCCCCCGCGCATCGAGCCCGCGGTGGAGCCGGTCGAGGCGCCGCCGGTCGCGCGCAGCCGCCAGACGAGCTTTCTCGCGCCGGCGGATTCGGGGTTGCCTTCGCTCTCGCTGCTCGATATGCCCTCGGGGGAGAAGGCGAGCTTTTCCGAGGAATCGCTGCATGCCATGTCGCGCGCCCTTGAGAAGAAGCTGCTCGACTTCCACATCGAGGTGAAGGTGGAGGCGGTCCACCCGGGTCCGGTCATCACGCGCTTCGAGATCGAGCCCGCGCCTGGCATCAAGGCGAGCCAGATCACGGGGCTCCAGCGCGACCTGGCGCGTGCGCTGTCGGTGGTGAGCGTGCGCGTGGTCGAGAACATACCAGGAAAGACCTATATCGGGATCGAGGTGCCCAATGAGCGGCGCGAGGTGGTGCGGCTGCGGGAGATCCTGTCGTCCAGCGCCTACGAGGCGGTGGCCTCGCCGCTTGCGCTCGCGCTCGGAAAGGACATAAGCGGTCAGCCCATCGTGACGGATCTCGCGCGCATGCCCCACCTCCTCATCGCAGGCACCACCGGGTCCGGAAAGTCCGTGTGCCTGAACGCCTTGATCTTGAGCTTCGTCTACAAGGCGACGCCCGCCGACGTGCGGCTCATCATGATCGACCCCAAGATGCTGGAGCTCGCCGTCTACGACGGCCTGCCGCATCTCCTGGCGCCCGTGGTCACCGACATGAAGCAGGCCGCGCAGGCCTTGCGCTGGTGCATAGGCGAGATGGACCGCCGCTACCGGGCCATGGCGGCCCTCGGTGTGCGCAATCTCGCCGGCTACAACAAGCGCTATGACGATGCGCATGCGCGCGGCGAGATCCTGAACGACCCCCAGGCGCCGGAAGGTGAAGTGCGCGAGATGGGCCGGCTCCCTTATATCGTCATCGTCATCGATGAGTTGGCCGACCTCATGATGGTGGTCGGCAAGAAGGTCGAGGAGCTGATCGCGCGGCTTGCGCAAAAGGCGCGGGCCGCGGGGCTGCATCTCGTGCTCGCCACGCAAAGACCGTCGGTCGACGTGATCACGGGCCTCATCAAGGCCAATATCCCCGCGCGCATCGCCTTCCAGGTGTCGGCCAAGGTCGATTCGCGGACGGTCCTGGACCAGATGGGGGCCGAACAATTGCTGGGCCATGGCGACATGTTGTTCTTGCAGGCGGGGACGGGCTTCCCGCATCGCGTCCATGGCGCCTTCGTGGCCGATGCCGAGGTGCATAAGGTGGTCTCGGCGCTGAAGAAGACCGGCGTGCCCGTGTATGACGAGCGCATATTCGCCTCCGACGAGGGCGGCGAAGGGCTCGTGGAGGGCGGGTCGGAGGATGGCGAGGCCGACGATTTGTATGATGAGGCCTTGCGGATCGTGACCGAGACCCGACGCGCATCGGTGTCTGGCGTGCAACGCCGCCTGCGCATAGGATACAACCGGGCCGCGCGGCTCATCGAGCAGATGGAGCGTTCGGGCGTGGTCGGTCCGCTTCAGTCGAACGGCAGTCGCGAGGTGCTCGCGCCGCCCCCACCGGAGGATTGATTCATGGGCCGCAGGCTCTTAGCGGTTGCGTTGTGGCTCGCAGTGCTCGTCCCGTCACAGGTTTTGGGCGCCGACCTCGCGCGCTTCTTCGCGACCGTCCACACCCTGCATGGGCGGTTCACGCAGACCGTGCGCGATCACCGTGGACGGGTCGTGAGTCGCGGCCATGGGCAGATCTGGCTCAAACGCCCGGGACGATTCCGCTGGGACTATACGACACCCTATCGGGAGCAGATCGTGGGGCGTGGGCGCAGTGTCTGGCTGTACGACCCGGGGCTCGCGCAGGCGACACACTATAGCGCAAGCGCGGCCTTGGGCCGCACGCCGGCGCTGCTGCTTGCGGGCGACGGCCATCTCAAGGGGCTCTTTTCGGTGCGAACGCTTGCAAGTCATGGGGGACTCCAGTGGATAAGACTCGAGCCGCGCGGTCGCGGCCAGGGCTTCCGCTGGATCCGGATCGGTTACCGGGGGGCGCACATTCATCGCATCATCGTGGAGGACGCCATGGATCAGACCACCGACATCCGCTTGCATGGCCTGCGCTGGAACATGCGGCTTCCCGCCTCCACCTTCCGGTTCCGGCCGCCGCCGCACACGGCCATCGTCTACCAGTAGTGCGTACCCCTCTCGCGGAACGCCTGCGCCCGCGGAGTCTTGCCGATTTCGTGGGGCAGGAGTCCCTTTTGGCGCCGGACGCGCCGCTGCGCGTGGCCTATCAGCGCGGCCATCCCTATCCCATGATCCTTTATGGGCCGCCGGGCAGCGGCAAGACCACGCTCGCGCGTCTCTTGGCGCAGGCCTCGAGCGAGGAGTTCGTCGCTTTGAGCGCGCTTGCGAGCGGCGTGCGGGAATTGAAGGACCTGGAGGAGCGGGGACGGGAGGCGCGTGATCGGGGTCGCGGCCTCATCGCCTTCATAGACGAGATACACCGCTACACGCGCGCCCAACAGGACGCGCTCCTGCGACCGCTGGAGGAGGGCAGCGTGGTCCTGATCGGGGCGACGACCGAGAACCCGGCCTTCGCGCTCACCGCGGCTTTGCTCTCGCGTCTTAGGCTCCATGTCCTGGAGCCCCTGGCGGACCAGGATTTGCGGGCGCTCCTGCATCGGGCGCTGGAGGCGCCGGAGGGTCTTGCGCACACCTTGACCGCGTCCGACGAGGCGCTCGCCTTCATTGCGGACCTGGCCGATGGCGATGCGCGCCGCGCGCTCACCCTGCTCGATATGGCGGCGGAGCTCGCGGAGGAGGCGGGCGTCGGGGCGATCGAAGAGCCGCATGTGCGCCGCGCCGCGGGGACACGTTATCGGCGCTTCGACAAGGGCGGGGATCTCTTTTATGACCAGATCTCGGCTCTGCACAAGGCGGTGCGTGGTTCGAGTCCCGATGGCGCCCTGTATTGGCTTGCGCGGTTGCTCGATGGGGGCTGCGACCCACGCTACGTCGCGCGCAGGCTGGTGCGCGCGGCGAGCGAGGATATCGGCAACGCCGACCCCCGCGCGCTCACCATCGCCCTGGATGCCTGGCAGGCCTTCGATCGGCTCGGGCGCCCGGAGGGGGAGCTCGCGCTTGCCCACGCAGCCGCCTATCTGGCCTCGGCGCCGAAGAGCAACGCCGTCTACAAGGCCTTCCAGGCCGCCCAACGCGACGTGCAGACCCATGGGACGCGCCCGGTCCCCGCGCATCTGCGCAACGCCCCCACCAGCTTGGCCCGCACCATGGGCCATGGACGCGATTACCGCTATCCCCACGATGAACCCGAGGCCTATGCCGCCGGCGTCTCCTATTTCCCGGATGGCATGAGGCCCGCGGTCTACTACGAGCCCACCGACCGCGGCCTCGAAGCCCGCATCAAGGAGCGCTTCATGCGTCTGCGCGCCCGGGACCGGGAGCAGGGCGGCTCCTAGGGAGTCGCAAGCCTCCGGCTCGGGCCCAAGGTTTGCCTCCCTTTGCGCAGCGCCGCTGGAGTCCGCGCGACCCCCGGGTGCCGATCTGACGCCCTCGACCTCGAGGCCTCGCTTATCCATGCCGCGAACCCTCTGCGCGTCCCGGGGTTGAAGTGGGGCCTGAAGACATCCCGGAGGCCTTTATAAGGGTCATGACATGTGCGCCGGGCGTTGCCCGGGTGGCCCGCCAAAGGAAGGCGAAACCGGGCAAGCATCGGCGCACGGCGCGGCCGCCGCCTGTCGGAAGTTTGCGGGAAAGATCCGTTGGGGGGCCGCCTTCCGTGACGCGTCGCCGACGGACCCCCCGGAAGGCCATTTCCGGCGCGCGCCCGCTTGGAGGCGGTATTCCGGTCCAGCGACAGAGGGCTCGGTGCGGGCGACGGGAAAAGTGGCGTCGAAGGAATGTTTTGATAGGCGAGCTTACGCGACGGAAGGGGGGTGTCGGTCTTGTTTGGGGGTGCGGGGAGCCGTGCTCAATGGCAGGAAGGCGATGCGCGGTAGCGGCCTGCACAATCCTCTCTTCGACATCCGCTATAACGTGCGCGAGGCGCGTGGACCGATAGGCGCTCGTCACCACGGTCGACGCGCCAGAACACGCGGATCTCTACAACGATATCCTGCGCGCTTACGCGAAGAGGCCGCGGCCATTCAGCCGACGGTCGTGTTGCCGGCGCGTGTGTGTGAAGGGGCCCTCTCGCGGCGATCCCAAGACCGGCGCCCGGGAGTGTCTCATGCGCCAGCGTGGCCCGCGTCGCGAGGAGGGTGGGTCGTAGCAGCGCGCGCACGGCCGAGGCTGGTCTCGGTGTGATGGCGAACGGAGCCCTTGTTTCTTAAGAAGTTCCGAGGAGGGAGGTGCGCGGCCGCCGGTTCGCGGGCGGTTTTGCCGACCGGTCCGGGACACCCGCCACGAGTTCGGCCGACCGAAGTCGGATTGTCTCCAGGCGGCCGCCGCCGCTAAATGGCGGCAGCTGAGCCGTTACAGGGACGTAACATGATTCGCATCTTCAGGCATTATTTGCCCAAGGGTCTCCTGATTCTTGGCCTTTCCGAAATAGTGGTGTTGTGGGGCGCGCTTTACCTCGGTGCGCAGGTCCGCTACGCCGGATTGGCCGGAGGGGCGCACCTGGGTGCGACCTCCGGCAAGGCGTTGCTGTTCGTTCTCGTGATGCTGACCGTCATGACCGCGCTTGGCCTCTACCAGCGTGAGCTGAAGGAGGGCCAGTGGGGTTACTTCCCGCGCCTGATCGTGAGTCTCTCCCTGGGCTTCCTCGTGTTCTGCGTCCTGTTGCCGGTGCTTCCCTCGCTCGTCCTGCCGCCCGCCGTGCTCGCCTCCGTCGTGCTCGTGGCCTTGTGCGGGATGATGCTGACACGGATCCTTTACCTGGCGGTCGTGAACCATACGGCCATCAACCGTCAAGTGCTCGTGTTGGGCACGGGCCGTCGGGCGCGCGCGATCCACGCGCTCGCCAAAGGGGGCGCCGGGCGGCCCGGATTCCGGATCGTGGGCTTCGTCGCCTGCGGCGAGCGGGAGGAGGCGGAGGGCCCGCTGGTCCTGCGGGGCGATCAGTCCATCGCCGCCATCGCAAGAAACAATCGCGTTACGGAGATCGTGGTCGGGAGCCGCGACCGCAGGCTTGCGCTGCCGATCAATGAGCTGCTTGAGTGCAAGCTCGCAGGGACCCGCGTCATGGATCTCACGACCTTCTTTGAACGCGAGAGCGGACGCATCGAGCTTGAGTCGCTCAATACGAGCTGGCTCGTTTTCGCCGACGGCTTTGAGCAAGGCCTCCTCAAGGCGTGGATAAAGCGCGTCTTCGACGTGGTGGTGAGCGTGGCCCTCCTTATCGCGTGCATGCCGATCATGGTGATCACGGCGATCGTGATAAAGCTCGATGACTATGGTCCGGTGTTTTATCGGCAGGATCGGGTGGGGCAGGGCGGTCGCGTCTTCTCGTTGTTCAAGTTCCGCAGCATGCGCGTCAACGCCGAGAAGGATGGAACGCCCCGGTGGGCCAGCCAGAACGACAGTCGGGTGACGTGGCTCGGTGCGTTCATCCGCAAGGTCCGCATCGACGAACTGCCGCAGGCCTTCAATGTTCTGCGCGGCGACATGAGTTTCGTCGGACCGCGGCCCGAGCGGCCGTTCTTCGTGGACCAGCTTGCGCGGGATATCCCCTACTACAGTTATCGCCACGCCATAAAGCCCGGCATCACAGGCTGGGCCCAGGTGCGCTATCCCTACGGCGCATCGGTCGAAGACGCCATAGAGAAGCTGAAATATGACCTCTATTACGTCAAGAACAACACGCTTTTCCTGGATCTGATCATTCTTTTTCAGACGATCCAAGTCGTCATCTTTCAAGACGGCGCACGCTAGTTACCCGGGTCCCGCGGGCGGACCTTGGTCGGATATAAGGGATGAGCCCGTAGCGATAAGGTTGAGATGCTCCCACAAGGAAGATGCACCCAAGGATGAAAGAGATGAAGCCAAAGATATTAGTCGCCACTTTTGCGCTGGCCGGGCTAAGCGCTTGCGCGCAGACCCCGATGTCCGCGGGCGGTGGGGCGCCGCGCACGGCCAGCCTCGCTCGCGCCACCATTCCTCACTACCGTCTGGCCGTCGCCGACGTGATCGAGGTCTCCGTGTGGCATAACAAGCGGTTGTCGGAGACCGTTCCCGTGCGGCCCGATGGCCGGATATCGATGCCGCTGATCGGTGCCGTGTCGGTGGCCGGGCATACCGCATCGAACGTGGCGCGGACGATCAAGACCAAACTGGCCTACTACGTGCGGGATCCGCAGGTGACCGTGATCGTGAAGCGCGTCGTTCAGGACAGCTACGAGGACATGGTGCGCGTGACCGGGGCTGTGCAACATCCCGCGTCGCTTCATTACGAGCCCGGCATGACGGTCCTCGATGCGGTGTTGGACGCAGGAGGGGTCAATTCCTTCGCGGCGGCCAATGACACCGAAATCCATCGCGTCGTGGGCCACTCCGAGCGCGTTATTCATGTGAGGCTCGGCAACATACTGAGCGAGGGGCGGCTCGGCACCAACTACCGCCTGCGCCCGGGAGACATCATTACCATCCCAGAGCGCCTTCTCTAAGTCATCTGCATCTGACATAAGGACAACGTATGAGACTGACATTCGAGCAAAACGCTCATATTCTCGGCAAGGAGGCATTCTCGCACCGTCGCTTCGTTGCCGGAACATTCATCGCGGTGACCGCGCTCGCAACGGTCGCGGGACTCCTGTGGCCCAGGACCTATCAGTCCACCTCACTTATCCTTGTGAACAACAAACGCCTCATAGCGCCGCTCATCAAGGGTGCGGCCTACCAGCCGGACGTGGGGCAGCAGCGCGCCAAGATCGCCCAGGACCTCATAACGAGTCAGGAGGTCCTCATGCCGGCCCTGAACAAGGCGGGCTTCTTCAAAAAGACCATGTCGGCGCGCAGGAAGGCCGGCATCCTGAAAGGCGTCCGCAGCCAGGCGTCGGTCATGGACCTCGGCAAGAACCTCATAAGCGTATCCTTCAAGGACCCCAGTCCCGCCCGCGCGCACCGTCTCACGCAGGCGGTCGTCGCCCAGTTCATCGGGCAGGACCAGTCGGCGGCCCTGGACCAGGCGCAGGGCGCCTACACCTTCCTGAACAACGAGGTCGCCCAGTACCGCCACAGGCTCGCAAGCGAGGCGGCCGAGATAAAAAAGCTGAAGGCGAACACCATGGAGGCCAACCATACGTTCGCGCGCTATGAGCGGCGCCGGATCGCCCATCTGCGCATGGCCTACGACAAGAGCCGCATCGAGCTCAAGGAAGACCAGGGACGCGTACGTGTCCTGGAACACGAGCTCACAGGTCAGGGCCAGAGCAATTCCATCCTCGCTCAGGAAGGCATTGCCCGCTCGCGGCTCATCGCAGACGAGGGCCACCTGCAGAAGCTCCGGCTCTATTATCGTCGCACCTATCCGGGCATTCAGGCGCTGAACTCCGAGATCAGAGGTCTGCGCGCCAAGCTTACCCATCTCCAGGCGCGCGAGAAGGCCTTGCACCCCGGCCAGCAGTCGTTCGCCTTCGCGGTGGGATCGGGGCGCTTCTTCCAGAAGCTCGAGCACGAGCTGGACGAAACCCAGACGCGGGTCGCCACCTTGCAGGCGGAGACCGCCGAGTCGCAGGCCTTGCTGCGCTCGCAGATGAAGGCCTTGCAAAATTCCCAGGGGTCGTCCGCCGTGTCCACCGTCCTGCGCAACTATGAGGTAAACCAGAAGACGCTCGGTGGCCTCCTGAAGCGCCGTGAACAGGCCCGCGTGTCCCTGAATCTGGACAAGGCCCAGCAGGCCCTTTCGTTCCGGGTCTACGAACCGGCCACGCGCCCCGTCGAGCCCGTAGGGCCCCCGTTCCCTCTTTTCGTGATCGGCGGCATCATCCTGGGCCTTCTGCTTCCGCTCGGCATGCTCTATGGGCGCAGCCAGATGGACGCGCGGGTGCGCGCCGAGGCCGTCATCCCGGAGACTTTGAACCTGCCTTTGCTCGCGGTCGTGCCACACCTCTATGCACCGAGCGAAGCGCTCGCCGCCCGCCGCAGCGTCCATTGGCTCGGGGTCCTCGAGATCGG
>JAKAXT010000093.1 GCA_021816425.1 Pseudomonadota bacterium | reverse complement strand
GAGCGTATCCGCGGGAGGCGAGGATGGGCGCGTCGACATCCTGCAGAGGCGGCCCCTGCGGCTTGTGATCTCCGATCGCGGCGAGGCGGAGACGCGCGCGGTCCCCGGGGTGCGGGCGGTCCGCCCGCGGGCTCGAGGCGTACGGTCATGCGGTCCTCCGGCGTAGCCGTTTCCCGCGGCGCGGGCTTGCCGAACAGCGGGAGTTTCTGGTGAGCGAGGCGCAGGGGCCCTACGCCCCGCTCCGGGACGATGAGGTGATCCGGGGGCCCGGACGCCTTGCCTCCGCTCCTCGATACCCGGGAGGCCGAGGGCCGCGGTTTCCGGGCTCCGCCCTCCTCGGTCTAAGCTCCCTGCCTGACACGCGCCCCCGCGCGCAGGCCGTCGCGTATCGGCAGCGACCGGTCGAGCCCGAAACGCTCACGCCCGGGTCCCCGTCATGGTCCCGATGTCGTCGGCATAAGGCCGCCCCCCTCTCGCAGCAAGGCGCAATGTGAGCGGTCACCTGCGTTATCGTGTCGCCTGGATCGAGGGCTGCGTTTTCCACGACATCGCGGCCCTGCGGGCGGTGGGCGGATTGTTTCCGGCCGCGCCCGCCCCCGGACCCTGGGGGCGAGGAGGCCCTGGCGCAGATCGAGGGGCGGGCGCGCCTCGGGGGCGGCGGCGTGCTCCCGTCGCGCGCCCGCCATCAGGGCTGGCGATTACGATCGTCGACCGGCGGGTGGACCCGCCCCGGCGTGCCGCCCGTCCAGGGGTCGGTCTTCGCCGCGGACGCCCGCGGCGGTTAGACTGGGCGCATGATCGTGCTACTGACGGATTTCGGGGTCGCGGACCCCTATGTGGGCCAGGTGCATCTGCGCCTGGCCGAGGCCGTACCCGGGGTCCCGGTCGTCGACCTCTTTCATGGCCTGCCGGATTTCGCGGTGCAGGCGTCGGCCTACCTCGTGGATGCCTATTGCCAGGGGCTCCCGCCGGGCGCCGTGGTCATGGCGGTGGTGGACCCCGGGGTGGGAGGCCCCCGCCACGGCATCGCCCTGCGCGCCGGCGGGCGCTCCTATGTCGGCCCCGACAACGGTCTTTTCGAGATGGTGGCCCGCAGGGAGGGCGTGGAGTCTTGCCGGATCCTGGCGATCCCGGCCAAGGCGGCACCGAGCTTCCATGGCCGCGACGTGTTCGCGCCGGCCGCGGCCGCTCTCGCGCAGGGGCTGCCTCTTCAGGCCCGGGACGCGCCCTTGACGCGCTTCCCGGACTGGCCGGACGAGTGGGCGCGGGTGCTTTTCATCGATCACTACGGAAACGCCGTTACGGGGCTCAAGGCGCATCCCGAGCTGCGCGAGATTGAGGTGGGAGGCCGCCGCTTGAGGCGCGCGCGCACCTTTTCGGAGGGGGCGCCGGCCGAACCGTTCTTTTACGAAAACGCCAACGGTCTCATCGAGATCGCCGCTTTCGGGGCCTCCGCGGCCGATATCCTCGGCCTACGCCTTTCCGATCCGCTTCTGGTTTTGGGATGAAACCAGGGATCGCAGCTGCGCGTGGCGCTCGAGGACCTGCCTTAGATAGCGGCCCGTGTGCGACGAGGGATGGCTCGCAATCTCCTCGGGCGTGCCCGTGGCGACCACGCGCCCGCCGCCGCTTCCCCCCTCGGGGCCGAGGTCTATGAGATGGTCGGCGGTCTTTATGACGTCGAGATTGTGCTCGATGACGACGACCGTGTTTCCGCGCCCCGTCAAGGTCTGTAGCACGCCGATCAGCTGCCGGATGTCGTGGAAGTGGAGGCCCGTGGTCGGTTCGTCGAGGATATAGAGCGTGCGGCCCGTATCCCGTTTCGAGAGCTCGCGGGCGAGTTTGATGCGTTGCGCCTCGCCGCCCGACAGGGTCGTGGCCGACTGGCCGAGCGTCAGATAGGACAGGCCCACGTCGGTCAAGGTCTCGAGCTTGCGGCGGATCGTGGGGACCGCGTCGAAAAAGGCCAAGGCGTCTTCCACGGTCATTTGCAAGACCTCGTGGATGGTGCGGCCTTTGTAACGAACCTCAAGGGTCTCGCGGTTGTAACGCATGCCCTTGCAGACATCGCAGGGGACGTACATGTCGGGCAAAAAGTGCATCTCCACCTTGACGAGCCCGTCGCCCTCGCAGGCCTCGCAACGGCCGCCCCGGACGTTGAACGAAAAACGCCCCGGTCCGAAGCCGCGCTCGCGCGCCTCGACGGTGGCGGCGAAGAGGTCGCGCAGGGGCGTAAAGAGGCCCGTGTAGGTGGCGGGATTGGAGCGCGGCGTGCGGCCGATCGGGCTCTGATCGATATCGACGACCTTGTCGAACGATTCCAGGCCGTCTATGCCGGCGTGAGGGCCCACCTCCAGGCGGGTCTTGTTGAGCTGGCTCGCGGCCGCCGCGTAGAGCGTGTCGTTGATGAGCGTGGACTTGCCGGACCCCGAGACCCCCGTGACGCAGGTGAGGGCGCCCACCGGGATGCTGACATCGATCCCGCGCAGGTTGTTGCCACGAGCCCCGCGGATCACGATCGACCCGTCGCCCGACCGGCGCGTCGTCGGCACCGCGATCTCTTCGAGGCCCTTCAAATATTTCCCGGTGAGAGAGTCCGGATTCTCCATGATCTGCGCGGGCGTTCCTTGCGCCACTATGCGGCCGCCATGGACTCCGGCGCCCGGACCCACGTCCACGACGTGGTCTGCCGCCAGGATCGCCTCCTCGTCATGCTCGACGACGATGACGGTATTGCCCATGTCGCGCAAGGTCTCGAGGGTCGAGAGCAGGCGGCCGTTGTCGCGCTGATGCAGGCCGATGGAGGGCTCATCCAGCACGTACATGACGCCGACGAGCCCCGCGCCGATCTGCGACGCCAGGCGGATGCGCTGCGCCTCGCCGCCCGAGAGGGTCTCGGCGGATCGCGCGAGCGTGAGGTAATCGAGGCCGACGTTCACGAGAAACTTGAGGCGTTCGGTGATCTCGTGGATGATTTTCGCGGCGATGACCCCGCGCTGCCCGGGAAGCAGCAGGTGCTGGAAGAATCCATGGGTCTCCTCGATGGAGAGGGCCGTCACCTCATGAATCGGCCGCGAGTCGATAAATACGTTGCGCGCCTCTTCCCGAAGGCGGCTCCCTGCGCATTCCTCGCAGGTCTGGTTACCGATGAAGCGCGCCAGTTCGTCGCGCACGCTGGCCGATTCGGTCTCCCGATAACGGCGCTCCATGTTGGGGATCACGCCTTCGAAGGCGTGCTTGCGCCGGTGGCGCCGGCCGCGATCGACGTAGGTGAAGTTGATCGTGTCTTCGCCGCTGCCGTGGAGGATGATTTGCCGGACTTTTTTGGGCAGATCCTCGAAGGGCGTCTCGATGTCGACCCCGTAGTGGCGGGCGATCGACTCCAGGAGCTGAAAATAGAAGGGGTTGCGACGGTCCCATCCGCGTATCGCGCCGGCCGGCAGACTCAAGGTCGGGTCTTGCACGAGGCGTTCCGGGTCGAAGAATTGCCGCACCCCGAGCCCATCGCAGGCCGGGCAGGCGCCGGCTGGGTTGTTGAAGGAGAAGATGCGCGGCTCGAGCTCCGCGAGACTGAAGCCGCAGTGCGGACAGGCGTAGCGCGCCGAGAACAGAAACTCCTGCGCCATCTCGCCTTCGCCGGGCATGGTCACGAGGCGCACGAGCCCTTCGGACAGCGATAGCGCGTTTTCGAAGGATTCGGCGAGGCGCGCCTCCTGGCCGGTCCGCACGACGAGGCGATCGACGACCGCTTCGATGGTGTGCTTCTGGGTCTTGGCGAGCGGGGGCGCCTCGCCGAGCTCGACGACCTGCCCGTCGATGCGCGCGCGCACATAGCCGCGGGCCTTCAGTTCCTCGATCTTGTTCAAGGCCTCTCCCTTGCGCCCCGATATGACGGGGGCCAGGATCATGGCCTTCGTCCCCTGGGGGAGAGTGAGGGCCTCATCGACCATCTGCGTCACGGTCTTGGCGTCCAGCGCCACGCCATGGCGCGGGCAGCGGGGTTCGCCCACGCGCGCATAGAGGAGGCGCAGATAGTCGTAGATCTCCGTGACGGTGCCGACCGTCGAGCGCGGGTTGTGGGAGGTGCTCTTTTGCTCGATGGAGATCGCGGGCGAAAGGCCCTCGATCAGATCGACATCGGGTTTGGCCATGAGCGACAGGAACTGCCGGGCGTAGGCCGACAGGGATTCGACATAGCGGCGTTGGCCCTCCGCATACAGGGTATCGAACGCAAGCGACGATTTACCGGAGCCTGATAGCCCCGTTATGACGACCAGGCGGTCACGCGGCAGATCCAGGTCGAGGTTTTTCAGGTTGTGCGTCCGCACCCCCCGCAAACGGATGAGGTCCATAGGTTTTTTCGAGTCGGAGTAAATCGGGTACTATACGGCCCCCGGGCAGTCGAAGGCAAAGAGCGGGCGGCGCGCGTCTTGGCAGCCACCCGCGCCTAGCTCATCTTGGTCCGCATCGGGTCCGCGGGGGCTCGCGCGGGGCGCAGGCCGGTGATGCGGGCGTCCCGCGATGTGGCGGGGAGGGTTCGCCCGGGTCGCGCCCTGTTCAAAGTCGAACGGGGTGACATAAACTAGGGCCTTGCAAGGGCGCGGAGCCAGGGAAGGACGGCTTCGCGCTCATTCGGCGGAGCCTTTCCGGGTCCGTTTCCATCCTGAAGGGGGACGTTATGGCGCGTGGTATCAACAAGGTCATCTTGGTGGGCAACCTTGGCAAGGACCCGGAGATCCGCTACGTGCCCAATGGCGGCGCGGTAGCCAATCTGAATATCGCGACGTCCGAGTCCTGGCGAGACAAGGGGACCGGCGAGAAGCAGGAGCGCACCGAGTGGCACCGTGTGGTGTTTTTCGGGAAGCTCGCGGAGATCGCGGGCGAATACCTGAAGAAGGGCGCGCAGATCTACGTCGAGGGGCGTCTGCAGACCCGCAAATGGCAGGATAAGTCGGGCCAGGACCGCTACACGACCGAAATCGTGGGGAGCGAGCTCCAGATGCTGGGTGGTCGCGGCGGAACGGGCTCGAGCGACGGCCCGCCCATGGACATGCCCTATGAGTCGCCGGGATCGGGTTCGGGGACGCAGCAGGGCCCGTCCTCCTCACCCGCTCCGGGGGGCAAGGACGATTTCGATGACGACATCCCCTTCTAGGGAACACCTATATTAAATATGTAAATAAGATCCCTGCAGGCCTTGTGCTTGCAGGGATTTTTTATGGCCCGCCGTATTCCTTGGGGCACGCCAGGCCCGCGGATGGGAACTCCCTGGGGGCGCGCGCAGCGCATGGCGCTGCGTCACCATCCGGGGCGCGGACCGGCCAAAACCGGCATCGCGCACTTGCGTTTCGTGGTCTACTATTCCCCTGGAGATATCATACCCTTCTGTGACGATACGCATCGTCACTGCTGATCGCGGCCCTTGAGTGTCTCGGGCGAGCCGCAACGGAAAGCGGGGTGGAAACGGGGCCCGAGTCGTGGTGCGGGGTCATGACGGGGCCTTTGTGTGGTCATCGGTTCTTGATTTGCAGGCATGTCGGACGACCTTTAGGAGGGGGGATATGGGAGTGGATCGCAGAGAAAAACGCAGCCCACGCCGGGCGCGAACACTGATGGTCGCGGGGCTTGGAGTGGGGGCGCTGTTGCAGGCCGGGCTGGTTTGGGCCGGGCCGCTGGTGGGCACCAGTTCTTTCAAGTGGGCCAGCTCATCGCAAGTCCGTGCGCTGCTTGCCAAGGACAACGGGACGGCTCAGGGGACCACGGTCAGCTACAGCGGTCCGGTTGCCCGCGTCGTGATCGAGGTCCCGCAGCCCGAGTTCCCATTCCCGAAATTTGAAATCGATCATCTCCGAAATCCGACGCTCGTGTTGCCCGCAGGGGCGACCGTCAAGTTCACGTTCATAAATCGGATCAAGGACTTCAGTCACAGCTTTCAGGTCACGAAGACGGCGCCGCCGTTTCCGATGTTTCCAAAGCTCCAGCCCGTCATGGCAGGAACCGAGCTCTCGCCGGCCTCGACGGGCGCGAAAGTCGCCTACGCGAACTTCACCTGGCATCCGGCCGCCGGCCATTACTACTACGTATGCGCGATACCCGGACACGCCAAGATGGGAATGTTTGGCAGCATAGTCGTCCAGTGAGGTCCGCGGCCGTCAAGCGGCCGGGGCGTCGCGCGACGCGGGGCGCATGGGGGATGCCCGAAGCGCCGCGGTCGCGTCCCAGGCCCATGCTTGAACGATCGGGCCTCGATCGAAGAAAGCGGGGGACCGTGGCCTCCCCCTTTCCGCCCCGCGCCCACTCCCGCCGCCGCGCCCCACGCGGAACCGCGAGTATCATGATTTTCTAATCTTATCGAATACATATATAGAAATAAATTGGGCGGCATAAAAAAACACGACGAGACATCCCGAGCCACGCGTGGATACACTGGCCCCGTTCAGCCCGGATGGATCGGGTTTTCCGGTGCGGACGAAACGGCCTGAAGGGCCGAGTCCGTCGCGTCGTGCGCGAGGGCTCGCGCCGGGCCCCGCGGCCCTGGAATGGGCCGGCTGAGCGGGGCGAGGCAGGGCGTGTCGTGTGGCGAGCGGGCCGGTTCCCGCGCCCCCTTTTCGGGCCGCGCCTCGGGCGATGGGGGTCTTTCGGGAAGCAAGGGGGGAACGATCATGATGCCATGGACTACGATAGAGGTTGCCGTCGCCGGCTGGGCGATCGCCGTGGCGCTGTGGTTTGCGGATTAGAGCGGGCGGACCGACCGCCCGGGAAGGCCAAGGGAGGGGGTAGTCCAAGCCTCGGGACGGACTGCGTGAACCGCTCGTAAGGAAAAACGAAGGGCGACGGGAGGATATTGACCCGCAGTCGGCCGTGATGCCGGCCGCGGGTTTTGTTTTCCGCGCGGCCCGCGCCGCCCCCGGCGGTTCTCGATATGGCTCGATGCAGCAGCCCTTGCGCATCCCGGCCGAGGCCAAACGGCCGGCACGGACGCGGTCGGACACGCGCATTCCGGCCTCATCACGGGGCGTTCCGGGCCCCACGGCTCGCATCGAGGACCGCTCGCCCCACGGGTTCGGTTCTTGACAGGAGGTCTCCGGGCACGCCATGATGCGCGCATGAGCAGCACGTCCCTCAATCCTTTGTCCCTCCATCGCCATCTCGGGCGACTGCGTAGCCTGTCGCTCTCGTAATTGCCGAATTCCCGGCGGTCGTTCGTTTCGTCTTGTCATCGTTTTCCGGAGTAGCGCGTGTATAGGGTCCATTTCCCCAAGGGTCTGCGACTGCGTCGTTCCTGTCGGGCCGTGAGCAACGGTTGCCCGGCAGTCGCCGCCGACCACGGCACGTGCAGCGCTAACCCTGGGAGACGCAATGATGTTGGAGGCACCAGAACACAAATACCGGCCCTTTGCGCCGGTGGAGTTGGTCGATAGAACCTGGCCCGCCCGGACCTTGCAGGCGCCGCCTGTCTGGCTCAGCACGGATCTGCGCGATGGCAATCAGGCCCTCTTCGAGCCCATGGGGATCGACGCAAAGCGGGAATTCTTCGACCTCCTTTGCGCCGTGGGTTTCAAGGAAATCGAGGTGGGTTTCCCGTCGGCCTCGCGCACGGAATTCGATTTCGTGCGGCACCTTATAGAAACGCAGGCCATCCCCGACGATGTCACCGTGGGCGTCTTGACGCCGGCCCGCCCTGAACTCATCGCCCGATCGGTCGAAGCCCTGGTCGGCGCGAGGCGCGCCATCATCCATGTCTACAATGCCATAGCGCCCGTGTTCCGCGAGACGGTGTTTCGCAAAACCAAGGCGGAGGTCATGGCCTTGGCGGTCGACGCCGTGCGGTATGTGCGGGAGTTGACCGAGCGCTCGCCACAGACGCAATGGATCCTGCAGTACAGCCCCGAGGTTTTCAGCGCCACGGAACTGGAATTTTCGAAGGCCGTCTGCGATGCGGTGGTCGATGCCTTCGGGGCGACCGAGAGCGCCCCTGTGATCATCAATCTGCCAGCCACCGTGGAGGGCGCGACGCCGAACGTCTTCGCCGACCAGGTGGAATGGATGCATCGCCACATGGCGCGACGGGAAGCCATCGTCCTGAGCGTGCACCCCCATAACGACAGGGGTACGGCCGTAGCGGCGGCCGAGCTCGCGATGATGGCCGGCGCCGAGCGCGTGGAGGGCTGCCTTTTCGGCAATGGGGAGCGCACGGGCAACGTCGATCTCGTCACGCTGGCCTTGAATCTCTATACGCAAGGTGTCGCGCCCGGACTCGACTTCTCGAGGATCGACGACGTGGCGCGCACCGCCGCGCGGCTCACGGGATTGCCGGTTCACCCGCGCCATCCGTATGTGGGGGAGCTCGTCTATACGGCATTTTCCGGGTCCCATCAGGACGCCATCAACAAGGGGCTCGCGGCCCGGCGACCGGATGCGGTCTGGAACGTCCCGTATCTTCCGCTTGACCCAAAAGACGTGGGTCGCGATTACCAGGCGGTGATTCGCGTGAACAGCCAGTCGGGCAAGGGCGGGGTGGCCTATCTCCTGGAGCGGCATTACGGCGTCGTCCTGCCCCGACGTATGCTGATCGGGCTTAGCGAGGCGGTCCAGGCGCGCGCCGAGGAGAGCGGGGGCGAGGTCTCGCCCGCGCAGGTATGGCAGGTCTTTTGTGACCGCTACCTCAGCGATCGCGAGGCGGTGACCTACCGAGGTCACGAATGCGTGGCGGCCGCGGGCGGGGAGCGGATCCGGCTGTCTCTTGGCATCGACGGGCGGGTGGTCCACTACGAGGGATGCGGCAACGGGCCCCTCGACGCCGCCTGCCGGGCCTTGCCGGGCCCCATTCAGCTCTGCGACTACGAAGAGCGCGCGCTCGGTGCGGGCTCCGATGCGCGCGCCCTTGCCATCGTGGAGGTCGCTACGCCCGGCGCCGGGCATACGGTGGTTGCCGCGGGTGTTCATGAGAGCCTCGTGACGGCATCGATTGTGGCCCTGGTAAGGGCCTGGGCGGGCCTGCGCGTACCGGCCGCCCCGGCGCGCGCCGGGCGGCGCGAGAGGCGCGCGGCGGGGAGGCATTGAGGGCCTACCTTAAGGTCTCATATGGGCCCTGAAATAGGGTGCTATGGTGGTCGTCCGACGATGTCCAGCATGTAAGGAGGAGCGCCCATGAGGAAAGAGTTGGCGGCGGTTGGCAGTTCTCTGCTTTTGATGACCATGTTGACGGCCTGTCACCATAAGGCAAACGGCGGCGCGAGTGGCGGTCCGGCGGCTGGCGCGCAGAGTTCCTCGACGGGGACCGCAGGCGGCGCCGGCAATAACGGTGGCGGAACCATGGGCCATGGCACGGGCGGCACGAACAACGGTACCAACGGTACCAACGGCGGCACGAACAACGGCACTGGCGGCGGCACTGGCGGCGGCACTGGCGGCGGCACTGGCGGCGGCACTGGCGGCGGCACTGGCGGCACCGGGTCTGCGGGCGGAGCCTGACACGTACA
>JAKAXT010000092.1 GCA_021816425.1 Pseudomonadota bacterium | reverse complement strand
GATCTTGACGCGCTCGACGAGATCGTCATCGATGGCGACTTCGATCTTTACCTTGGGCAAAAAGTCGACCACGTACTCGGCCCCCCGATAGAGCTCCGTATGGCCCTTCTGCCGACCAAAGCCCTTCACTTCCGTCACGGTGATGCCCTGTACACCGATCTCGGACAGCGCTTCGCGAACATCATCGAGCTTGAACGGCTTTATGACGGCGGTTATCAGTTTCATGGATCGATCTCCTGGAAAGGGGCCTGGCGCCTCGATGTCCCGTACGCACCCCGACCCGATCCGGCTGCAAGCGAGAGAGCCGGTGTCCCAAAAACAGCCGTTTGCATGTCAACCCCTATAGAAGTTTTTTCGCACCTGGCGTGTGCAGAGCGCTTATTGCAGGGAACGTGCCAACAAAAAAAGGGGCGGGGACCGCTATTTTCAGCGATCCCCGCCCCTTCTGTCACAGCTCTTGCACCACCCGGGTGAGCGAGCTCACCCTTGGTGCACCATTATAGTGCTTGGCGGCCCTCGTTCCGAAGTGACATGGCGGCCTCGACCATATTCCGCAAGGCGCTCTCCGTCTCCGGCCAGTTGCGGGTCTTCAGGCCGCAGTCCGGATTGACCCACAGGTTCTCGCGGGGCAGGACCTTCTCGGCCTTCTGCATGAGCCGCACCATCTCCTGGGTGCTCGGCACGCGAGGCGAATGGATGTCGTAGACGCCCGGGCCGATCTCGTTGGGATAACGGAAGTTCACGAAGGCGTCGAGGAGCTCCATGTCGGAACGCGAGGTCTCGATGGTGATGACATCCGCATCCATCTCCGCCACCGCCTCGATGATGTCATTGAACTCGGCGTAGCACATGTGAGTATGGATCTGGGTTTCGTCCGCGACCCCGCCCGAGGACACCCGGAAGGCGCGCACGGCCCAGGCGAGATAGGCCTTGTGGTCCTCGCGCCGCAAGGGCAGGCCCTCGCGTACCGCGGGTTCGTCGATCTGGATCACGCGTATCCCCGCCCGCTCCAGGTCGCAGACCTCGTCGCGGATCGCAAACGCGATCTGGAGGGTCGTATCGGCGCGTGGCTGATCGTTACGCACGAACGACCACTGCAGGATGGTGACGGGCCCGGTAAGCATGCCCTTCATCGGGCGCTTGGTGAGCGACTGGGCGTACCGCGCCCACTCGACGGTCATGGGCGTCGGGCGCGACACGTCACCGAAGATGATCGGCGGCTTCACGGCCCGCGATCCGTAGCTCTGCACCCAGCCGTAGTCGGTGAAGGCGAAGCCCTGGAGCTGCTCGCCGAAGTACTCCACCATATCGTTGCGCTCGGCCTCGCCGTGCACGAGCACGTCCAGGCCGATCTCTTCCTGCTTGCGCACGGCAAGCGCGATCTCGGCCCGCATCCGCTCCTCGTATTCGGCGGCATCGATACGGCCGGCCTTGAAGTCGCGCCGGGCGGTCCGGATCTCGTTCGTCTGCGGGAAGGAACCGATGGTGGTGGTCGGGAATGCGGGCAGGTTCAGGTGCGCGCGCTGCAGCGGCCGGCGCTTGGCGAACGGCTGTTTCCTCGTGGCGTCCTGCGGGGTCACCGCGGCGACCCGGGCCTTCACGGCCTTGTCGTGGATGCGGGCCGAGGACTTCCGGTCCTGCGCCACGCGACGGCTCTCCTCGAGGGCCTGGGCGATGGCCGCGTCACCCTCGTCGAGACCGCGCTTCAGGAGTCCGACCTCGGCCATCTTCTGCATGGCAAAGGCAAGCCAGCTGCGGATCTCCGCATCCAGCCTCTGCTCGCGCATCAGGTCGACCGGGACGTGCAGGAGCGAACAGCTGCTTCCGACCGCGATCCCGCCCTTGTGGCCCTGCGCGCTGCGCAACACCTTCAGGGCCGCATCGAGATCGGCGCGCCAGATGTTGCGGCCATCGACCACGCCGAGCGACAGGAGCTTGTCGGCCGGGGCCGCCTTCAGGACCGCCTGCAGCTGGTCCGGGGCACGCACGAGGTCGACGTGGAGGGCTGCGGTCGGGAGCTTGCACGCGAGCGCGAGGTTCGCGCCCAGGCTCTCGAAATAGGTCGTAAGCATCAGCTTGGGGCCGGCCGACGACAGGGCCTCGTAGGCCTTCGGATAGGCATCGGTCCACGTCTTCGGGAGGTCGAGGACCAGGGCCGGTTCGTCGATCTGCACCCACTCGACGCCCTGATCGGCGAGGCGCTTCAGGATCTGCTGGTAGACGGGCAGCAGGTCCGGCAGCAGCGACAGCCGATCGAAGTCCTCACCCTTGGCCTTGCCGAGCCACAGATAGGTGAGAGGCCCGAGGAGGACCGCCTTGACCGGGAAGCCCGCGGCGCGGGCCTGGGCCACATCCTCGAAGAGCCGCGGCGACGAGATCGCGAAACGCTGGCCCTTCTGAAATTCGGGGACGATATAGTGGTAGTTGGTATCGAACCACTTGGTCATCTCGCAGGCGTAGGTGGCCTTGCCGGTGGGGGCCACGCCGCGCGCCATCCGGAAAAAGGTGTCGAGGTCCACCTCGGGCCCCTGCCACTCGAAGCGCGGCGGCACGACGCCAAGCAGCGCGCTCGTCTCGAGGACATGGTCGTACCACGCGAAATCGCCGACCGTCACGAGGTCGAGGCCGGCCGCCTTCTGGGCGCTCCAGGCACGCATGCGCAGGTCCTTCCCGACGTTGCGGAGGGCCTCCTGGGTCAGATTCCCTTTCCAGTAGGCCTCGAGGGCCTTCTTAAACTCGCGATCGGGACCGAGACGGGGAAAACCAAGGATGTGTGCAAGGCTCAAAATGGACTCTCCGGGGCACGCGCCCATAGCGAAAAACGGGTTGGAGGGCAAAACGGCGCCGACAGCGCGCAATGGCGGCGGCGGAGCGAGGCTAACGCCGGTTGTGCCCGGAGTCAATGGGCGCAGGGTCGGGATCGGCATTCCCTACCAAAAACAAGGGCCTCGCCTCGGGGGTCTCCCGCCTCGGGGCGCCGGGGCCGGCGGCGGGCGGCCCGGACGGGGCCCGCGGTCGACGTCCCTACTTTAAGGGGCCCCCAAAGGCCATGGAAGTCGGCCTAATGGGCGCCCCACGCCATGGCGTGTGATGAGAATACCACATTAATAGCCAGGGAGATGTCTATTAAGGTGTTTATTGCCTATGATGAGATATATTGGCGTCTCTTGTACGGTCGTCGCCATCGCGATACCATGGCCGCAAGAGACAGGATACCGGCGGACATGAACGCAGATTACCGCGCCCTTTCGGACCAGGAGATCGCGCGTCGCCTCGGCTGGCGACTGCGCGCCCTGCGGCTGCGTCGAAACCGCACCCAGGAAGACCTCGCGGCAAGCGCGGCCGTAAGCGTGGGCACGGTCAAGGCGCTCGAGGCCGGTCGCGGCAAGTTGGCGAGCCTCATCACCCTCTTGCGCGAACTGGATGCGCTCGACGCCCTGGAGGGCTTCCTCCCGGACCCGCCCCCAAGCCCCCTGGAACTGGCCCGCCGACAAGGCCGTACCCGCAAGCGCGCCTCGGGGAAACCGAAGGCACCCGCGACGGGAGACGATTCCTCGTGGTAGCGGCGGTCACGGCGGCCATCGTCCGTCTCTGGGGCGACCCCGTCGGGGCCGTGGCCTGGCTCGCGGATCGCGCCCTGGCGGCATTCGAATTCGAGCCCGCGTTTTTGGGATCGGGACGCGACGTGGCCCCGCTCATGATGCCGCTCGCGCGCGCGTCGGGCGAGGTCTTCACCTTCCCGGCCCTGCCGCGCGAGACATTCATGGGCCTCCCGGGGCTTTTGGCGGACGCCCTGCCGGACAAGTTCGGGAATGCGCTGATCGATAGCTGGCTCGCGCGACAGGGACGAGCCGCCGGCGACTTCAATCCCGTCGAACGGCTCTGTTACACGGGGGAACGTGGCATGGGCGCCCTCGAGTTCGAGCCGGCCGTGAATCGGCGCCTCGCGCGGGCCGTGCCGGTCGAGATCGCCGAACTCGTGGAGCTCGCCCGGATGGTCACCGCCGAGCGTGGACATCTCGATGCGCGTCTTGGGACCGGCGAGCGCCCGGATGAAGAGGCGCTGCGCGACATCCTGCGTGTCGGAACCTCGGCCGGCGGGGCGCGCGCCAAGGCCGTGATCGCCCTCGACGCCGAGGGCCACGTCCTCTCGGGGCAGGGTCGCGTGCCCGCGGGATACGATTATTGGCTGCTCAAGTTCGACGGCGTGATCGACCTCGAGCTCGGCCGCACGCAGGGGCACGGGCGCATCGAGTACGCTTACTCGCGCATGGCGCACGCGGCGGGGATCACGATGAGCGAGTGCCGGCTGCTGCACGAAAACGGCCGCGCCCATTTTATGACGAAGCGATTCGATCGCGTGGGCCATGAAAAGCTCCACATGCAGTCCCTCTGCGGCATCGCCCATTACGATTACAACGCCGCAGGCGCCTACGGCTACGAACAGGTCTTCGAGGTCATGCGCAGGCTGCGCCTGCCCAGGGCCGACGCGATCCAGCTCTACCGACGCCTGATCTTCAATGTGGTGGCCCGCAATCAGGATGACCACACGAAGAACATCGCCTTCCTGATGGGGCCCGATGGCGCCTGGCGCCTGGCGCCGGCCTTCGATTTGATTTATGCCCACAACCCCCATGGACGCTGGACCCATCAGCATCAGATGACCATCAACGGAAAGCGCGACCACTTCACGCGCGATGACCTTCGGACCGTGGGCGCATCCATCGGGATCGCGCGACCGGACGACATCCTGGAGGAGATCGTCGACGCGGTCGCCGCCTGGCCGGAGGTGGCCCGCGAAGCCGGCGTCGATCCTAAGCACGCAGAGGAAATCGGCCGCGCCCTGCGGCTCACCTGGTAGCCCGGGATCCATGCGCAAGCGACGCGCCCGACGCAAGGCCCGGGCGACGCGACCCTTCCGCCAAGACGCGGGCTCTCCGACCACATCCAGAAAGCCGTCTCCGGGTCGACGCCTCCCGCGCCTCGAAGGCGGGGCGACGAACGTGACGCCTCGGCCCGTGGGCGGGAGGCCTGCTCCGGCATTGGACTGGGGGGTCGTAGCGACCCTGGGGCGGAGCGGTGCTAGAATCAGTACGAGCAGGCCTTACAGGGAAGGCAGCCCCGGCGATCGAGGGGCTATCCGCGCAACGTCGCTATCGGAGGACGCTTATGCTGGAAAAGATCTTGGCCGATGCCATAAAGACCGGCCGCCTGACAGTGCGCTACCCGACAGGAACCGTGGGGCGCTACGGCGAAGGATCGCCGGACGCCGAATGGGTCATAAAAGACCGCTCGGCCATCCGTCGCCTCGTCCGCAACCCCTGGCTCGAGCTGGGCGAGACCTACATGGAGGGGGCCTGGGACGCGCCCAAGGGTCTTGCCGCATTGATCGAGGTCTTCCTGCGCAATCTTCCGGATGAACCCCCCTCCTCGCTCCTTGGGAACCTGAGGCGCCACCTTGAACAGGGCAACGGCCTGGGCGCGAGCCGTCGCCATGTCGCCCACCACTACGACCTCGACGAAGCGCTGTTCAGGCTGTTCCTCGATCGCGAGATGCACTACTCCTGCGGCTATTTCACGCGACCGGACGCAAGCCTCGAGGAGGCGCAGGTCGCCAAGTGCGAACTCATACGACGCAAGCTCGAGCTGAAGGCCGGACTGCGCGTACTGGACGTCGGCTCCGGCTGGGGAGGCCTTGCACTCCATCTCGCCCGCGCGGCCGACGTCGAAGTGATGGGCATCACGCTCTCCAAGGAGCAGTTGCGCGTGGCCACCGCGCGGGCGCACGAGGCTGGTCTTTCTGATCGCGTCCAATTCCGGCTGGAGGATTACCGCGAGCATCGCGGGCTCTACGATCGCGTGGTGAGCGTGGGGATGTTCGAACATGTGGGCATACCCCACTATGAGACCTTCTTCGCCAAAATCCGGGAGCGGCTTGCTCCCGCCGGGCTCGCGCTCCTCCACCACATCGGCCGTAGCGGCCCTCCCGGGCAGACCAACCCCTGGATCCGCCGCTACATCTTCCCGGGGGGCTACAACCCCGCCCTCTCCGAGGTCATCCCGGCGATCGAAAAGGCCGGTCTCAAGGTCGCCGACCTCGAAGTCCTGAGATTCCACTACCGTTACACGTTGCGCGAGTGGCAGAGGCGCTTCCAGGGTCGGCGGGCCGAGGTCGTGCGGCGCCTGGACGAACGCTTCGCGCGCATGTGGGAGTTCTATCTCGCGGCCTGCGAGGCGGCGTTTGCCGTTGGCGATCTCGTGGTCTTCCACATCCAGCTCGCCCGCTCGCTCGAGGGTCTGCGCGTGACCCGTGATGCGTGGTATTCACAAAGCGACCGGAAAGACGAGGTCGCGGAAAGCGCCTGAGGACGGCGCGACTGCCCGTGTCGGCCCCCTGAGGTGGCGGCGCCGGGGAACCCGTGTCGCCCGCGCGCGGTCAGCACTATCGCGACCCTCATGATCCCCTGTCGCGGGCGAGGTCCGCGGTCTACCGCGGGGGTCGCGCGGCGCACGCCGCGACCGGAGAACAGGGACGGATCAACGGAGCCAAGGAAGCCATGGGCCGATACACATTGGAACAGACCTACGACCAGCCGACCGTATTCCGGATGACGGGCGCGGCGGTGCTTGCCGTACGCCTCATTCTGGGCTGGATTTATTGGGGCGGCGGCACGCGACGCTTCATCTACGCCCCCAAGAAGCTCGACCCACATGCCCACAGTTGGATGGCCAATAAACTTCAGGGCGGCATGCCGGGGGCCGTGCTCGGCCTGAACCACGTCCTAAGTCACATCCTCCAGCACCCCGCGCTCGTCTACTGGCTGCTCGTGCTCGTGAGCGCAGCCGAGCTCGTGAGCGGTCTCGGGCTCATACTGGGCGTCCTGACGCGGGCCAGCGCCATGCTAAGCATCGCCCTGAGCGTCTCCCTGATGCTGGTCTTCGGATGGCAGGGCGCCACGTGCATAGACGAGTGGACCATGGCCGCCTCGACCTTCGCCATGGGCTGCACCATCTTCGTGGCCGGCAGCGGCACCTGGGCCATCGACAGCTGGCTTTTGCGCCGCAATCCCCATCTTGCGGACGGCAGGTGGTTTCGCTGGCTCGGCAGCACCCCCTTCACGGCCCGCGAGATCGAAGGCTGGGGCAAGGGTCTCGCCGTCGTCGCCGCCGCCTTCACCCTGGTCTCCTACAACTACTATCGGGGCTCGATCTACTCGAAATTCCACAGCGGGCCCGTGAGCGCCGGCAAGCATCATGTGAGCCTGAGCCAAGCGACATTGCACAAAGACGGCCGCGTGAAGGTTCTCGCTTACTTGAATGGCGGAACACCGGCCGTCCCCTCGCATATCGTCGCGGTCATCGTCAAAGGGTCGGGTGGGATCGTGGAGAGCTGGGAAGGCCAGGCCCTGCGGCGAGCGGCCAAAGGCCATATCAAGAACATCTACCGTTACAACAAGTTCGAGCCCGGCCTCTTCGGCCTCAAGGCCAAGATGGGAGCCAAGGCGTGGATCACGCTGAAGCCCGCCACGGGCACGGCCGTGCATGTCGGCACGGGGCGCTACACGGTCGTGTTCGAGAATATCAACGGCAAGCAATTCCAGACCGAAGTCACGAGACCGTGACCGGCACAGGCTCGGGGTTCGTCTGGGCGCGGGGCGCCAGCCTACCAAGCCTGCGTCAGAACCAAGGCCACCGTGGCGTTATGCATGCCCGAGAGGACGTGATGGTCGGTGGCGGTCACGAACACACCAGCCGTGAAGCCGCTCCAGGACTTGGTCACGCCCACCCCGTAGTCGTCGTAGGACGCGACCGTGCGGCCGCTCGTGTGCCCGGCATGGAGCAGGAGGCGGAGCCCGCTCCCGAGACCGACCCGATAGCCCGCCTCAAGGTAGGTATTGCCGTGCTGCCAGTCATGATAGACGCCGCCCAGAAATGGCCCGAAGCGCAACCTAAGGAAGGTCTCCTCGAAATTCAGGGAGCTCGCATCGAAGCGGTAGGCGGTGGCGCCTACGTTGAACCCGAGCCCCACGGGCGTCATGTCGCGGATGCCCCCCGTGAAATCCCCGCGCTCGTGGGCGCCCTGGTAATCGAGGCTCGAGACGAACCCTCGAGCGTAGAGACCGACGGGCCCCACGGCCGTCACCGATCCCTGAAGCGCGGGATTACCATTCGATTCGGAGATCCCGCGCCAGACGTAATTGCTCAAAAGGGAGACCCGCCCGCTCACGCCCTCCCCGTAGGCGGGGAGGGCGAACAAGGTGGCCAAGGCCAAGACTGATCCAAAACGGGTCAAGGTGCGCACCGGCGCATTATATAGCAGCCGAGGCCGGCCGCCAGCTCTCCCGACTTTCATCCCCTTCGCGTGAGGGCGGGAAAGGCTTATACTGGCCTCATGCTGACACGAATCCTTGATCAAATTGCTTCGACCGCCCGCGCCGCCGTCCCCCCGGAGTTCGGACAGGACGTGGAAAAGAACGTACGTGCCGTCCTGGATAGCACCTTCCAGAGATTGCGCCTCGTGACACGCGAGGAGTTCGAGGTACAACAGGCGGTGCTCCAGCGGACTCGCGAAATGGTCGAGCGCCTCGAGCGCCAGGTGGCGGAACTGGAGGCGAGGAGCGGTCCGACTGCCGCGACCCCCAAGAAACCCCCGGTCATTCCTTAGGGATAAGCCTGCCGGGCAGGTCCACGCCTCGGCATGGACCGTGCGCGCGCTTCGCGCTATCCTAAGCGCCCTGCGCCCTTAGCTCAGTTGGATAGAGCGTTGGATTCCGATTCCAAAGGTCAGAGGTTCGAATCCTCTAGGGCGCGCCAATCCTTTGAAATTCCGCTCATTTTCTCACCCTTCCGGCGGCCAGCCCAGCCGGGGTTGGCGCTTGCGCCCATGACGCATCCGCCCGAGCCCCAGGGTCATACCGGTTCTGCCACCAGGCGGACTCCCAGGGCGGCACAGACTCGGCTGATGGTGTCGAAGCGAGGCTGCGCATCAGGGCGCAAGGCTTTGTAGAGCGCCTCACGGGCAATACCGGAGGCCTTGGCGATCTCGGTCATACCGCGAGCTCTTGCGATATCACCCAGAGCGGCCGCCAACAAGGCGGGGTCTTGCGCCTCCAGGATGTCGGTAAGGTAAGCCGCAATCGTTTGTTCATCCTCAAGATACGTGGCCGCATCGAAAGGAGGCAGGTCCGCCACCTTTATTGCGGCTCGCCCCGTCTTTTTACGGGAATGCGTACGTTTGGCTGTCATGCTTCAGTCCTCCAGTCGCGCCACAAGATCCTTGGCGCGGCGAATGTCCGCTTTTTGGGTTCGCTTTGGACCACCTGCAAGCAATACGATCACCTGACCGGCCCGCCGCGTAAAATACACCCGCCATCCGGCGCCTAGATGGACGCGCAACTCGTGGATGCCATCACCCACCGAACTGACATCGCCCATCAGACTTATCTCCAACCGCTTGATGCGGGCTATGACCGTCCCTCGTATCTTGGGGTCGGTCAAGATCGG
>JAKAXT010000091.1 GCA_021816425.1 Pseudomonadota bacterium | reverse complement strand
GAATAGGGCGTGTCGTGTCGTAATGTTAGCTAGGCCGCATCCCGATGTCGTTTGGCTCAAAGAGCGGGATGCCGGTAACCGTCCGCCCGGTGTCGGCGCGGCGACGCGGCGGGGTCTGCGCCGCGTGCGGATCGCGCCGGGGGTACGAGCCCGGAGGGGCTCCCGAACCGAAAGTATCGGCCGCGTTCCTGGAATGGTCAAAGCGTCGCCACGGCAGGGCGTCGCGGACTTTACAGTATGTTCGCCCGGTGACGGCGGAGAGGGAAAGCGGCGGGTCTTCGGGTGACGACGACGTCGCGTGTACGCGCGCATCCGATCTCGCGCGATGGGGGCTCGCGGCGGCGGTCGCGGACGGCGTGCCGGCGATGTCACGGACTTTGCGGCTTGCGGCAGGAGCGCGCCGGGCGCGTGGAACGGGGTGGTAGACGGGGCTGTGTCGAGAAGGCGGGGTGATTAAGGACGGGCGGCACGCGCGCCGCCCGTCCGGGCGATCAGGAGGCTTAGAAAATCCCCTTCAGGGTCTTCAACGGCTGGATCTTGATCACGTTGCGCGCAGGCTTGGCCTTGAACACCATCTCTTCCTTCGTGAAGGGATTGATCCCCTTCCGGGCGCGCGTGGCCGGCTTGCGGACCACCTTGATCTTCATGAGCCCTGCCAAGTTGAATACCCCAGGGCCCCCTTTGATATCGCGTTTGATGACGGTGAGCAATTCATCGAATACCGCGCCGACCTCTTTGCGCTTCAGGTTCGTCTTATCCGCCAAGTGGGACAAGAGCTCCGACTTCGACATCGGTTTCTTTGCCGCTTTTTTGCTTGGGGCCTTGTTTTTCGTTGCCATGGGTATCCTATATGAGGTTGGGAACAACGCCGTTAACTTAGCATAAAAAATCCCGAGGGAAAGCCGTTTACCGAGTTTTTCGCTGTTTACGCGCCCCCTATGTGCCGGCCAGGGCGTTTTGGCTATACTCTCGGGGTTGCATTTTTCGCCGATCGACCCCATTTCGGGGACATCGGATTGACAGATTCGCGAGGTTTTATGCCGATCTACGAGTACGTTTGTGACGCCTGCGGCAACCATGCCGAGATGATGCAAAAGATAGGTGAGGTGGCAACCGAATGCCCCGTGTGCCATAAGCCCGCCTTGAAGAAACTGCTCTCCGCGCCGGGCTTCCAGCTGAAGGGGTCGGGCTGGTATGCGACCGATTTCCGCGGCAAGGACAAGCCCAAGGGCGAGGACAAGCCCAAGGAGGAGAGCGCCGCCCCGGCGGCGGCCTGCGGCGGGGGCGGCTGCGGCTGCCATTAAATGGGGCGAGTCCGGCGGTACCTGACGGCGGGCCTGCTGGTCTGGGTCCCGCTCGGCGTGACCTTCCTCGTCATCGAGTCGCTCGTCGACTTTGCCGACCGTCTGCTGCAGATCTTGCCCGAGGAGGTCCAGCCGGACCATTGGCTCGGCCACGACATCCCGGGGCTCGGGGTGGTTCTCGTGTTCATCACGGTGCTTGGGACCGGGGTGGTGGCGGCCAATCTCCTGGGCCAGCGGCTGCTTGCGGTGGGCGAGGCTTTGCTTGCGCGCATCCCGCTCGTGCGGTCCTTGTATTCGGGCGTGAAGCAGTTGCTGGAATCGCTCATGTCGGGGGCGGGCAATTCGTTCCGGACGGTCGTGCTCGTGCCCTATCCGCACCCGGGTAGCTGGACGCTCGCCTTCCTGACCGGGGAAGGGCTCCCGGAGGCGGTGGCCGCGACCGGGACCGAGCTCGTGAATGTCTTCGTGCCGGCCACGCCCAATCCGACCTCGGGCTTTTTTCTCATGGTCCCGAGAAAGGACGTAGTCGAGCTCCGCATGAGCGTGGACGAGGGCTTGCGCATGATCCTTTCCATGGGTATGGTCGTCCCCGGCCTACCGAGGAAGGGCGCCACCCCGGCGTCCAAGAGGGCGACGGCCTAGGGTCTTATGCGTACACACTTGAGTCGAGAATTGCCAGCGCTCGGAGCCGGCGCGGCAGTTGTGGTCTGTGGCTGGGCGCAGCGCAGGCGCGATCACGGCGGCATTTTGTTCGTGGATCTGCGCGATCGCGGCGGCCTGGTCCAGGTGGTCTTCGACCCCGCCCGGCCCGAGGTCTTCGCGCGCGCCGAGGACATACGCAGCGAATATGTGCTGGAGGTCGAGGGGATCCTGCGCGCTCGCCCCCCTGGAACCGAAAACCCCGATCTTGCCACGGGCAAGTTCGAGATCGATGCGACGGGACTTACGATCCTGAACACCTCCGACGTCCTGCCGTTTCCGCTGGACGAACCGGAAATCAGCGAGGCTGTGCGCCTCAAGTACCGTTATCTCGATCTGCGGCGCGCGGTGATGCGCGAGAATTTGCAGCTGCGCCACCGCCTGATCCGCGCGGCGCGCCGCTTCCTCGAGGACCAGGACTTCATCGAGATCGAGACCCCGATGCTGACCCGCTCGACGCCGGAGGGCGCGCGCGATTATCTGGTGCCGAGCCGCACCCACCCCGGACAGTTCTTCGCGTTGCCGCAATCGCCCCAGCTGTTCAAGCAGATCCTCATGGTGGCGGGTTTTGAGCGTTATTACCAGGTGACCCGCTGTTTCCGCGACGAGGATCTGCGCGCCGATCGCCAGCCCGAGTTCACCCAGCTCGATATCGAGACCTCTTTCCTCGACGAGGAGGCGATCCTGGGGCTCATGGAAGGGCTCGTGAAGTCCGTGTTCCGCGAGGCGATCGGTGTCGACATCGAGACCCCTCTGCCGAGGCTGCCGTATGCCGAGGCGATGCGCCGTTTCGGGAGCGACAAGCCCGACCTGCGCAACCCTCTCGAGTTCGTGGAAATCGCGGATCTCGTGCGCAACGTCGAGTTCAAGGTGTTCGCGGCCTCCGCCGCCGATCCGGGCGCGCGGGTGGTGGCGATGCGCGTGCCGGGGGGCGCCGACCTTTCGCGCAAGGCCTTGGATGATTACGCGGCCTTCGTCGCGACGTTCGGCGCCAAGGGGCTTGCCTACATCAAGGTGAACGATCCCGTTGCCGAAAACGGCTTGCAGTCGCCCATCCTGAAGTTTCTGGACGGCGCGGTGGTGCGGGAGATCCTCGCGCGTACCGGCGCCGCGGCCGGGGACCTGCTCTTTTTCGGGGCCGATAGCGCGCGCGTGGTGAACGAGGCGATGGGTGCGCTGCGGCTGCGGTTGGGGGCCGACCGGGGCCTCGTGAGCGAGGGATGGCGCCTCCTCTGGGTGGTCGACTTCCCGCTCCTCGAATACGACGAGGCGCACGGGCGGTTCCAGGCCGTGCATCATCCGTTCACGGCCCCCAAGCCCGAGGATGCGCCCTATCTCGCAAGTGACCCCGGTCGCGTGCGCGCGCGGGCCTACGACCTCGTATTGAACGGCACGGAGGTGGGTGGGGGCTCGATACGTATTCATGAGCAAAAGCTGCAGGAGCAGCTTTTCAGGGTGCTCGGGATAGACGAGGCCACGGCGCGCGAGAAGTTCGGGTTCCTGCTCGATGCCCTGCGCTTCGGCGCCCCGCCGCACGGGGGCCTCGCCTTCGGGATCGACCGCCTGAGTGCGCTGTTGGCGGGTGCCGAGTCCATCCGCGACGTGATCGCCTTCCCCAAGACTCAGAAGGCGACCTGCCCCCTCACGGAGGCCCCGTCGACGGTCTCGGCTCAGCAGCTCGCGGATTTGGCGCTCCAGAGTACCGCCCCCAGGGTCTAGCCGTGGCCACCGGCACGTCGCCGCCCTTCAAACGCCCGGAGTCGGTGCTGGTGGTGATCTTCACCACGCCGGGCGAGGTGCTGGTCCTGCGCCGGGCCGATCACGCGGCGTTCTGGCAGTCGGTGACGGGCAGCCTCGAATGGGCCGAGAGCGACAGGCTCGCGACCGCGCGTCGGGAGGTGCAGGAAGAGACCGGCATCGCGGCTCAGACCGGTTGGCGGGATTGGGGGGTGAGCCACGACTACGAGATCTTCCCGCAGTGGCGGCACCGCTACCGCCCGGGGACGCTGCGTAATACCGAGCACGTGTTTTCCCTGGAGCTGCCGGACCGGATGGGCGTGATGCTCCATGGCGCCGAACACAAGGAGTACGAATGGCTTGCGTGGCCCGTGGCCGTGGCGCGCGTCACCTCCCCCAGCAACCGTTGGGCGCTCGAGGTCCTTGGTCGTGAGCGGGGATTCCTGCCGCCCTGAGCGCGCGGTGGTCCTGGTGCCGGGGCTGTGGTTCGGGCGGCCGGCGCTCTGGCTGCTCGCCTGGCGCCTCGCCCGCCATGGTCTGCGTGTAAGCCTCTACCCTTACCGGCCGCTACGCCAAAGTCTGTATGAGGCAAGCGAGTCCCTTGCGCGCTTTGCGGCTTCGCGCGGCATCCGTCAGGTCGTCGGTTACAGCTTCGGGGGCCTGGTGGTCGCCGACTTCTGCCGCCGCAACCCCGGGGCCTACGGTCGCGCCGTGACCCTGGGCGCGCCGTTTCGGGGCAGCCAGGCGGCGCGGCGCCTCTACCGGTGCCCCGTGCTGCGCCCTTTTTTCGGGGTGGCGGCGCCGCTTCTGATCCGGGGCCTGCGGGGTCCCGTGCCGCCTGGACTTGGCATCGTGACCGGTTCCAGACCCCGCGGATTGGCGGGTTGTCTGCTGAAAGGAGGGGCGCACGATGGCGTGCTCCGGGAAACCGAGACCCGTTTACGGGGCGCGCGCGATGCGGTAGCGTTGCCGGTGTCGCACGCGGGTCTCGTCATGAGCCGCGCGGGGGTGCGTGCGATAATCACGTATCTCGCGCAGGGGCGCTTTGGGGATTGAGAGGGTAAGTGTATGGCCGGGCATAGCAAATGGGCCAATATTCGTTTCCGCAAGGGCGTTCAGGACGCCAAGCGCGGCAAGGTCTTCACGAAGTTGATCCGCGAGATCACGATCGCCGCGCGGGTGGGGGGCGGTGATGTGTCCCATAACCCGCGGCTGCGGCTTGCGATCGACCGCGCCCTTGCGCAAAACATGCCGAAGGACAATATCGAGCGGGCGATAAAGCGCGGCACGGGCGAACTGGAAGGCGCTCATTACGAGGAGATCCAGTACGAGGGCTACGGACCCGCGGGCGCCGCGGTGCTCGTGGCCTGCACGACCGATAACCGTAACCGCACCGCGGGCGAGGTGCGCCACGCCTTCAGCAAGCACGGCGGCAATCTCGGCACCGAGGGGTCGGTCGCCTACCTGTTTGAGAAGCGCGGCGTGCTGGTCTTTCCGGACGGGGACGAGGACGCCTTGTTGGAGGCCGCCTTGGAGTCCGGGGCGGACGACATCGCCGTCGTGGAGGGCGAGGGGATCGAGGTCCTGACTTCGCCCGAGAAGGTCCTTGGCGTTCGCGAGGGGCTCGTGGAGCGAGGCTTTACGCCCTCGTCGGCGGAAACGGTCATCCGTCCGCTGACCGACGTGGCGCTCGCGGGCGAGGACGCGGAGCGGGTCATGAAACTTCTGGAGGCGCTGGAGGACCTCGATGACGTCCAGACGGTCTACACAAACGCCGCCTTCGTGGAGGAATCGGCCTAGAGGGCGCGCGTGATGCGGGTCCTGGGCATAGACCCGGGGTCGCGGCGCACGGGATTCGGTATACTCGATGACCAGGGTGGGCGGCCGGCCTATGTGGCGTGCGGTGTCGTGGTGTCGGTGTCCGGCACCGTTGCTGAGCGCCTGCATCGGATTTTTGCGGGTCTCGCCGAGGTGATCGAGTATTACAAGCCCGATGCGTGCGCGGTCGAAAGGATCTTCTTCGCGCGCAACGCCGACAGCGCCCTGAAGCTCGGGCAGGCGCGTGGCGCGGCCTTGGTGGCCTTGGCCGGGGCCGGCCTTCCCGTCCATGAGTACACGGCCCTCCAGATCAAAAAGGCCGCCGTGGGCGTGGGTCACGCCGGGAAAGGACAAGTACAGCATATGATGCGTGCCCTGTTGGGCCTGTCCGCGCGCCCATCGGCGGATGCGGCCGATGCCCTGGCCTGCGCCCTCTGTCACCTCCATGAGAGCCAGGGCCTCATTTCGCGCGCCCGGGCGTTGCCGCGATGATCGGGCGACTGCGGGGCCTCGTCATCGAGCGCAGTCCTCCCCAGGTCCTTTTCGAGGTCCAGGGAGTAGCCTACGAGGTCGATCTGCCGCTTTCGACCTTTACGGAATTGCCTGCATCCGGAGAGGTGGTGCTGTACACGCATCTCGTGGTCCGCGAGGACGCGCATCTTCTCTACGGCTTCCTTACCGCCGAGCGCCGCGCCTGGTTCCGGCTTCTCCTGAAGGTCAATGGGGTGGGTCCGCGCGTCGCCCTGGCGCTTTTGTCGGGCTTGAATGACGCGGAATTGGCGGCGTGCGTGCACGAAGGCAATGTGACGCGACTGACGAGGGTGCCGGGCATCGGTCGCAAGACCGCCGAGCGCCTGCTCGTGGAGTTGAGCGGGAAGGTGCCGGTCACCGGACGAACGGCGCCGAGCCGGCGAGACGAGGCCATGAGCGCCTTGCAGGCGCTCGGTTACAATGAGCGCGAGGCAGAGGCGGCCGTAGAGCGGGCCGAGAAGACCGCGGGCGGCGCCGCCACCGGGGAGGCGTTGATCCGCGAGGCGCTCAGGGGAATGGTTCGATGATCGAAACCGAACGGCTGGTCTCGCTGGAAGGGTCCGCGGAGGAGCGCGCCCAGGAGGTGAGCCTGCGCCCGCAACGCCTCGCGGACTATGTCGGCCAGACGCGGCTGCGGGAAAAGCTCGAAATCTTTCTCGCCGCCGCCCGGGGGCGCGGCGAATCGCTCGATCACGTCCTGCTCTTCGGCCCCCCGGGGCTTGGCAAGACCACGCTCGCCCATATCATCGCCACCGAAATGGGGGCATCCTTGCGTCAGACCTCGGGGCCCGTCCTCGAGCGGGCCGGGGATCTTGCGGCCTTGCTCACCAATTTGAAGGCCCACGATGTCCTTTTCATCGACGAGATCCATCGATTGAGTCCCGTGGTCGAAGAGATACTGTACCCGGCCATGGAGGATTTCGAGATCGATATCCTGATCGGCGAGGGACCGGCGGCGCGCTCCATCAAGCTGAGTCTGCCGCCTTTCACGCTGATCGGCGCCACCACGCGCGCGGGACTCCTCACGTCGCCCCTGCGCGACCGTTTCGGTATCGTCGAGCGCCTGGAATTCTACGAGACCGAGGACCTCGCGCGCATCGTGGCGCGGTCCGCGGGCCTTCTCGGCCTACCGGTCGAGGACGCGGGGGTGCGGGCCCTGGCCTCCTGCGCCCGCGGGACCCCGCGCATCGCCAACCGGCTTTTGAAGCGGGCCCGCGACTTCGCCCAGGTGCGCAGCGACGGCCTGCTGACCGAGACCGTCGCCCGCGAGGCCCTGAAAATGCTCGATGTCGATGATCGGGGCTTGGACGGCCTGGATCGCCGCCTTTTATGGGCGGTGACGGATACCTTCCAGGGGGGGCCCGTGGGTGTCGACAATCTGGCCGCGGCCATAGGCGAGGAGCGCGGCACGATCGAGGACGTCATCGAGCCGTTTCTCATTCAGAAGGGGTATCTCATGCGCACGCCCCGCGGCCGCATGGCCACGCCCCGCGCCTTTCACCTCTTCGGGGTCGCCGCGCCCCCCGAGAGCGGTCCATGAGCACCGAGGGGGCGCCGCCCGGAGGCTTTGCGGTCGAAGTGCGGGTGTATTACGAAGACACCGACGCCGCGGGGGTCGTGTACTACGCGAACTATTTGCGCTTCATGGAGCGCGCGCGCAACGAATGGCTGCGCGCGCGCCTCGGCGGGCCGCATGAACTGGCACTGAAAATGCGGGTCTTATTCGCAGTGCGTTCGGCCGCGCTCGAGTTCCGCGCGCCGGCGCGCCTGGACGATGTCCTGCGTGTCACCGCCGATCCGCTGTCGATCCGCGGGGCGAGCATCACCTTCCAGCAGGACTGCTGGCGCCAGGCGGAGCGCGTGTGCGCGGGCAGGATCGACGTGGTGTGCGTGGACGCCGACACCTTCGCGCCGCGAAGGTTGCCTCGGGAATTGATGCAGGTTTTGGCGGAAGCATCCGCCTCGTAAAGGAGAGTATCTTGAGAGTCGCCGCTTCCCATCAGGGGATTACCCTCTGGTCCATGGTGGACCACGCGAGCCTTGTCGTGCAGCTCATGATGTTGATTCTGCTCGTCGTCTCGATCGTCTCGTGGACGATGATCTTTCGGAAATGGTTCATTTTGAAGAAGGCCTACCAGGAGGCCGAGCGCTTCGAGGATACCTTCTGGCGAGGCGCGAACGTCAACCATATGTACGCCGAACTCGCGCGCAACGAGGACAAACTCGCCGGGAATGCGAGCGTATTCGTGGCGGGCTTCCGGGAGTACACGCGCCTCGAAAAGCAAAAGGGCATCTCGCCGATGGATATCGTCGAGGGCGTCCAGCGGGCCATGCGCGTGGCCTTGACCCGCGAGATCGATTACCTTGGCACCAATCTCTCGTTTCTCGCCACGGTCGGCTCGACAAGCCCTTACATAGGTCTTTTCGGGACGGTTTGGGGCATCATGTCGGCCTTCCAGTCCTTCGGCAACATGCAGCAGGCGACCTTGGCCCACGTCGCGCCCGGTATTTCAGAGGCCCTGGTCGCGACCGCCATGGGTCTCTTCGCCGCGATCCCCGCAGTCATCGCCTATAACCGCTATGCCGACGACACCGATCGGCTGGCCTCGCGTTACGAAATCTTCCTGGAGGAGTTTTCGAGCGTGCTGCAGCGCCAAGCGTACGTTGCCAAGGCGTCCGCATGAAACACCATCGCCGTCCACGCATGCGGCTCATGAGCCAGATCAACATCGTCCCCTATGTCGACGTCATGCTCGTCTTGCTCATCATTTTCGTGGTCACGGCGCCGGTGTTGAAGCGTGGCGTAAAGGTGAAGCTCCCGCAGGCAGCGGCGCGCGCCATACCAAGTCCCCACCGGGCGGTATTGATCGTGACGGTCGATGCCGCCGGCCGGTACTTTTTGGACGGACACCCGGTGACGCCGGCCGCCTTGGAGAGGCGCGCCCGCGGCCTCCTGCGGCTACGTCCTCATACGCCGATCCTGATTCGCGGTGATCGGGCCGTGCCTTACCAGGATGTCGTGGCGGCCATGGTGCTCCTGCAGCAGGCGGGTGCCCCGAGCGTGGGCCTTATGACCAAGACCCGCGGGCACTGACCATGGGCAACCGCGCCAGAGAGGCGCCAGGACGTGCGCGCGCGACCCTCTATGCGGTGCTCGTGCACCTTGCGGTGCTTGCGTTTTTGGCGGTGAGTTTCCGCTTCAGCGAACTCGATACCTCGTATGTCGTGAAGGCCGGCCCCCATGTGATCCACGCCTTCATGGTCGGCGCGAAGATCGCCCCCCGGCCGATACCACCGGCTCCCCGGCCGCACAAGGTCCCCGTGCCACCGGTGGTCCATCCGGGGCCGTCCGCGGCGCAGCTTGCCGCGGCCCGTGCCCGCCAGGAGGCGCTACGGCTGGCCCGCGCCAAGGCGCAAGCTCTGGCCAAGGCGCAAGCTCTGGCCAAGGCG
>JAKAXT010000090.1 GCA_021816425.1 Pseudomonadota bacterium | reverse complement strand
CAGATCGTCAACGATGGCATCGCGCGCCTGACGGCTGAAGCGCGCGCCCAGATGAACGAGAAAGGTGAACGCGTGATGGGCGGTGACGCGCGGCCCGGTGTAGGGATCCTTGATTCCCTCGAAGGAGCGGATATGGCGTCCATAGAGCGTTGCGACGCAGGCGCGCGCGGCGAGCGTTGCGTCCAGACGCCCCCACTGCGCATCGAGCAAAGCCGCCGTGGAGGCGCTCATGGAATCGCCGGGCGAAGCGGCCTTCGCGTGCCGGCTCAGGGTCTCCGCCAGTCCCTCATCGTCGGTCAGGATGAGCGCTCCCCTGCCGCACGCGACGGGCCCGCGCGCCCGGAAATCGAGCAGGCTTGCGTCGCCGAAGCCGCCAACGGGCCTTCCCGCGTACGTGGACCCCAGCGCCTCCGTCGAATCCTCGATGAGAAGCAGGCCGTGGCGCAGGCGCAGCTCCTGAAAGGCCGCCCAGTCGGCGGGGTGACCGTTGGTGTTGCCGACGAGAATGGCGCGCGTGGCGGGCCCTATCCTGGCGGCCGCCTTGGCGGGATTGAGCGTGCCGGACCAGTAATCGATGTCGGAGAAAACCGGCGTCGCGCCCACCCGCCACACCGCGCGGGCGATTTCATGCCAGGAATAGGCCGAAGTGAGCACTTCGTCGCCCGGCCCGATCTCGTAGGCCCGCAAGACCCGTTCGAGCCCATCGGACGCGCTCGCGATGGCCGCGGCATGGCGCCTTTCAAGCCGCGAGGCGACGCGCGCCTCGAAGGCGCGAATGAGCGCCTCTTGCGCCGCAGGGGCTGCGTGCCCGGTCGCGCGCATGCGTTCGCGATCCGCCGCGGTGACGCCCCAGACCTCCGCACGGATCTTGAAATGGCTCATGGCCCCTCGCGCGCCGCTATGAGAAGACCGGTCGCCGCCGCCAGGTCGGGCGTGACGGCCACGCAGTGGCCGCGCCCGTCGACGAGATACACATAGGCCGTGGGGGTGACCAGAAACGGCCTGCCCCCGGCCATATCCGAGGCGTCGCAGCGCACGAAGGCGAGCCCCGGAAACTCGCGCCGCAAGGCCGGCAAAGACGGGCCGGTCGCGACATCGAGAAACGCCCGCAGGCGGTCCCAATCGGCGTCCTTCATGGGCTTCAGGTCCCCCCGATCCGCCGGACGTCGACTGTGATCGGCAACGCCGTCTCCACGGCCAACGCGGGCAGCTCCAGCTGCCAGCCATTGGCGAGTGTCACGCGACCGCCCCACATGGCCGGCTGCTCCATCGCCACGATCGGCTCCTCCAGATCCTTTTTGGCGACGTACACGGACAGCACGCCCTCGCGGTTTTTGCGAATCATCACCTTCATTCCCCACCCCCTTGCATCCTCTCGCCTCTCTACGCCGCGCGCGCGGCCGCCTCGCCCAGGATATCGGGCAATAGAGCCAGGACCCGCGCGACGCACGCCTCGCTGTTGTAGCGCCCGAACGAAAAGCGGATCGCGCCCAAAGCCGCCCGACGATCGAGCCCCATGGCCATGAGCACATGCGACGGGTCCATCCCACCGGCGGCGCACGCCGCACCCAGGGAGACCGCCACACCTCGGCGGTCGAAGGCCTCCATGATTTGCTCACCGTCCAGGGTGCCAAAGCCGATATTGGTGGTGTTGGGCAATCGCGGCGCGCAGGCCCCGTGGATCCTCGCCGCGGGGAAACGCTCGACGACGCCGCGCTCGAGGGCGGCGCGCAGCCTCCCTAGACGCAAAGCCTCGGCCTCGAGATCCTCCCGGGCGAGCGCGCAGGCGCTCCCGAAGCCCACGATCGCCGGAAGATTCTCGGTGCCGCCGCGCATCCTGCGCTCCTGGTGCCCCCAGAAAAGCGGGGCGATCCTGAAGTCCTTGCGCACGAACAAGGCCCCCGCTCCGGGAGGCGCATGCAGCTTGTGGCCGGAGAGAGACAGCATATCGATAGGCGCCCGCGCCAAATCGATCGGTATCCTGCCAGCCGCTTGGACGGCGTCCACGTGGAGGGGCACGGCCAAGGCCTGCATGGCCTGGGCGATCTCGGGGATCGGAAAGAGCACGCCGGTCTCATTGTTGGCCCACATGAGGGTCACGAGCGCGGTATCCGCGGTGACGGCGTCGCGGACCGCGGGTGCGGCGAGTCGCCCTTCGCGGTCGACCGGGAGATAGGTCACGGCCATACCCGCCCCTTCCAGATGGCGCAACAACATCAGGGTCGAGGGATGCTCTACCGTACTCGTCACGATATGCCTGCGGCCGCCCCGCGCCGCGAGGGCACCCAGGATGGCCATATGATTGGCTTCGGTGCCCGAGCTCGTGAAGACGATCTCTCGGGGGCGCGCGCCCACGAGGCCTGCCACCTCGGCGCGCGCCTCGCGCAGAAATTCCTTCGCGCGCCTGCCCGCAGCGTGCGCGCTCGACGGATTGCCGATGCCGGGTCGCAGGCAGGCCTGCATCGCCTCCAGGCACTCGCGTGCGACGACCCCGGTTGCGTTGTTATCGAGATAGACGTCGGCCCACCCTTTCTCTGTCATCGCCTAAACCCCGACTTTCGGATCAACGACCGGACCCTGGCCACGCGCGGCGCGATCGACACCCCGGGTCGGACCCGTCGGCAGGCGCCGCGCACTCGAGCTCCCGCCCCTTCATGCCCACCCGATAACCGTTGGCCACGAAATCCACGCCGTAGATATAGAACTGCTGCAGGAATGTCCCTATGCTGGTCACGTAACCCTCGTCGCCCTTTTTCACGAGGATGTCGCCTATGTCCTTGCCGGGGAAGGTGCCGTCGTTGCGCACGGTCTTTCGTGAACGCACCTTCTGTCCGTACTCGAACCGTGGCGGGCCGTCCAGCTCGACCGTATCGGCGTCCCGGTTGATCTTCATGTTCGCCCTCCTCTCATGGACGCCTGCGCGCGGCCGAACGATGCCCTAGGGCCCGCGCCTCAAGCGACTGATATCGACCACTGCCGCGCCCGCCACGCCGCCTGCGCCCGAGCAGGCGCATCCGCCGCCCTTCGGGTCCTGGACCGTGAAGCCCGATGCATGGGCGGCATCGGAAAAATCCAGGGTGCAGAGATCGAGGAGCGCCTGGGTCGCGGGCGGCATATGGATGGTGACGCCCTCGTACTCGGTCGTTACGTCACCCTTGGGGGCCGCGGCCTCCACGCTGAACTCGACGCTCGTCCCGGAACAGCCGCCGGGGCTTGCGAGCAGACGGATGCCCGCCGCCGGGTTGCCGCTCATCCTGAGCAGGCGGCGCATGAACTTGAGGGCCGCCTGCGTTATCGTCATCCCCATGATCGCGCCCCTTAAGCCTGGTAGCGCGCGACGCTCGAGTCGATCACGCAGGTGTTCTCGACCGGGCATACCGCCACACATTGCGGATCATCGAAATATCCGATGCACTCCGTGCACTTTTCCGGCTTTATGATATAAGTGCCGTCCTTCTCCCGGATGGCGTTGTTCGGGCATTCCGGCTCGCAGGCCGAGCACGCGGTGCACTGCGAGCCTATGATCTTGTATGGCATGGTCTTCTCCTCGTGTTTTCTGATGCCGTCGCACAGGTCCTAGGCGGCGACGTACGCCCCTTGGCGAATCGCCGCATCACCCTTGGGCGTGTGCGCGATCTCGCCTCTCTCCACCCGCTCTATGTAGCTTTTGTAGTAGGCCAGTACCGCTGCGTCGATGAACTCGTGGGCGCAGGCGTCGACGGGCTCTATCCCGGCCTCCTTCAATGACGCTCGCGGGCAGCCCCCGATCTTGGCCACCAGGACCGCCACGCAGTCATTGAGGGCCCGGACGATCGTGGGCAAGGCGTCCTCCTCGCCGTAGCCACCCTGGCAGTACAGATCGACACGCCGGTGGCCCACGAATTTGGCGCCGCCCACCCCCGCCTCGTAGATCTGGAATTCCTTGGCGTGCCCGAAGTGCTCGTTCACCCGCCCCCCGCCCTTGGTGGCCACCGCCACCAGAACCACCATGTCGCTTTGCCGCCCACGCAGCCCTTCGAGCTCGGCCTCCTTGGCCGCGGCCTTTTCATTTCTTTGCTCCTCTACGGTCGCCTGGTAGGCGCGTCGCGCCGCGCCATCGTAGGCAAGATCCCTCTCCATCACCTTCTCGGTGGTGAATTCGGCCGACCGATCCTCGCCCAGGAGCCCGACGGCATCGGCGCGACATTGCCGGCAATGCCGCATCATGTTCATCTGTCCCTCGCAGCGGTCCTGCAGCGCCTTCAGCTCCCGCGCCGTAGGGCCGCGCCGTCCGTCAAGACCGAACACGGTTCCATGTTCCGGCGCCGAGATGAGCGGCATGATGTTGTGCAGAAAGGCGCCGCGCGACTTTACCGCCTTATTGACCTCGATCAGGTGCTGATCATTTATTTCCGGGATCATGACCGAGTTGACCTTGCAGAGGATGCCGCGCTCGGTCAGCATCTCAAGACCTTGCATCTGACGCTCGTGGAGGATTTGAGCCGCCTCGCGGCCGGTGTAGCGCCTATGCCGGTAGTAGATCCACGGATAGATCCTGGCGCCTATGTCGGGATCGACCATGTTGATGGTGATGGTCACATGGTCCACGTTCAGGTCCTTGATCCGGTCGACATGATCGGGCAGGGCCAGTCCATTCGTGGACAGGCAGAGCTTTATGTCCGGGGCCTCGCGCGCTATGAGCTCGAAGGTCTTGAAGGTCTTGTCGGGATTGGCCAGGGGATCCCCGGGGCCCGCGATCCCAAGGACCGTCATCTGCGGTATCGCGCTTGCGACCGCCAAAGTCTTCTTGGCCGCCTGCTCGGGCGTCAATCGCTCGCTCACGACTCCCGGGCGCGATTCGTTGGCGCAATCATATTTCCGATTACAGTAGTTGCATTGGATGTTACAGGCCGGCGCCACGGCCACGTGCATGCGCGCATAGTGATGGTGGGCCTCTTCACTGTAGCAGGGATGGTTCTTGACCTTTTCCCAGACGCCTGGGGCCATGTCCTCGGGCGCCATGGACGACCCGCAGCTCGCCTTGCCGGCACCACCGGAGGCCCCGCAGCCATTGTGTCCGGGTGCTGGCGCGGCCGATTGGTCGGACGCGGCTTGCGGCCTGCCCGCGTCCCAATGTTCTTTCGATTCCATGAGAATGCCCCTCCGGCGGTGAATGAGATCCGGGTCTCCAACGGTCCCGCATTCACGCGTGGCCCGCAGGCGACGTTCAGCAAACAGCGTGCCAGGACTCGTAGCGGCGTCGGGGCGCAGCCGGCGCGGGGCTTGCGGGCCGGCCGGAGGAGCGCGCCATGTCGGGTTTACGACAGGGGCTGACAAAATAGGGGGGTTCGTCGCTTATGCGACACCTGCGTGGCATGCGCGTGGCGGTGAGGCCGGATGCGTCCGCGGCCGAATCGGCCGGGGCCTGACACGGAAGTCCGATCCGGCGCGGGGACGACGGGCGGGTGGCACGCGACTTGCTTTTTCTCAAATGACCCGGTCTCCCGTTACGACGAGACCGTCGGATTCTGGCGCGGGACAAGCGGCTCGCGCCCCCTTGCGCTTACGGCCATCAAAAGGAGATTGCCCCATGGCTCAAATGGCACAAACCGAAGGATCTCTTGCCTTAGACGATATCGCGCCTGTCGGTGGATTTGAGGACCCCGTCACGGTGAGCGCAAACGCGCTGGAGAAGATGCGCGCGCTCATGGCCGAAGAGGGGCCTGGGCTGCTTTACCTGCGCATATGGGTCGGCGGCGGGGGCTGCGCCGGATTCGAGTATGGCTTCTGCTTCGAGGGCGCCACCGAGCCTGGCGACCGCATCATCGATAAGGACGGGATGCGAATCGTGATAGACCCGCTCAGCCTGCCCTATCTCACAGGGGTCGACATCGACTATCGGGATGACCTGAAGGGCGCGCGCTTCGTCGTCAGAAACCCCAACGCGCGCACGACGTGTGGCTGCGGGAACTCGTTTTCCGTCTAGGCCGCGGGCGTCTGGCCGGGCGCGCCATTCCACCGTCACCCGGCCTGCCCGCGCCGGCGCTCGTAGTCTCGACACCACCCGGGGAAATCTTCCGCCGGCATGGGACGGGCGATCGCGTAACCCTGCACGCACAGGCCGCCAAGCCCGCGGAGGAGCTCCGGCTGCTCTTGCGTTTCGGCCCCCTCGGCGACGACGTCGAGACCCAGAAGATGGCCGGCATGGGCGATGGCGGAGACGATGGCGTAGTCCTTGGGGTCGTGGCCCATGTCGCGAACGAACCCGCGGTCGATCTTGAGGGTCTGCGCGGGCCCCCCGACCGGGCCGCGATCACCCGGCACGGGTCTTCGGCGTCATCCGGGGTCGGGGCGGCGTCGCAGGTCAGCCAAACTTGAACAATATGCCGTAGCCGCCACGCGGGTATTCCCAGCGGACGTTGCGATGCTCGCCGCAGATGACGCGGCACGTGCCGCATTCCAGACAGCCGTCCGTAATGACGGTCACGCGCCCCCCATTGTCCATCGCATAACAGCCGGCGGGGCAACAAAATGTGCAGGGCTTATCCTGGCAATGGACGGCGCAGACGTCGCCATCGACGATCTCGATATGGGCGCGGGCGCCGTCTACCCGATAGCGATTCTGAAAAAGCTTTTCCTCTACACGCATCATTCGAACGCCCTCCACAGCTTGAACGCGTCGGCGAACAGCCCCAGGGTCGAGCGGGTGCGGGCGAACTCCTTGCGGATCGCGCGCTCCTTGGTCTTCTTGTCAACCCCGTCCACCGTCAAAATGGTGCGGGCCGCCTGGCTTACGAGATGGGGGTAGTCCGTGAAAAACTGGCGGTTCTTGTCCATAACGGCCGGCACATCCCTGTACTTTTTCATGTCCTTCATGACGAAGGTCCCGTCCAGGGCCTTGCGGTAGGCCGCCAGGTGCCGGGCCGTCATGGGCTTGCCCCGCGCCTTGAGATCGATGATCGTCTCGGCGGCGATGCGCCCGGTGGTCATGGCGAGGTTCGACCCCTCCCGATGCACGGCATTGACGAACATGCCGGCGTCACCGACCATGAGCCATCCATCGCCATAAATGGCGGGGATGGCATTGTAGCCCCCCTCCGGAATGAGATGCGCGGTATATTCCTTCATCTCGCCTCCGTCGAGCAGCGGCCTTATGGCCGGATGCGCCTTCATTTGCTCGAGCAGGGCGTAGGGCGCAATCCCGCTTTTCTTGAAATCGGAGAGCAAGCAGCCGATCCCGATGGTCACGGACTCCTTGTTCGTGTAGAGGAAGCCCGTGCCCACCATGCCCTGGGTGATCCTGCCGGCCATCTCGATGACGACGCCCTCGGTCCCTTTGACGCTGAACCGCTCCTCGATCGTCTGCTCCGGCAGGAAGTGGATTTCCTTGACGGCCAAAGCGACGTCTTTCGGCTTCAGTTCGCCGTGGAACCCCGCCTTGCGCGCAAGCAGGGAATTGACGCCATCCGCCAGGATGACGACGTCGGCGTACACCGATCCGTTGTCGCGGTCGGTCCGGACCCCCACCACGCGACGCCCGTCCATGTGGAGGTCGAGTACCGTGGTCTCGCACACGACGAGCGCCCCGGCGTCGCGGACTTTTTTGGAGAACCATCGATCGAATTGAGAACGAATAATCGTATAGCGGTTGTAGGGTGGCTTGCTGAAATTCGCCGAGCGATAGGTGCCGCCTATATAGGACTCGTCGTCCAGTATCCACATGCGTTGCTCGACGACGTGGCGCTCGAGCGGCGCGTCATCGCGGAAGTCCGGCATGATTTTTTCCAGCGCATCGGAATAGAGTATGGCGCCCTGGACGTTCTTGGACCCCGAATACTCACCGCGCTCGATCTGCAGGACCTTGAGGCCGGCCTTGGCCAGGGTATAGGCGGCACTGTTCCCGGCAGGCCCCGCGCCCACGACAATCGCATCGAAATGCTCCGACATAGAAACTCCTCGGCTGTCAGCCCGCCCGCTTCGGGGCCCTTAAGTGCTCCGTGAACGCCTGCGTCAAGGCCGGCAGGATGGTCATGGCGTTGCCGACGATGCCGTAGTGCGCGAAATCGAATATCGGGGCGTTGGCGTCCTCGTTGATCGCGACGATCACGTCGGACTTGTCCATGCCGACGCGATGCTGCACGGCCCCCGATATGCCCGCCGCGATATAAAGCCGCGGCCGCACCGTCTTCCCGGACTGTCCCACCTGCCGCTCGGCGCCGACCCAGCCTGCCTGGATCACGGGCCGGCTTGCGCCCACCTCGCCGCCCAGCACGGCGGCGAGCTCGTGTATGAGGCGGAAGTTCTCCTGGCGTTTCATCCCGCGTCCGCCGCTTACGATGATGTCGGCGAACGGAAGGTTGGCTTGCGCGACGCGATCGTCTGGTATGAAGTCCAGAATCTTGGTGACCACGGACTCCTCGACGAGCGCGACTGGATGCTCGATCACGCGGCCGGTGCGGGACGGGTCGGCGGCGGGCATGGCCATGACGCGCGGTCGCACGGTGGCCATCTGCGGCCGATAATTGAGGGTCACGATGGTGCACAAGAGGCTTCCCCCGAAGGTCGGGCGGGTGGCCGCGAGCCCTCGGTTCTCGGGGTCGATCGCAAGGCTCGTGCAGTCGGCGGTGAGGCCGGTCTTCAAGGTCGTGGCGACGCTGCCTGCAAGGTCGCGCCCGAGCGTGGTCGCCCCCAGCAGCAGGATCTCGGGGCAGTAACGGTTGACGAGATCGGTGAGTACGGTCGCGTACGGGGCGTTGCGATAGTCCTTCAGGACCGGATGGCGGGCGAGATAACAGAGGTCCGCGCCATAGTGGATGGCCTGATCGCAGAAGGCGTCGATGGCGCCATCGGGCGGGCCGAGCAGGACCGCCGCGAGGTCCACCTTGAGGGCGGAGGCAAGCTTGCGCCCCTCGCCGAGCAATTCCCAGGATACGGGGTGGACCTGCCCGCGCTCATATTCGACGAAGACCCAGACGCCCTTGTAGCCCGCCAGGCGTTCGTCGAGCTTCGCTGCGCGGCGGCCCGCGGGTCGCGGTGCTTGTTGTGCCGGTTGGGCCGTCATAGGGATCTCCCGTCAGGCGTCGGGGAAGGGTTGATGGCAAGCGCCACATCCGGCCGGTTCGAAAAGAGCTTGGCGACCAAAGTCGCCGCCAGATCGATCGGCCGGCCGCCCTGCGTCTCGATGATCTCCGCACGATGGCTGGTCGGACTCGGCGCAAAGACCTTGGAGACCGCGGTAGGCGAGCCCTTCAGGCCGATCTTGGTGGCATCCTCGATGCGGGCGTCGTCCTTGGTCCACATCGAGAGCGCGTGGCGCTCGGCACGAAACATGTCGGTCAAGGAGGCGAAGCGCATCTCGTTTATGCCCTCGAGCACGGTAATCAGGGCCGGCAGGCGGGTCTTCAGGACCTGTACTCCCCCCTCCGATCGCCTATGGACCACGATCTCGCGGGCGGACAGGTCCAGGGAGACGATCTTGCTTACGTACGTAAGCAACTGCATATCGAGACGGGTGGCGATGCCGGGCCCCACCTGGGCCGTGTCGCCGTCTATGGTCTGCTTGCCGGCGAATAAGAGGACGAGGGGCA
>JAKAXT010000089.1 GCA_021816425.1 Pseudomonadota bacterium | reverse complement strand
GGTGCGCTGGGCGTAGGCGATGCTGGGGCAGGACGGCGAGGGATGTTCGTGGGCAGGCCCCGATCCCTGCGCGGGCTGGATGCGGGGTGGATGCCGGCGGCCGGGGCTTTGGCGTCTCATACCTGGCGGGCCGCGCCTCACTGTCGTGAGGGCCGCCGTCATTGGACGCGGGTCGTGCGCAGCTAAAGGCAAAAGCGCGCTGGTTCGCGGCAGGCAACCTTGAGGGACCCGCAAGGCAAGAGGGCCTGCACTTGGCGCGCCCCTTACGGATCCATGTGCCTCCGGCCACGCCTTAGAAGGCGGTTCTAAGACCCATGTAGAAGCCATGCGGGAGCAGGCTCAATATGAAAGGGCTGTGGCGTTCGTGGGCGTAGTAGCCGCTCAGGGCGCCGATCGCGGCGCCGGCCGCCACGTCGGTCTCCCAATGCCCGTGGGCCTTCACCCGTGCCACCATGTCGAAGGCCGGGACCAAAGCGAGCGCCCAGATCGCGGGATCGCGTCGTTTGTAGGTCAGGATGAGCGGCGTGACGAGGGCCGTGATCGACGAGACGTCACCGCTCGGGAAGCTTTGCGAGTGGAGGCCCTGAAACCAGAGATTCGGGTTGTTCGGACTCTGCGAGGGGCGGTTGCGCTGGAAGGTGAATTTCAGGATCTGGGTCGAGACGCCCGCGAGCGCCGCCGCGTCGAGACTCTGCCAGAGTGTATGCCCGAGCCGCGTCTTGCCGCCCTCCCAGATCGCCCCGCCGAGCGTTAGCATGATGAGTTCGAACGGGAAATTGGGGGTCTTGGCGATCGCATAGACGCCATGATTGTCCTGCGCGACCGGGTGATCGAGATTGTGCAGGCCCGCGTAATCCAGGATGCCTAGGCCCACGCCCACCAGGGTGGTGTCGCCCAGGGCGCCGAGTGCCGAGGACGGGCGCGTGAAGTCCCGGGCGATGCCCTGGTCGGGAGAGGGTGTGTTTTTGGTCTGGGCATGCGCCCATGGCGCCATCGCGAGATTGGACGCGAGCGCCAATGCGGCGAAGTAGCGGATCGTTTTCATGGACATCCCTTCCAGAACCGCCCTTGCGCGGCGACCTCATCCATGGATGAGACCATAAAGCCTATGGCTCCGCCATGCAAGCGCTCGTCATGTGTCGGGACGCAACGATGGTCTTGGTCGCTGGTGGCGCAAAGGCGCCCGTGGCGGCCGAGGCGGTGTATCTCGGCGTGTCCCGCGCGTCGCCCCTTGATGGTTCGCGCCCCAGGTGTCCTGGATGCCCCGGGATTGCCCGTGCATATTCTTATATAAGCGCGCAATGGCGATGCCTGGCGGCGCGACAGAGCCGCCGCCGCAGCGGACCCCTGGGGGCCGGTCCAGCGGGAGCCGCCGTCCTGGCCTTCGCTCGGTACCGCCGCGGGGGCGGGGCCGCGCCGGGCAAGTCGCGGTCGTTCGGCGGCGGCCATGGTCCATGCGCGGGGGACACGAAGCCGCGCCGTATGCCACAATGGCGCCGATCCGCGGATCCATTCCTTCACGGATCGTCACACCGGCCGGATTCGATGGGTGGAGGGAGCTATGTCGCCGCTTGTGGGTATTATCATGGGATCGCGCTCCGATTGGGACACGATGCAGCATGCCGCCCAGATACTGACCGATCTGGGGGTGGCCCATGAGGTCCAGGTCGTCTCGGCGCACCGTACACCCGACCTGCTCTTTCATTACGCCGCGGGCGCCCAAGGGCGCGGACTGCGGGCCATCATCGCCGGGGCGGGCGGAGCGGCCCATCTCCCGGGCATGGTGGCGGCCAAGACCGCGCTTCCCGTGTTGGGCGTGCCCGTGCAGTCCCAGGCCTTGAAGGGGCTGGATTCGCTCCTGTCCATCGTGCAGATGCCGGCCGGCGTCCCAGTCGCGACCTTTGCCATCGGGAAGGCCGGCGCGATCAACGCGGCCTTGTTCGCATCGGCGCTGCTTGCCGCGCACGACGGGGCGATCCGTGAGGCCCTCGCGGATTTCCGCGCGCGCCAGACCGAGGCGGTGCTCGCGCACCCGGATCCGCGCGTCCCATGATCGTCGGCATCATGGGCGGCGGCCAGCTCGCCAAGATGCTGGCCCTGGCCGGTCAGCCGCTTGGCATCCAATGCCTGTTTCTGGATCCGGCCCCTGATGCCTGTGCGCGCAGCGCGGGGGAACTCCTCTGCGGGGACTATGGCGACGAGGGTCTGCTCGATCAGCTGGCGCGTCGCGCCTCGGTCGTGACCTATGAGTTCGAGAATGTGCCGGAGGCGAGCCTGCGCCGTTTGGCGTCACGGGGGGCGGTGTATCCCGATCCCAGGGCCCTGGCTATCGCCCGCGACCGCTGGCACGAGAAGCGGCTCTTCGCGGAGCTCGGCATACCGACGCCGCCCTTCGTCGCGATCGATACGCGCACGGATCTTGAGCGGGGCCTCGCGGCCGTGGGTCTGCCCGCGGTCCTGAAGACCCGCACCATGGGCTATGACGGCAAGGGGCAGCGGGTCTTGCGCGATGCGGCGGACGCGGATGGCGCGTATGCGGCGCTCTCCGGGTCGCCGCTGATCCTCGAGGGTTTCGTCGCCTTCAGTCGCGAGGTCTCCCTCATCGCCGTGCGGGATCGCTTCGGCGATGCGCGCTTCTACCCCTTGACCGAAAACGTCCACAGAAGCGGCGTGCTCGCGCAATCCGTGGCGCGTCCCGGCGACCCGATGACGGCCCAGGCCGAAGACTATGCGCGCCGTCTCCTCGGGCATCTCGACTATGTGGGGGTGCTGGCGGTCGAGTTTTTTCAAAAGGGCCATGATCTGCTTGCCAACGAGATGGCCCCGCGCGTGCATAATTCCGGGCATTGGACGATCGAGGGTGCCGAGACGAGCCAATTCGAAAACCATCTGCGCGCCGTCGCGGGCCTGCCGCTTGGCGCCACGTGCCCTGTCGCTGCCGCAGGCATGGTCAATTTCGTGGGTCGACTGCCTGAGCCCGCCGCGGTCCTGGCGGTGCCGGGGGCGCACCTGCATGTCTACGGCAAGGACCCGCGCCCCGGCCGCAAGGTGGGGCATGCGACGGTGCGCGCGCAGGGGGAGGCCCAGTTGCGGGAGGCCTTGGCGCGGCTTGCCGCCCTCGCCGCCGGGAGTTAGCCCAGGACCTGCTCCTTTTCGCGCCACTCCATGTACTCCGGGGCCTCCACGTCTTGTTGCCGCATGAGGAGATCCATCTGGCCCAGGTGGTAGGCGTGGTGGCCCAGGATCGACCACAAGAGGCCCATGCCGGTGTAACGGCGTCCCGCGAACACGAGCGGTTTCCCGATGTCCTCGTCGCGCAAGGCCTCGAGACGGTCCATGTTGTTTTGGTGCCTTTGCTCATAGAGCGCGATGAAGCTCGGGACCGTCTTCACGGCCTCGATCACGGGGTCTTTCTCGGGCATGGGCATGGTGCCACCCGCGGGGACCGCGGGCAGCTGACTTATCCAGTGGGATTCGGCGGTCGCCAGATGGCGGGCCAGTGCCGCGATTGTGATTTTGTTGATGCGTGAGCCGAGGTAAAGGGCCTCCGAGTCCCTCGGAATACCGCGCCACTGCGACTCATCTATCGCTCGCAGGTAATCGAAAGTGTGCAACACCTCTTGGTCGAAGAGCGACCGGAAACGTTCGATCTCGATCATGTGGCCTCCAGTTGGGACGGGCGATGCTTTCCCGATAACGTGCCAGGTTAACCCCGGGACCGGCCCAGAGAGACCGGCAATGGTCCCTTGATCAGCGCCGCCTTTGCAAGGGCGCGTCAGACCTCCGCTTCCTGCGTCCTCAGTTTGTGACGTCCCAAGCGCCGATAGAGGGTGCGCTCGCTGATGCCAAGAGCGTCAGCCATCGCCCGCCGGTTGCCGCGATGGCGTGCGGCGAGCGCCTCTAGCTGTTGGCGCTCGCCGTTGTCTTGGCTAGGGCTTGCGGCCGGCGCCGCCAGGGCCTCGTCTTCGAGGCCGAGGTCTTCGGGCTCTATGGTCTGGCCATGGCAGAGCGCGACGGCGCGCTGGAGGACATTGCGCAACTCGCGCACATTGCCTGGGAAGTCATGACGCATGACGCGCGTCCAGGCCGCCTCGCTCAGTCGCGCATGGCGTCCATTGGCGGCATTGATGCGCGCCAGCAAGGCTTCGACCAGGAGCGGGATGTCGGCGCGCCGTTCGCGAAGCGACGGTAGGCTTATGGTTACGCAGGCTATACGGTAGTACAGGTCTTCCCGGAACCGGCCGGTGGCGACCGCGTTCTTCATGTCCCGGTTGGTGGCGGCCACCAGGCGAATGTCGGCATGCAGGAACTCGCGTCCTCCGACCCGACGGAAGGTCCCCGTCTCCAGTGCTCGCAGGAGCTTGGACTGCATGGCAAGCGGGATCTCGCCGACCTCGTCCAGAAAAAGCGTGCCATCGCGTGCGCCTTCAAAAAGTCCGATCTTGCGGCCGACGCAGCCTGTGAAGGCGCCGACTTCATGGCCGAACATCTCGCTCTCGAAAAGCCCCTCGGGAAGTGTCGTGCAGTCGACCGCGACGAACGGGCCGTTGCGGCGCGGGCTGCGATCGTGGAGATAGCGCGCCGCGAGTTCCTTGCCGACCCCGCTCTCGCCTGCAAGAAGGACCGGTGCCGGGCTTGCGGCGGCACGACTCAATTGATCGATCGCGTGTAGCAAGGGCCGCGATCTGCCGACCATGCGCATCTCTTCGCAATCCAGGTCGTTCGGCGGCGCGAGCCGTTGGATCGATTCCCCGAGACAGGTCTCGCCGTTCGGCAGTTTTACCGGATACCCCTTGATTCCCACGTATTCAGGCCGGCCTTTCGCGTCGAAATGCGTGTGTACGACACGCTGAATCTCGCCGCGAGCAAACACTTGCTGATGCGGACAATCCTCGCCATGCAGATGACAAGGCGAGTCGCGGTGATGGGACACCTCGTAACAATGTCGCCCGATCAGCTGTTCGCTTTTCAGTCCGTAGGCGCTCCGATAGGCGCGATTCGCGGCTACAATGCGATACCCGTGGTCGATGAGTACGGCCGGGTGTTCATGCATGTCGATCAGCGACTGCACAGACTCATTCGAGGGGGACGTAAGGTTCTCTGACATGGTGTCATGACACCACTGCCACGGCTGTCATGTCAACCCGACACAACGGCCCCGCCAGACCCCGCATATTGGGCCCTTGCGCTCCGCGTGGCCCAAGGCGGCCATGGCACGCCAATTGCTTACCATGTGTTATCTCAACTGTCGCGCACCTTCAGGGACGCGAAGTCTTTCGGGAGTGTCATGTCTGATCGCTTAAGTATCATAGTAACCTCCGGTAGTCGCGAAAAAATGCAAATGGCGGCCATGACCACGGCGGTCGCCGCGGCCGGCGGCAGCGACGTGGACCTATTCGTGTCCATGAACGCTCTGCAGTATTTTCGGCGCGAAGGCGCTCCCGAGGCGCCTGCGGAGGGCGAGGTGGGCCAAGCCCTCGAGGCGCGCCATGCGCCGCGTTTCCAGGATCTGTTCGCGCAGGCCGTGGACCTCGGGTCCGTGAAGATCTACCCATGCTCCATGGCCATGGACGTCCTTTCCCTGGGTCCGGGCGATCTCGTCCCATATCTGGAAAAACCGACGGGTCTCACCAAGTTTCTGGCCGAACTGGAAGGCAGCTACGTCCTAAGCTTTTAAGGGAGCACAGGAAATATGAGCGAAGTAAAAATTGTTGATGCCCGTGGGAGTTTTTGCCCGGGGCCCTTGATGGAGTTGATCGCCGCGATGAGGGCGGCGAGCGTCGGAGAGGAGCTTGAGGTCTTGTCCACGGATCGCGGCTCGGCCGAGGATATCCCGGAGTGGATCAAGAAGGTCGGACACGATTTGATATCGAGTTCGGAAGAGGCGGGCGTTTATCGTCTGCGCGTTCGCAAGGCCAAATGATTCGGATCTCGATGATTCGGATCTCGGGAGCGGGAGGAGATAAGACCTTATGAAAAGAATACTCATAGTCGGTGGTGGCACGGGCGGCACGATCCTGGCCAATAACCTCGCGCGCAGGCTCCGTCACGAGATGGACGCGTCGCGCGTGTCTGTGACCGTGCTTTCGGCGAGCCCGCGCCATATGTATCAGCCGGGCCTTCTTTATGTGGCGTTCGGCAAGATGGCCGCGTCGGATCTTTATGTCGACCAGGAGACGCTCCTAGACCCGTCCATCCACTTCCATGTGGATCCGGTCGAGACCTTCGACCTGGACCATAACGAAGTGAAGGCCAAGAGCGGCAAGACCTATGGCTATGACTATCTCGCCATATGCACGGGGTCGCGGCCGACCCTGGCCTCGGTCCCAGGTCTCATGGAGAGCGCGCACCACGTCTACACCGAGGAGGCCGCGATCAAGACCGCCGAGGCCTTGCGGACCTTTGAGGGCGGGCGGATTGCAATCGTGACCGGCGTCCCTCACAAGTGCCCCATGGTGCCGCTCGAGCTCACCTTCATGATGTACGACTATTTCAAGGACCGCGACCTGCTCGATAAGGTCAGCTTCAAGTATACCTACCCGATAGGACGCGTCCATTCGCTCGAGAATGTCGCCAAGTGGGCGGCGCCCGAATTTGATCGTATGGGGGTGAGCTACGAGACGTTGTTCAACGCCAAGGAGGTCGACGGTACCCAGAGGCGGGTCCATAGCGAGGAGGGAAGCGTGGTGGAATACGACCTGCTGATCGCGGTCCCGCCTCACAAGGGCATGGAGGTCATAGAACAGAACAAGCTCGGCGCGTCGGGCTGGATCCCCACCAACCGCGCGACGCTCGCGATGGAGGGGCGCGACAACGTATTCGTCCTCGGCGACACCACGAATCTGCCGATCAGCAAGGCGGGGTCCACGACGCATTACGAGGCCGAGGTATTGGGGGAGAACCTCGCGCGGCTTGCGACCGGGGGCGGGCCGATGCGGTCCTATGAAGGGAAGGTCTTTTGCTTCATCGAGGCCGGCAAGGACCGCGCGACCTACGCGTCCTTTGACTACAAGAACCCGCCCAAGCCCCAGCCCCCGACTCGCGCGATCCACTGGTTCAAGCTTGCTTACAATCGCTTGTACTGGAATAGCGTACGCGGCCTTTTGTAAGGAGCGATCACCATGTCGACCGATAAGATGAACGCCGCGGGCGCGGCCGAGGTCTTGAGCGAGGCCGCTTTCGAAACCCTGACCGATGAGATGATCGGACGTCTGGCCCAGGCGGCAAGCCAGGGGCTCGATCTGTTAGACGATGTGCAGCGTCACAGGATCGCGGAGATGCTCCCGATCTTGGGCCAATTGGCCGCCTCGGGAGATCTGGCGCGTCTTGCGCACCTCGCGCGGCTTTTGGGCGCCGCCGAGGATGCCCTGACTGACGATCTCGTGACCCGCCTGGCCGGCCTCGCGAGTCGGGCCATGACGCTCTTGGATCGCGTGGGACGCTTGGACGATGGCTACTATGCTCGTATGTGGGGGCACATCGAGGAGCGTCTCACCCCGGCACTTCTCGATCGTAGCTTGAAGGCGCTCCCTGTCGCGCTGGATCTTCTCGAGCGTGCGTCGGAGGGTGGGGCGCTCACGGATCTCGTCGACGCCGCCGCCCGGCTACCGCAAGATCTCGCCCTGGCGCCCCGGCCTTCGGGCGGCATCGCGGGGCTTTGGGCGCTTATGAAGGATGCCGAGAATCAGAGGGTGTTGCAGGCCTTGTTGCTGTATGGGCGCCGGGCCCTCAAGACCGGGGACAGGTCTTGAGGCCCGCCGGACAGACGACGAAGCGGCCGTACATCCGGAATGCCAGCGCGTGGCCCGGGACCGGGCAGATGTAATAGTAGGTCCCGGGGCGCCAGGCGACAAAGCGGACGGTCTTCTCCGCATAGCGCGCCGTTTGCAGACGAGCACTCGACCGTGGCGGCAGGACCGGGATATCGGCCAGGACGTGGGGTAGGTGCTGCCCTAGTCGCGCCGGATAAGGGGGCTTGGCCGAGGTGATGACAAGGCCGTGAGCCATCCCGGGACCGTAGTCCATGTTCATCATCTTGAGCGTCACGTGCGCGCCCTGTGAGACGCACACCGTGGGGTTGGTGAGGCCCCCGGTCTCAAAACTCATGTCCGGATAGCGTGGCGCGTGGGCGATGAGCGCGATGGCGACCCGCTTGCCTTGGAACATCAGCGCGCGTCGCCCCTGATGGACGCCTGCGACCTGGGACTCGCGCAGTACAGTCTGTCCTTGTGTCCAGGAGATGCGCGAACTTGCGACCGACACAGGACTTGTGGATGTCATGGTCATCATGTGTGTCGCGGCGTCTCCGCCGCTGGTCGTCGCATAAGCCCCTGCCGCAGGGAAAGCAAGCGCCGCCAACGCGATTCGGATCGGTATACGCGAATTCATGGAGAGCCCGGCGGATGATGATGGCCCATCATAGAAACCCTCTTCTTGCTGGTCAATATGGGCTCAGGTCATAGCTTGCAAAGATCTGCTGCGGCTGCCCGTCGAGATCAAGCGCGAGGCCCCGCAGTCGGGCCTCGGGTGGCAACGGGAAGGCGGGGCCCCGGACTGGCGTCTCGACATCCTCCTCGCCCCCAAGCAGTCGGCAGGCGGTGGTGAGATAAAGCCTATGGACGATCCCGTCTGCGAGGAGCCCATGGAAGAGGCGCGGCCCCCCCACCATATACACGCGGCGCAGACCGCGTTCGTTGAGTACCCTAAGCACGTCTCTGCCGGCCACCTGTGAACCCGAACCCACCATGACCGTTTCTACGCCTGCTTTATGCGCCGCGCGGGTCTTGGCCGCGTCCATGGGTGGGCTTATCGCCAGAATCGCGCCAGGATGCGCCTCCTTGAGCGCGGCCGCCGGGAAATCGAGTCGCGAGGTGACAACGATGCAGGCAGGATGTTCGCTCAAGCCGCGTGATCGGCGAATATCCCTGAGATCCGGATAGCGCTCATGGGCAATGGTCATCATGTCCGTCTGTTCGCCGGCCGCCAGCGCCTTTGCATGGTGGCCGGTCGTCAACACGGCGTCGGCCTGCACGAGTAATTCGCTGTAGAGGCGCCAATCACGATCATTGGCGATCGCCTCCGGGACCCCTTTGCGGCCGTCCGAATTCCGCAGGGCAATACGGCCGTCGAGGCTTGCCAGGAAGTTAGCGTAAATGAAGGGATGCCCACCCTCCGTCGGGAGGTCGTCCAGGTAGAGACCCGCGAGGTTGAGTTCCTGGCGATCGCCGGGATAGAGAGTCAGCACGCGCATGAGAGCGACGATAGGCCAGGGCTCCTGCAAAGGCCTGGGACCTAAGTCCGGGCTCGCAGGAGGCTCGCGAGGTCGGGGCCCGAAAGTGGGCGCGCGACCAGGTAGCCCTGCACGAGATCACAGCGCTGGCGGCGCAGAAAATCCAATTGATCCTCGGTCTCGACCCCTTCGGCCACGATGTCGAGACCCAGTTCGTGACCGAGCGTAATGATGGCCCCCGTTATCGCCCCACCGTCACCGGGGCGCGCCAAGTCCGCCACGAACGATTGGTCGATCTTAAGCGCGTTCAAGGGAAAGCGTTTGAGGTAGCTCAAGGAGGAATAGCCGGTTCCGAAGTCGTCGACCGCAAGCCGGATCCCCATATCGCTCAAGGCCTCGAGCATGTCGATCGCGCCCTGCGCGTTTTCCATGAGTACGGACTCCGTGAGCTCGAGCTCGAGCAGGCCTTCGTCCTGTGGCCAGCGGCCGAGGATATCGGAGAGGACCGCGAGCAATGTGCGATCCCGGAACTGACGGCCGGAGATATTGACCG
>JAKAXT010000088.1 GCA_021816425.1 Pseudomonadota bacterium | reverse complement strand
GCTCATGGGCGTCTATTCCGGCTATGTCGGGGCCTATAAGGGTTTCGACAACAATCGCGGTGCGTGGGTCGGGTCGGTGAATCTGCAGGCGAACCGCCTGCGCCGCTATACGGTCCTTGATAACGACGTCTTCGGAGGATCGGTCGGTGTGTTTCATGATCTGGGGAAGACGGCCTCGGTGCTTGCGACCGTGGGTGGACAGGCGATCCGATTTAGCGATAGCGCTCGGGATCTGGCGACTTATATGGCGCGGCTGCATTTCAAGGAAGGCAGCCAAACGTTCTGGGTGGGTGAGACCGGCGAATACGACGACGCCCGCGGGCAGGCGAATTTCAGCACCTACCGCGGTTACAGCGCCACCCTCGCCGTCAACTGGAAGCCCATCACGTCGGACGTGATCACGCTTTCGGCGGCGCGCGCGCATGATCGCTACAACGTGCCGACGGCCTCGATCCGGACATCGGATGCGGGCAGTCTCGGATGGCTCCAGGAGCTCGGACACGGCCTCTATGTGCGCGCCCAGGCGAGTCGCGAGTACGTGAAGGTGGCGGGCGGCCCGGCGTTCCACACGACGATCTACGCCGCAGGCCTCGGGGCCGCGTTCTAGGGCTTTGGTGGGGCGAGGAGGGTTGTTATAGTGGGGGCATGGCCGGAAGCGATAAGCGGGAATGGGGTCGACGGTGCGCGATCGCGTGCGTCCTCCTCGTGTTTGGGCTCGGGGGCGCCGCGGCGCGCGAGGTCCCGTTTCGCCTGCATGCCCCCGGGGCGCGCGAGGTGCTCGTATGCGGCAGTTTCAGTCATTGGCGCTGCCTTGCGCTCCATCGCGGTCGCAAGGGCGTGTTCCACCGCCGCGTAGCGGTGGCGCCGGGCCTCTATGAGTACGGATTTCGGGTCGATGGGCATTGGCGGCTCAATCGGCATGCGCCGCGGGTGGCCGATGGTCTGGGCGGGCATGACGATCTGCTCGCGGTGGGGCGATGACCGGGGGGCGTCATCGGCAGGGGCTCGGGCTTGGGACCGACGGGAGTGAGGAAGGTCGAGCCGGTGGAGGGTCAGGACCATGGAGACGATGAGGAGCGCGACTGGATCGCGCGCTGTCGGGCGGGGGACAGATCGGCATTTCGGCCGCTCGTCAGCCGCTATGCACGCATGGTGCACGGCGTCATCGGCCGGCTCGCGCCGCGGGCGGACGTCGACGATCTGGCCCAGCAGACCTTTCTTGCCGCCTTCGAGCATCTCGATCAGTTTCGCGAAGGGGCGCGCTTTTCGACCTGGCTTTGCCAGATCGCAGTCAACAAGACCCGTGACGAGCGGCGCGCCGCCAGACGCAGGCCCGAACTCCGGGAAGAAGACCACTACGACACGCGCAGCGTCGAGGGGCCTGAGGACGAGGCGCTCGGGCGCGAGCGCGGACAGGGATTGGCATCCGCCCTTGCGCAGTTGGGGGCGGGGGATCGGGAGCTTCTCGTGTTGAAGTACGTCATGGAGGAGAGTTTCGATACGGTGGCGGAGATGCTGGGCACGAGCGTCGGGGCGGCGAAGGTGCGGGCCCTGCGAGCGCGCGAACGGCTACGGCAGATACTGAACAAGAGTAAGGCATATGGCGGGCGAGAAGGATAGATCGCTTTCAGAATCCGAAGTCGAGACGGCCCTCAAGGCGTGGTCGGGGCCCGCCGTGGCCGACGATTTCGTGGATCGCGTCATGGCGCGCATCGAGGCGGCCGGGGCGGAGCGTGCATCGCCGCGCCGCGGGAGACTCGCCGTCTGGGCGATGGCCGCGAGCGTCGCGATCCTGGCGGCGAGCATGCTTGTGCGCACGGCCATGACGCCGGCCTTGCCGCCGGGTACGCGGCTCGTGCGTTTCGCGCTTGACGTGCCGCATGCCGAGAAGGTGGCGCTCGCCGGCAGCTTCAATGGTTGGGGGCGACGGATCGCGCTGCATGCCCGTGGCCATGGCCTCTGGAGCGTGCACATCCCCTTGCGGGCCGGGCAGTACAGCTACGTGTTCGTGGTGAACGGGCATCGCGTCATGGCCGATCCGCATGCCGAGGGCTACCGGCCGGATGGCTTCGGGGGGCGGAATTCTTTGATCATCGTGGGATCGTCCGGGGTGGCGGCATGAGATGCATGGGGCGTGCGTGCTTCATTCTGCTTGCGGGGTTCGCGATGGCGCCGGGGGCAGCCTGGGGCGCCGGGTCGCTTGCTATGACGCTGCGTCATTCGGGGGTGTCGAGCGTCCAGGCGCGGCGCCTGATCCGCGAGGCGCGTGCCGATGGCGTGCCGGCTTCGACGGTGCGTGAGTGGGCGCAGCATTTCGCCCGTTTGCGCAGCGAGAAGCTGCCCGTCTCGCTCGCCGTGGAGGAGGTCTTCGAGGGCTTGACGAAGGGCGTGGCGGCGGGGCGCATTACAACCGCGCTGGGCACGTTCGGGGCCGAGCTTCTGACGGCGCGGCGCGAGCTCGATCGGCACGCGACGACCGCCTCCTTGCTTGCGCATCCGCGCGCAAGCCGCCGTGCCCTGTCGGATCTCGTGATCGCGGGCCGTGCCGGCATTCATGGTCAAGCGCTCGATCGACTGCTCGGGACGGGGCCATTGTCGGTCGTGCGGGTGGCGACGTACACGCAGGTGGCGGCGGATCTGCGGGGGTGGGGCGTGGGCCGTGGGCGCGTCGTGCGCCTGCTCGGGCGCGCCCGCAAGGCCGGGGTGTCCGATGAGAAGCTTTTTGCGCTCGACGCCAAGCTCGGGCGGCAGGCGGCGCAAGGGCGTGGGCCGCAGGCCTTGGGACGGGATGTGAGCGAGGGCCTGGGTCTGCGGTCTTCCGGCGGGATGGGCGCGGGCTTTGGGGCGGGCGGCATGTCGGGGCCGGCGGGCGCCGCCATGGGCGCTCCGGGCGGAAGTTTCGGTGGGCCAGTCGGTGGCGGGGCGGGGTCCGGGGCGCCGGGCGGCATGGGGGCCGGTCCGATGGGGAGTCCGTGATGGCAGGTGCGAGGCGATCACCGGGTAGGGGCGGGATCGGGCGATCCTTTGCGGGATGCGAGGATCGGCGGTGTCGCGAGGGCGCCGGCTTCGGGCCTGAAGGGTTCGATGAGAGCCGACTGAAAAGATCCTGAGTACCTTCCGCTATGGAGAGATTCGTCAGCATAGGCGAGGCCGCGAAGGCGCTGGGCGTGTCGGTCACGACCTTGCGGCGCTGGGAGGCGCAAGGGCGGCTGATCCCAGAGCAGACCTCGGGTGGGCATCGGCGTTATAACCTGGCCCGGCTTAAGCCCGAGATGTTCCGCGCCTCGCCGGACGAGCGCCGCACCGTGGCCTATGCCCGCGTGTCAGGCCCGGACCAGAAGGAAGATCTCGGACGGCAGAAGCGGGTGCTGGAGTCGTACTGCGCCGGTCAAGGCTGGACGTGCGAGGTCGTAGCGGATCTTGGTTCGGGCGTGAACTGCCAGAGGGAGGGGCTCAGGCGCCTGCTCGGGGATTTGGTCGAGGGCCACATCGGGCGCTTGGTGGTTACGCGCACGGACCGGCTTCTGCGCTTCGGCGCGGAACTGGTCTTTGCCCTCTGCGAGGCGAAAGATGTCGAGGTGGTGATCCTAAACCAAGGCGAGGAGACGAGCTTCGAGGAGGATCTGGCGAAGGATGTCCTGGAGGTCATCACCGTGCTCAGTGTCCGGCTCTGCGGTAGCCGCAGCAGCAGGAACCAGAAACTGCTGGACGGCATGAAGAAGGCGGTCGAGGAATCGCAGGCCTGCTGAGGGCGCGCCGGATCGTGCCCGATCCGAGCGACGCGCAGGTCCATCGTCGTCACCAAAGCCGCGGGCGCCCCGCAATTGGCGGACAACGACCCGTTCGCGGGGGCGGCGCAGGGGGTGCCCTGGGGGTGGCCCGGGCGACCCCCTGCGGCAGGACCCTCCCCGGAAATTCCGAGGTCCCGACGCCGGAGGGCGCCGGATTCCGTGCGGGGGAAGGCGCCGGACGGATCTTCGGCGCCTGCGCTCAGGAGGATTCCAGGCCCTCCCAGCGCGCATAGCATTCAGCGAGCGCCTTGTCGGTCGCCGCGAGGCGCTCGAAGAGGCGGGCGACCTCGACCTGGTCCTTCTCATAAAGCCCGGGGTCGGCCACCGCGGCCTGCAGCGCGGCCTGCTCGCGTTCGAGGACCTCTATGCGCCCGGGCATGTCATCGATCTCCCGTTGTTCCTTGTACGAGCGCTTGCGGCGACCTGCGGCGGCCGGGGGTGCCTCGGGGGGCGTTTCCGGGGACGCCCTTTGCGGCGCGGCGCGCGACGGGGTTTCGCCTGTCGCCTGGGGGACTGACGAGGGCGGGAGGTCGCTGTAGCCACCCACGTACTCGCGGACCCCGCCGCGACCGTCGAATACCCATGTGCTCGTCGCCACATGGTCGATGAATGCGCGGTCGTGGCTTACGAGAAGGATGGTGCCCGCGAATTCCATCAAGGTCTCCTCGAGGAGTTCGAGGGTGTCGGCGTCGAGGTCGTTGGTCGGTTCGTCCAGGATCAGCACGTTGGCCGGTCTGGCAAAGAGCCGCGCGAGCAAGAGCCGGTTGCGTTCCCCGCCGGAGAGCATGCTGACCGGGGAGCGCAGGCGCTCGGGCGGGAAGAGGAATCGTCGCAGATAGCCCGCGACATGTTCCTGGCGCCCGCCGACTGCGATCGTCATCTTGCCCTCGCCCACGCTGTCCATGACCGTGACATTCGGGTCAAGCTGCTCGCGTTGCTGGTCGAAATACGCGATCTCGAGTTTGGTGCCGCGTCGCACCGAGCCGCTTCGCGGCGTCTCGTCGCCCAGAAGGGCGCGCAGGAGCGTCGACTTCCCGGCGCCGTTTGGCCCGACGAGCGCGATGCGGTCGCCCCGCTGCACGATCGCGCTGAAGTCGCGGATCATGACGCGGCCTTCATAGGCGAGGGTGAGATGCTCGGCCTCGAAGACAAGCTTGCCGGAGGCGTCGGCCGTATCCAGGCGCAGCTCGGCGCGCCCCGCGCGTTCGCGTCGCGCCCGCCGCTCGCGGCGCATCGCCTCGAGGGCGCGTACCCGGCCTTCGTTGCGCGTGCGCCGGGCCTTGATGCCCTGGCGGATCCATTTCTCCTCTTCGGAGAGGCGCTTGTCGAACAGGGCGTCGCGGGTCTCCTCGGCCGCCAGGGCCTCGGCCTTGCGCCGCACGTAATCCTCATAACCGCCGGGCCACGAGGACAGGGTGCCCCGGTCGAGTTCTATGATGCGGGTGGCAAGGCGTTTCAGAAAGGCCCGATCGTGGGTCACGAAGAGCACCCCGCCGGCAAAGCTCGCGAGATAATTCTCGAGCCAGAGGATGGCGTCGATGTCGAGATGGTTGGTGGGCTCATCGAGCAGCAGGAGGTCGGGTTCGGCAACGAGTGCCCGTCCGAGCATGACGCGTCGCCGCCATCCCCCCGAGAGTTCGCCCATGCGCGCATGCGGGTCCAGCCCGAGCTCCGTGATCACCGTCTGCACGCGCTGCTGGAATCTCCAGCCGTCCTGGCTGTCCAGGATCTGCTGGACGGCCCCGAGGCGCGCCAGATCGTCATCGCTCGCGCCTTCGGAAAGGCGTTCCGTCAGTCGTTCGTATTCGGCGAGCGCGGCCCCGAGCTCAGCGAGACCGCCTGCCACGGTCTCATAGACATTGTCCGTGTCCGCGCACGCCACCTCCTGGTCGAGGGTGGCGATGCGCGCGCCCGGCTGGAGCACGCGCGTGCCGGCATCGGGCTTGACTGTCCCCAAGACGATGCGCAGGAGCGAGGATTTACCCTCGCCGTTGCGACCTATGAGGCAGACGCGTTCACCGGCCTCGACCGCGAGCGAGGCGTGGTCGAGCAGGGGGTGGTGGCCGTAGGCAAGACTGATATCATCGAGACGCAATAGGGGCATGAAAGGGTTTACTGGTGCGGCATGGGCCGGGAAAGCCCGCTATAATCGCAGGTCTGGGCGCGCGGGACAACGGCACGGCCGCCAAACATCGGGGGAAAAGCATGCTCGACCTCTATTATTGGCCGACACCAAACGGCCACAAGGTGACGATCTTTATGGAGGAGGCGGGGCTCGCCTACCGGATCGTCCCCGTCAACATCGGCCGTGGCGAACAGTTTGCCGCGGACTTCCTCGCGGTCGCGCCCAATAATCGGATGCCGGCCCTGGTCGATCCCGATGTCGAGGGCGAGCCGATCCGCCTCTTCGAATCAGGGGCCATCCTGCAGTATCTGGCGGAGAAGACCGGGCGCTTCCTTCCGACCGACGTTCGCGGCCGGTTCGCGGTCCTCCAGTGGCTGTACTGGCAGATGGCGGGTCTCGGGCCCATGGCCGGCCAGAACCATCACTTCGGCCGCTACGCCCCCGAAAAGATACCCTACGCCATAGAGCGCTATGTGCGCGAGACCCGGCGGCTCTACGGGGTGCTCGACAAGCGCCTGGCCGCAAGCCGCTATGTGGGTGGCGCGGAATATACGATCGCCGACATGGCCTGCTACCCCTGGATCGTCCCCCATCGCGATCAGCAGCAGGATCTGGAGACCTTCCCGCATCTCAAGCGTTGGTTCGAGGAGGTGGCGGCACGCCCCGCGGTGGAGCGGGCCTATGCCCTGGGCGGTCGCATCAGCCAGGGGGGCGGGATGGACGAGGAGGCGCGGCGCCACCTCTTCGGCCAGGGCGCCCGCCCTTGATGCCAACTCATGCGAGGCCGGGCCCGGTCACGAGGCCCGAGATCGGCGCCGGCTAAAGGGGGGATCGTCGTGTTTTCCTTGATTGGTAACGTATTGTGGTTCGTCTTGGGGGGTGCGGTCATGGGGCTTGCCTGGTGGCTTGCGGGGCTTGTCGCCCTCCTATCCATCGTCGGCATCCCCTGGGCGCGCGCGTGTTTCGTCATCGGCCAGTTCACGTTTTTCCCGTTCGGACGCGAGGCGGTGAGCCGCAGCGCCCTGAGCGGTCACTACGATATCGGGACGGGGCCCTTGGGGCTCGTTGGCAATGTCGTCTGGTTCCTCCTGCTCGGAGTGTGGCTTGCCATAGGGCATATCGTGTCGGCCTTCGCCAACTTCGTCACCATCATCGGCATCCCGTTCGGCATCCAGCACCTGAAGCTCGCGGTGATCGCGATGGCGCCCATCGGCATGACCATAGTCGACAAACGCCAGAGGGCTTGACGGTGGCCGCCTCCGGCCCGGGCCGGGACCCCTGCGCGACAGACACCGCGCGCCGCGGACGCCGAGCGACGGGGTGCCGGCGTCGGGGGAGAAAGAGGCGCGCGATTCCCGGAGGCTCGTTCCTGGGATAAGCTTGCGCGGGGCCGCCCCGCTCTCCTCCCCGGGGAGAGGCGCGGCCTCAATGACAGGGCAGGGGGGAGATAATGACGGCGGTACATCTGGGCGCTGCGGCGCAGTCGCCCGAGCGGGTGCTTTATTTCGTTTTGCTACAGCTCGTCGTGATCATAGCGTCGGCGCGCGCGCTCGGCTGGCTTGCGAGAAAGGTGGGTCAGCCGCGGTCGGTGGGCGAGATCATGGCGGGCTTGTGTCTCGGGCCTTCGCTGTTCGGCCATTTTGCGCCCGGGCTCTCGGCCTATGTCTTTGGAAGCGCCTCGCATCTGCCGCTTGTCATCATGAGCCAGATCGGGCTCACCCTGCTTATGTTCCAGATCGGCATGGGTTTCGATTTCTCGCACCTGAACGAACCCGCCAATGGCCGCGCGGTCGCGACCATCGCCTCGGGCTCCATAGTACCCCCCTTCGTCATGGGTCTTGCGCTCGGCCTGTTTTCGCAACCGCTGCTTGCGCCCACGATCCCGGTCATTCCCTATAGCCTCTTCGTCGGGACCGCGCTCGCCATCACCGCGGTCCCCATCCTCGGCCGGATCCTGAAAGAGTATGGTTTGACCCGCACCCGTATCGGCGCGATCGCCATAAGCGCGGCGGCCGTGAACGACGTGGTCGGCTGGCTCTTGCTGCTCGCGGTCGCGGCGTTCGCGGCGGCCCGCTTCTCCGCGACCGCGATGGTCTGGCGTCTCGGTTTTCTCGCCCTTTATCTCGCGGTGTGCTTTGGGGTGGTGAAGCCGCTCGTGCGACGCGCCCTGGCGCAGATACGGTGGCCGGACGAGCCCGGCTTGCCGCCCTATATGGTGGCCGTTACCCTGCTTGCCGTGTTCGTGTCGGGGATGCTGACCTACGAGATCGGGGTGTTCACGATCTTCGGAGGCTTCGTCATGGGGGTCGTGGTCCACGACAATAGCGAATTCGTGAACCGCTTTCGCCAGACGGTGGGCGATTTCGTGACGGTGTTTTTTCTGCCGATCTTCTTTACCTTCGCGGGTCTGCGCACGGATTTGACGGGCATAGACACGACCGCGCTCTGGCTCTGGTGCGTGGGCATCACGCTCGTCGCCACGATCGGCAAGGGTGCGGGTGCCTATGTCGGGGCAAGGATCGGCGGCCTCGACGTCAAGGCCGCCGGAGTCGTCAGTATCCTCATGAACACGCGCGCGCTCATGGAACTCATCGTCATCAACATCGGCTATAGCGCGGGTTTCATCCCCCGCATCATGTACACGCTTCTTGTCGTCATGGCGATTGCGACCACGGTCATCACGGGGCCGGTCCTGCGCGTGCTGTTGCCGAAGATCGGCCATGTGATCCCCGAGGGCGTCGATGCCTGACCGGTCCTGCCGGAGGCCACGAGAATCGGGTGTGGCCGGCGCACATGAGCCATCCTGGCGGGGCAAGGCGCACGTGATTCGCGCCTCGCGGCGCCCGCGGCATTCTCCGGCCGACGCGCAGGCCCTGTGGCGCCTCGAGAGGACCAGCTTTACCGCAGGGCCGTGATGGCTTCCTTTGCGCCGAAGCACCAGGCGGGATGCCGCCGTGAGACGCCGCGAAGCACCGACGTCCGGTTACGGACGCCCGGGGCGTCCGCGCCATGCCTCCTTCCATGCCCCGCCAAGGGCGGGCTTGGGGCGCGCCTCCTCAAGGGCTTCCATTCAGGATCTCGATCTGAAAGTCTTGGCCGATCCAGCCTCCGGCCAGCCAGCGCAGGGTGAACTGCAGGCTGCGGGCAGCGCGCAAGGTCTCGGGCGGCACGATGGCGATGTGGGCGAGACCGAAGTCCTGAGAGGGGGTGTCGTGCACGGCCTGCCAGCCATCCACCCCCCAGTGGAGCACGAAGGGCGCGGCATGCGCGACGCGCAGTTCCTCCCCGGCCTTCAGGTGGCGCGGACGTTGAAGGGGTTGCCAGATCCGGAATCCGGGGTCGGGGCGACGGCCGCGGTAGCGCTTCCAGGTCTCGGCCGGCCGGTCGATGGGCGCGCCGGCCATGTGGCTATGACAGAGTTTCACGAATTCTGCGTGCGCCCACACGAGCGGCATGGCCGAGCCGGTGGGTCGTCCGGGCGTGAGTTCGTATTCGGGGATGGGCGCGGTGTCCCATACTTGTTCCGGCAAGAGGCCGCCACGCCCGGTCATGGCGGCCATCGCGCGCAGATAGGGGAGCCCGTCCTCGCCTGAGGCGATCGCATGGTGACCGCGCTCGCCCGCGAGCAGGGGCCACCCGCGGCCTATGCCGGCACCATCGAAGGGGCGGCCATCCTCGTGTTCGCCGTAGCCATCGCCGTTATAGCGATGCCAGACGGGCCCCTGGGGCGTCATGGTCTTCAAGAGGCCGTCCATGACGGTGATGGAGGCCGTGATGCGCGAATCGGCGGCCTCGCGCAGGCCGTAGCGCACGAGCTGCAGGAAGTCCGTGGAGACCTGACTGCAGGCGGTGAGGTGCGGATCGTCCGCGCGGTTTTTGATGGATAGGATCTCGCGGTCGGCGCGGGGGTCGGTGAGGATATCCGGCGGGGCCACGCGAACGTAGTGGCCCGGGACCTGGAACTGGAGCGAAAGAGGGTCGTTTTCGACGTAGGTCCAGTCCTCGATGCGCGCATTCCAGTAGTCGGCGAACATGAGCGCACAGGCCTTTGCCCGGCCGTCGAGGAAGGCCGCGCCCTCGACCAGGGCGGCTATGGCCACGGCGAGCGTAAAGGTGTTGAAGATC
>JAKAXT010000005.1 GCA_021816425.1 Pseudomonadota bacterium | reverse complement strand
TGAAGCGCTCGGTCTGGAGGGTCCGGGTCCAGGCGACGATGCCGTCGAAGCGAGGCGGATCATGCTGGCGACCGCCGTCGTCGGCTCGACTTTGGGGCGCAGGACGTTGGCGCACCGCTGCTTGAGCCGGGAAGAGACGACGTCGATCTGCTTGCGGTCGAGGATCTCGCGCAGGCGCCCGCGATGGTCTCGGCCTCTTCGCCTTCGGTCACGAACACGACCTTGCGCCCGGTGGTATCCGCAGCGAAAGTCGGGGAGTCATGGCCGCACCGAGAGGAGGTTTCATCGATCGCCGGCGCGGTGACGGCGGACAAATCGGCCTCGGCCAGGGCGAGATCGACATCACGCGAGTCCATGGCACGCACATGATGCCGCGACGCGTTCACCAGCTCGGCAACTCCGGCAACCGTCATCGGTTGGGCCATGGCCAGGATCGAGGCCTCGGACAGAAGGGCGGAGCCGGAGAGCGTGCCGAACCACTTCGCCCCGATTTTCGCCCCACGCGCCCGTCGGGCCGCTTCACCCGAGGCGTCCCGGGGTCCGGGAAGCATTCGTGCCGGGGGAAGTTGAGATGCCGCAGCCAGCTCGATCTGGGTGTCATGGACAGGATGCGGGCCGGGGGGCATCCGGATGCGCGAAGCGCCTACCCGCGACGACATCGATCGCGAAAGTCCGCGTCTTCTCGGCGATATAGAAATCCACGCCCTGAACGCACCAGGGCGCCTCCATACCCAGGACGGCTTCGAACAGCTTGTCGCGCATGATCGCGTTCCCGTCTCCAGGTCGAATGCGGCATCGTGCCGCACCCAACCGGGAGCGAGCGTATCTGATCACGTGGCGACGGGTGCGCTCCGCCGGGCTACCGCCCGCCCTTGACCGCGGGCCGCATCCGCAGGAAATTCAAAAGAGGCACGATGGGCCCGCGTCACAGGTGTGCGGGAATCCTGGTCGAAAACCAATAGGGCCTGATCGGTTCTCGGGCCGCCGACGAAAGCGACCCGCAGGGGCGCCTGTAGGCCTTTGGTCATGAGCCGCCCCCCTTTTCCGTCCGCCTGGCACCCCCCTCCCCAATCTGCATTGCGCATGCGATCATCGCCGGCGCCCTCCTGGCACAATCGCGTCGTGCCTGCTCACCGGCGCGCACCCCGAAAAGAGAGGGCGCCGCGGGCCATACGCCGTGCCGCCTCCAGCCACACGCCGATGCCCGCCACCAAGAGTCCAGCGTACCCAAGCTGGGCCCAACCCGACCAGGAAAACGCCATCAGTGAGCGCACGGTCGGCACGGTGATCATCAAAACGAGCATCATGAATGCCGCCGCGGACACCATGGCGACCGACCCGTTGCGGACCGCCGCGCGGCGGTAAAAGGGGCGCGACAAGTCGCGGTTGGCCGCGATCAGGAGCAATAACCCGAGCACGAGCCCAACGAACAGCGACAAACGGCGCTGCGCCCCCGTAACGCCATGCATAGCCAGCAGATGGTTGCCGATCAGAAGCCATGCGGCGATACCGGCGCCCTGCGCCACCGCGAAGGCGATGCGCGACCGGGAAAATGGCGTAGCCGAAACGGGCCGCGGCGGGCGCGCCATGATGTCCGCACCCGCAGCCTCCGCCTCGAACACAACCGAACACGTCGGATCGATCAGCAGTTCGAGCAAAACGATATGCACCGGCATCAAGAGCGTCGCGCCGTGCACGAGTACCGGATAAATCACCAGAACCACGATGGGCACATGCACGGCAAACACGAAGCGGGTCGCCTTGGCGATGTTGTCATAGATGCGCCGGCCCTGATGGATCGCCGAGACGATGCTCGCAAAACTGTCATCCAGGAGCACGAGCGCCGCGGCCTCGCGCGCCACATCGGTGCCACGGCCGCCCATAGCGATGCCGACATCGGCGGCCTTCAGGGCCGGCGCATCGTTGACGCCGTCCCCGGTCATGGCCACCACCATGCCGCCTTGCTGCAGACTGCGCACGAGCCGCAGCTTCTGCTCGGGCTGCAGACGCGCACAGACATCCACATGATGCATCCGTTCGCGCAGGTCGTCATCCGACAAGGCGCCGATCTCCGGTCCGGTGATGACACCCGGCCGTTCGCTCAATCCAACGCGCACGGCGATGGCGGCCGCCGTCACCGAATGGTCTCCGGTCAGCATGATGACACGCACACCGGCGCGCCGGCATTCTGCGAGCGCCGCCGGCACGTCCGCACGCGGCGGATCGATGAAGCCGACGAGACCCGCGAAAGTGAGACGGAGATCGCCCTGAGCCTTTGGTAGCGCGCCGCGCATTGCCGCCTTGGCGACCCCGAGGACCCGCAGGCCTCGCGCCGCCATGGCGGTCACCTGATCCTTGATCGACTGCAGGTCGGCAGCCGGCAGATCGCACAACCCCAATACAGTCTCCGGGGCGCCCTTGGTCGCAAGTACCCGCGTGGGCGTCCCTTGCGCATAGACCCGCGTCATCGCCAGCATATGAGGGGCGAGATCGTAGGCGCTTTCGAAGACAAGATCCGGCGGACGCGTGCGGCCTGTGGCCGCCGCAAACTGGCAGATGGCGCGCTCCATGGGATCGAAGGGATCAGGGGGCGTGGCGAGCAGCACGGCGTCAATGAGCGCGGCAAAGCCGCTGGACAAGGGGGCGCCCGCCCGGGCGTCGAGCCGGCCCCCTTCCAAGGCGAGCTCCGCCACTTCCATGCGGTTTTGTGTAAGCGTGCCGGTCTTGTCGACGGCAAGAACGCCAATGGCCCCCAAGGTCTCCACGGCCGCCACCCGGCGGGTGAGGACCTTCTCGCGCGACAGCCGCCATGCCCCAAGCGCCAGAAAGACCGTGAGGATGACGGGGATTTCCTCCGGCAGGATAGCCATCGCCAGCGCAATGCCGGACAGGAGACTGTCGAGAAACATCTGGCCGTTCCACAGCCAGCTCAATAGCAGCTGCGCGAGGGCCAGCGTCAGACCTGCCACGGTGAGATTGCGTATTAACCGGCGCGAGGCCCGCTGCAGTCCGGATGAGGCGTTCTGCGTCTGCACGAGCGACTGGCCGATGCGGCCGATGGCCGTCGCACCGCCAATGGTGCGGATGATGGCGGTACCCCGGCCCTTGGTGACGATGGTGCCGGCAAACAGCGAACCCACTCCATGGGTCCCGGGCAGGCCCAGTGCGGCGTCAGGGGGCACGGGCCACTTTTCGAGCGGCACCGACTCGCCGGTCAAAATCGATTCGTCGACCGAGAGGTGGCCTTCGCAAAGTACCGAATCCGCGGGCACCCGATCCCCTTCGTGGAGCCGTATCACGTCGCCGCGGACCACGTCGTGCGCCGCGACGTAAGACTCTTCGCTGTCACGGATCACACACACACGGGGCGCCGCCAGGTCCCGCAGGGCTTCGAGCGCCCGCTCGGTCTTGCGCTCCTGCACCAAAGTGATCCCTATGACGACGAACACGAAACCGAGCAAAAAGAACGCCTCGGCGCGGCTGCCGAGCGCCAGATAGATGCCGCCCGCCACGAGCAGCATCTGAAACATCGGCTCGGCGACGATGCCGAGGACCAGCGCAAGAAACGGCTTGGGCCGGGCGCCCGGCAAGACATTGGCCCCTTCCTCCCGGCGGCGCCTGGCGGCCTCGGCCGGACTCAATGCGAGACTCCTCACATCTGCCATCGGTACGCGTGCGGACACTCGCCCTCCTCGAACCGCCGGATCCCGTAGGTTCTCCATTGCGGACGCGCAGTAGGACTTTGGGACCGCGCCGGCGTCCATTCCTGCGAAAAACACTGCGACAGACACCATACGGACACAACCGACCAAGGTCGATGCGCCCATTTCGGGGATGCCGGCCGCACCCGGGCATCCTCTACTGGATGCCGATGAGGCTCTTTCGCGCGACACTACGGCCCGCTTTTGCAGCGCATGGCGCCACGCGACTTCCTCTTCGATACGAGACCGCCCGCGGGCCCACCGCCGCACCGATCCGCGGCGTCAACAGCGGATCCTCCTCTCGCAAGGCGGCCCTCGACCGGATGGACGCTGGCGAGAAAGAGCCGGGGCGATAAATGCGGAGCATGCGCTCAGGCCCCGCCGGGGGCCGGCCGTTCGCGCCCCGGGGATAAGAGGACATGATCGCCGCGCAAAGGTCCTGCCAGGGTACGATTCCCCATAGTCGAAAGACACTTCTCCCGACAGGGCGGGATTCCCGTGGGTCTCGCAGGCGTCGGCGGCCAAGGCGAGCCGGCGCACGCGTTTTATCCATTTCGACTGGCGCACTCATCCCATAACGGCTTGAGTATTCGGATGACGTAAAAGGCGCGTTAGGCGGCATATGCGACGCGCGGATCGCGGAAGCAGGCTTTGACGCGCTCGGGTCCACCGCCTATAAGGGCTGTATGTCCCTCGGTCGCGGCGCGAAGCGTGGCCTTGCTGCGAGGGGGACCCTTGCGGCGTATGACGCGTTCAAGGCCGGCATCGAGACGCTCTTACGGATCGAGTCCGGGGCGGTATATGGGCAGACGGAACACTTCCATCCGGGGCGGAGTGCGCGGCAGACCACGCCTTGACCGGCTTGCGGTGATGGACGCCGGGGTTACCGCGGATCAGAAACCCATGGCGTCCCGCGTCGGCGACGCGGGTCTCGAAAAAACTCGATCGGACTCTGGTGGGTGAACGGCCCGTCGACGATCACCCGACGCGCCTTGCCCTGATTGGCCGCGCTGGCCCGCATCGAAATCCTCCGGCGCGTAGCCCCGCGGCCCTGGTCGCGGGCGTCTGCCCCCGGGGCGCGAAGCTGCGCCCGCGCGCGTCCGTATTGACCGGGGCCGCCCGTCGCCCCGGCGCATCCCGGCATCCTCGGTTGTGGCGCGCTCGGCAATGGCCGGGTAAGTCTCCTGCGGCCGCGCGCGATCCGCTTCCGGCGATTGCTCATAGGCGCACTTGATCGGCTTTTGGGGCGTGAAGCCCCGGCGCGCCAGGGACTTGCCCGCCGAGCGCAGATGCCGCGTGATCCCCTACGCGCGTTCGATGAGTTGCCTCACCGCCGCGCGACTCCACGGCGCATCCTCCATCTTGAGCGGCTCCGGTTGCCGGTCGCAAGTCGTACGCCGGATCGCCGTCCCCTGCGCCCGCCTCAGGACGCGCTCGCCGCCCGTACGCCGTCTTCGAACGCGCGACGCCCGCGCGGCCGTGCCCCCCGCTTCATAGCGGTCGATGATCTTGCACGTCGCGGGGTCGCTTAAGCCCGCATCACGCGCATCCGGCCCTCGTTGACCGGGATCGGCCCGCGGGACGCAAACAAAAGGCGGCTTCCGGCGGGTTTCCCTGAATTTCCCCATCTACCCACCTCCATTCGGCTTCGCAAAGGCGCCCGTTCGGACCCCCCGACGCCTTCGGTACCCGCACGCCACGCGATCGCGCAGGCGCGCTATAATCCACCCGACCATGACGACGCGCATCACCCGTCCGGGCATTGCGAGCGCACTTGCCGCCGCCGCCCTGTTCGGTATCAGCACACCTCTTGCCAAACTCTTGGTTGGCGATGTGGCCCCCGTGCTTTTGGCCGGGCTCCTTTATCTCGGCGCCGGGGCTTGCCTGCTTGCCTGGTATGGCTGGCGCCGCATGCGCCGCACCGAGGAGGCCGCCGCCCACGGGCCCTTCACCCGCGCCGATATCGGCAGTCTCGTAGGGGCCATTACCGCGGGCGGGGTGCTGGGGCCCGTGCTCTTGATGGAAGGCCTGGCGCGCACGGCCGCCGCCAGCGCCTCGCTGCTGCTGAATCTCGAAGGGGTGCTCACGGCGCTCCTTGCGTGGCTCGTCTTCCGCGAAAACGTCGACCGCCGCATTGCCGCGGGCATGGCCCTCATCGTCGCGGGCGGCGTGGCGGTCGCCTGGAAGGGCGGGGCGATCGCCTTCGGCTCGGGCTCGCTTTTGATTGCGGGCGCCTGCCTCGCCTGGGCTATCGACAACAATCTGACCCGCCACCTGTCGGCGCGGGACCCGGTCCAGATTGCGGGCCTCAAAGGGCTCGTCGCGGGCTTCACCAACACCGCGGTGGCCCTGTCCCTCGGAGCGCCCTTCCCTCACCCGTCCATCGCCGCCGCCGCCGGGAGCGTGGGCGCGGTGGGCTACGGACTTAGCCTCGTGTTGTTCATGATTGCGCTGCGCCACCTGGGCAGCGCCCGCACGGGCGCGTACTTCTCCACGGCGCCCTTCCTCGGCGCCGGAGTCTCCCTCCTGCTCCTCCACGAGCGCTTGGCGCCTCTCTTCTGGCCGGCGGCGGGACTCATGGTCCTGGGCGTCTATCTGCACCTGACCGAATCCCACGCGCATTCCCATGAACATGAGCCCCAGACCCACACGCATCGGCATACGCACGATCTCCATCACCAACATGCGCATGACTTTCCGTGGGATGGCGCGGAACCGCACACGCATAGCCACACCCATGCGCCACTGCTGCACAGCCATCCCCATTTCCCGGACATCCACCATCGTCACCGGCACCACAATAGCGCCGGCCCCTGATGCGCCGCGCCCTTCATGAGAGGGACGGGCGCGCGCAACAAAGGTATCATTCCCGGGGAACGACAGGCCTGCTTGGCCCGGGCGCGACCTCACTGCCTCTCGCCATACTTTCGCCACACGGTCTGCGGTGGCCCGTCCGGGACGCCTCTTTCGCGAACCCGGGTTTGGGAATCGCCGAAGCGAGCATGGCCAAGGAACGCGCCTGACCTGCCTACGGCCGCCTTCGGGGCGGCCGCCCATCCCCTGGAACCCGTCGGGCCGCGCAGCCCGCCGACGCGCGCCACCCCCTTCGCCCGCCGCCATGCCGGCGGAATTTCCGCTTTCGCCGGACTACGCGGTCGCCGCCCGTTTGCCGCGCACGTTCCGCGCGAGCGCCCATCAGTCCGTCCAGCCGCGCATTTCTACCTATCGTCGCCCCAATTGGCGCGTCGTTTCTCGGCGTCTACATTTATCTACCTTCTTATCGCAGCGTGCCCGATACCCATTCGCGGTCCTTTATCCAATACGAGTGATTTTTTCATGGGACCACTGTACCAAACGGCTTGGTAATATATACTGCGGAGGTCGTATGATGGATCGTGGCCTTGGTTGGTGGGCTTTTGGACGATATGTCTTTAAAACGCGGCCTGCGTGACGCTGTCGAAGCACAGGGGGTTATGCGCGAAACGGTCCTGGAGCGGCTTCTGGAAGAGGCCTACGGGTTCGCAAAAGCCAGCGCGGAAATGATCCCGTTGCGCTGCTGCGATGCCCTCGCTTGCCACGTCCCCGACGCGCGCTTTGTCTCCTGGTACGCGCGGGATACGCATGACCGCCCCGCTTACGTCGCGGGGTCCGCCGCGCGCGCCGGACACGCGCTGGATGTCGCGGGCCTGCGATTTCCCGCCGGCCTCCGCGCCTCATCTCGGACCCCGCGCTTATTTGGTCTCGACGCCCCCGAGCTGGTTTACTGGCGCACGGACGCGCTAAGCGCGCTCGTCTCCCATGTCGTAGTCATAGATCTTACCGGGCGCGCGGGAAGCATATGCGGCGTCCTTGCGCTCGGTCTCGGCCAAACTCGATTCCTCGCGGAAGGCGGCATGACGACTCTTTCGGCCTTCACGCGCCTCGCCGAAGCGCACATGGACTACAGCCGGGCCGACAGCCAGTTGCGCGATACCAGCCATCGCGATCCTCTGACGATGCTCCATAATCGGCACGGCTTCCTCGAAATCGCCGAACGTGAACACACGCACGCCAAGGAAATCGGCGGGTGTTATAGCATCGTGCTTTTCGACGTCGATCACCTGAAAGACATCAATAATGAACACGGCTACGAGACCGGGGATACATTGCTGAAGGTCCTCGGCGCACGCATCGGGCAGCTCCTGCCCCAACACGGCATCCTAAGCCGCTGGAGCGGCGAGGAGTTCATCGCCTTGCTGCCCGGCGTACCCGAGCCCGAGGCGGCGTTGATGGCCGAACACGTACAGAACGTCATTCACCAGGAACCGTTTCTAACGCTGCTCGCAGGCTCCGTGGGCATCAGCGCGGGGGTGGCGAGCTTCCCCGACTATCCCGCCGTGGCCGCCACGATTTCGGTAGCGAATACGCGGCTCGGTCAGGCCGCAAACGACGGACTGAAACGCCGCCGTATCCATCTTCCGGCGCCGACCGACGGCGACCTGCACCTCATGGCGCAAATTCGCGCGGCGCTCGCGGGCGGCCGCATCCGGGCGGCCTACCAGCCCATAGTGGATCTCTCCACGGGCGATGTCGTCGCCGAAGAAGCCCTGGCGCGGCTCGTGTCCCGGGATGGCAAGGTCGATTATCCGGCAAGCCGGTTCATAGAGGTCGTCACGCGCTTCGATCTCGTCCATGAGATCGACGCCGCCATCATGCGCGAAACGCTCGGGCACTGCGCGGCGCAGGTTATGGCGGGCGCCTCGCGCCTCCATTTCGTGAACATGTCGGCGGCCTTCCTCCGCCACCCCGACCTGGTCGAAGAGATCTTCATCCTGATCCAGAGACAATGCCAAGCGTGCGGCCATGACGTGACGGCACTGAAGCCCATGGTCATCGAGATCACGGAGCGAGAGTTTCTTCAGGATACCGCCACGGCACTCGCGGTTCTTCAGCCTTTGCTGGACTTTGGGCTGCGCGTCGCGATCGACGACTTCGGCAGCGGCTACTCCTCGTTCCGCTACCTGGTCGACCTTCCCGTGGACTTCGTGAAACTCGACGGCGAGCTCGTACGCAAGATCGTAAACGACCACAAGGCACGGACGGTCGTACAGAGCATGCAGAGGCTTGCCCATGACCTCGGGCTCGTAACCGTCGCGGAATATGTCGAGGACGAGCTATCCCGCACGATATTGAGGGATATGGGGGTTCAGTGGGGCCAGGGCTACCTTTTCGGCAAGCCGCGGAGGGAGGCCGCCGTCGTCGCGGCCCACTGAGACACACTCGATCCTCCTGGACCACGCCCGCCGGCGCCGCAGGCCTGGGACACGACAAGCGGCCGGAACGGGCGTCCATTACAAGGAGGTTTTACATGAATAATTCGGGCGACGATACACTCTGGCATCCCAACCTGTCGCACCAGTATCTGAACAAGGTCACCGCTGCAAAGGAAGATGCGCCGGTACTGGAAATGGCGCCGCTTGCCCGGGAGCGCGCAACCCTGCCGGAGCGGCTGCGCGCCTCACTTGCCCGCACCCCCGAGGCATTCCCCTGCTTCGACTTCCAGTATCCGCCCATCGCATTCGCGGAGCGCAATGCGCGCAGCCAGTCCTACGAAACCCTCTGGGCGGGCCGCAATGCCCATGGTGCGCGCGCGGCGCTTTACGTTCACATCCCGTTCTGCCGCGCACGCTGCTCCTTCTGCTACTTCACGGTGGCCGCCAACCGTGAGGAAAGTGCGGTCGACGAATATCTCGACGCCCTCGATCGGGAGATGGCGCAAATCGCCCCGTACGTGCGCGACCGCGTCATCGAGAGCCTCTATTGGGGTGGCGGGACGCCGACCTACCTCACGGTCGCGCAAATCGAGCGGCTCATGGAATCCCTGCATAAGCATTTCAATCTTGCCGAATGCGGCGAATTCACCGTGGAATCGACCCCGACCATGCTCGACGCCGCAAAGCTTTCGACTTTGCGCCGCGTTGGCCTGACGAGGCTCAGCATGGGGATCCAGAGCTTCGACGATCACATACTGAAACGACTCAACCGATCGTTTGAGCGCAAGGATGTCGAGCGCGTCGTGCGCCAGGCCCATGAACAGGGGGTGGCCGCGATCAATATCGACCTCATGTACGGTCTGCCAGACCAGACGCTTGCCAACTGGCATGCGGGAATCGATCGCTTGCTCGAGATGGGGATCGACGGATGCACCGTCTACTCCCTGGATCTTCACGAAAGCACGCAATTCTTTCGCAAGCGCGACGAGCTGGCCCTCGCGCCGACGGGCGTCCAGATACGGATGTACCGAGAGGCCGTCGAGAAGCTGCAGGCCTCGGGTTATGCCATGATCAACCGCAACATATTCGCGCGCGATCCGGACAACTATCGACACCAGAACCGCCGCTGGGAGAACCTCCCATTGATCGCGCTTGGCGCGAGCGCCCAATCGTACGCGCCGGGGGTCGCCTACCAGAACTACGGGTCCATCGATCAATACGTCGACGCCCTAGAGGATGAAACGAGCGCCGTCGAGCGCGCCGTGTGGCTGGACGAAGGCGAGGAGTTCTACCGCGAAGCGGTATGCCGCCTCCGGTTTTCGAATCTGCATCTGACGGACTTCGCGAAACGCTACGGCCGCGCGCTTGACGCGCGCTTCTCGGCGCTCACGGCGGATCTGATCGCCATGGGCTACCTTCGGAGCGAAGACGGTATCCTGCGCCTCACGCGCGAAGGCCAGGATTACGGCAACCTGATCAGCATGTTCTACTTCAGCGATCGCCGCAAACAAGGGCTTGCCGCCCATCCCGCCGTCCAGAAGGTGCTGCAGCTCCAAGCCCTGCGGGCCGCGGGCCTCACCGAGGATCCAAACATGGTCTGACCCCGGGGCACGCCACGCCCGGCCTTGGGGCAGAAGGCGCGGGCCCAGGCCGCAGGGTCCGGTCCGATGACGGCGCGGGTTATGAGGCATCCGCAAGGGCCGGGCCGCGGGCCCGCCACGCCCCTGCCGGCGCCCCAGGGCCCGCCGTCCCGCGCGCCCACGTCAAGACGCGAAATCAGCCATCGCCGCCACGGCGCCTCGGGCGTTTACGATGAGACCCGCCGCCTACGCGCCACCTTCCTTCTTGCTCTTCGGTCCGGCGACCCCGCTCGCGGGGCTTCGGAACGAACCGCGGGGTCCGCCGCACCACCTCCATACCCTGGCCCTTCCCGCACACTCCCGCCATCACAAGGGCGCGCATCGGGGACCGCCGCACGACGGAGCGCGCCGACTGGCGCGAGGCCCGTTCCTGTATGACAATGGCGCCTCATTCATCCGACATCGGCCTCAATCACGCAGGGTTGCCTCTGTCATGCTGCTTGCCTTCCTGATCGCGCTTATCATCATCACGGTCGTCGCGACCTTCCCGACCTTCTGGATACGACGCCTCGCCGCCCGCGTCGCCCGTTCCCGCGAACAGAGCCCAGGCGGGCCGCCGAGAGACAGCGCGTCCTGAAGTGGCGGCCGACGCGGCCTTCGGCAATCGTCGGATCGGCCCGCATGACGCGATCCCGGGCGCCTTCACCCGGCTCAAGCGAGTTCCCGGTACACCTCCGCAGTCGCGACGCCACGAATCCTCGATTTTGTAGAGCCCATGCGTACGCGCGTCTCGTTTTGACGTTTCCATGGGCGCCGTCCATGTTTCTTCTCCGAATATCCGCTCGATCGATTCGCGACGCCCCTCTATCCGCCTTTCGGCCGCTACACATGAACGCATGGATCGCTATGCTAGGCGCACATTTTCGGCATGACCCAGAGGATTCGCATGCACCCCAGATCCACAGACCGCAACCCCTCATCCATGACACAGTTCGGAGCGCCCGGCGCAAGGCGTTCGTCCCATATGCGCTATCCGGATATCGGGCCGGCCCCCGTCATCGGCCAGACGCCACGAAGCGCGGTACAGGCAATGGCGGCCGCGCCGGCATCGCCGCAGGGCCGCGGCCGAAGACGCGCCTGCTAAACGGCGGCCGCGCGTCCCTACCTTCTAATCGCATGGCCAGTCGCAAGTCCGGCGCCCAAGCGCGCCCGGCCTTCGCCCGGCGCGCGTCCACGCGCGCCATACGGTCTTTGCGGGGAACGGCATAACGTCAGGTGAAGCCCCGGGTCGTGCCCGCCCCCCCACGGAATGCCAACACGGCGCCGCGTCCGATGACGGCAGCGGTCGTGCCCCGCGCATCGGCCGTGCCGGACGCCGCCCGACTCCCGCAGGGCTCCACCCACGCGCGGTACCCCTCCGCGAGGCGCGCCGCCGGCCGCACCGGACGAGCAAAGGTCCTGGCCGGCCGTCGCCCGCTTGCCGATTGTCGTGCAGGCGACGCCTGAACCGGCCTGGCGCCCGCCCAAGGCCGGGTCCCGCCGCTAGTGGCCGAAGGCGGGCGCGTGCATCAGGGTCGGGATCATCGTGCGCGCATAAAGCGTCGCGAACATCCATGCGGTCAAGCCGATCGTCATCACAACGAGCGGGATGAAAAGCACCAGGGCGGCGGTCATCCAGCGCTGCGTTCTCGAAAAATCGAGACGCAGCCAGAAATAACCCTGAACGAGCGTGAGCGCTGCCGCGGAGGCGATCACGACGATCATGAGACGCCGTGGCGTCCCCAGATGACGGACGACCAGCCACAGGGGGCCGCCCGTCAGGAGCAGGGAGACGACATAGGCGCCCACATAGTGGCGTCCTCGCGCGAGCTGGACCTCCGGGTGCTGCAGAGGATCACGCGTCTCAATGGACATGGAGGGCCCCCGTCAGATACACGAAACTGAAGACATAGATCCAGACGAACCCCTGGAAGAACCAGAACAGCTTCAGGTTCAAGAGACGATAGATGACGTTCGCCGTAAAGCCCTGGCGGGCCACCTGCGCCATCATGACGGCAATCCACAAAAGTCCGAACACGAGATGCGCGCCGTGATAGAGCACGAGCGTATAAAAGGCCGACAGGTAGCCGCTGCGTTCCGGGACCATGCCGTGCAGGGCAAGCTCCGCGAAGTCGCGCCCCTCGACGAACAAGAAGCCGGCCCCCAATACGAAGGCGCCGCCCAGCCCGGCGAGGACGGCGCGCCGGTCTCCGCGCTTAAGCCCCACCATGGCCCCGCCGTAGGCGAGTATCGCCGAAAAAAGAAGCACGGTGCCCCAGAACGCCGCTATTGGATGCACTACGTCCCCGGCCGAGGGGCCCGCCGCCGCGTTGACCCTGTGGCCCAAAACGAGGTAGCTCGCAAAAAGGCTCGACACGATCATGGCGTCGCTCAAAAGGTATAACCAGAACCCGAACGTCCTGGTGGCGATCATGTCGTGCTTGGTTCCGCCCCGGTCCCACAGCACCGCGGTCGCCGAATCAACGTGTGCGTCCTGGCTCACCTTCCCTCCTTCCCCACGTTCTGCATATGGCGCGTCTACGGCCGCGCAGGCCTGCCATCCCCCGCGCGCGGGCGTGGCGCCGAAGCGGTCTGCCACGCCGCCACCCCGCCCACCGGATCCCTTGCCGCCCCGACCTCGCCCGGGGCCGCCGCGTAGGACGCCTCCATCTGGCGGATCCGGGCGCCCGGCACCGTGTGCCCCGGGCCATCCTGGAAGGACCGCGCGATCACGAGAACGACGATCCCGACCAGGCCCGAGGCCGCGAGCCAGTACATGCGCCACACGAGCCCGAAGCCGAGCGCGAAGGCGCACGCCCCGAGCATGACCGGCAGGGGCGTGTTGTCCGGCAGGTGGATGTCCTCGTAACGATCCGGCCGCACGTGACCCAGGCCATGCTCGCGCCGCCACGCCCACTCATCGCGGCTGTTTATATGCGGCTGCACGGCGAAATTGTAAAACGGCACAGGCGAGTGGGTGAGCCACTCGAGGCTGCGTGACGTCCCCCAGGCATCCGACGCCGTCACCCGGTTCTTGGCCCGATCGCGGATGCTTACGAAGAGCTGCTTCACGAAATAATAGCTCGCGACCAGAAACAGCAGGATGCCCGCCTCCTCGCCCATCAGCAGGGGGCGCCAGGACGTGAACGGGATATAGTCCATGCGCCGCGGCATGCCCATGAACCCGAGGGCATACATGGATCCGAACAGCACGACGGTGCCCGCGCTGAAAAACCAGAACGCGAGCTTCCCCGTGCGCTCGTCCAGCCTGAACCCGAACACCTTGGGAAACCAGTAGTTGATCGCCCCGAAGCACGCGAACCCCACCACGTTCAGCATGTTGTGAAAGTGCGCCACCACGAAGACACTGTTATGCACCGTGTAGTTGATCGCCGGCATGGCAAGCATCATGCCCGTGAGGCCGCCGGTCAAAAGCAGGACGAGCGCACCGAGCGCCCACAGCATGGGGACGTCGAATCGTACGCGTCCACGATAGAGCGTGAAGGCCCAATTGAAGACCTTGACCCCCGTCGGGATCCCGACCAGCATGCTTGCGATGCTAAAAAACGCGTTCACACCGGGGCCCGCGCCCATCGTAAAAAAATGATGCAACCACACCGACCACGAAACGCCGCCTATGGCGATGCTCGCCGCCGCCATGGTGACATAGCCAAAAAGCGGCTTCTCCGAAAACGTGGGTATGATCTCGGACAGGATGCCGAACGCCGGCAGGACGACGTAGTAGACTTCCGGGTGGCCCCATATCCAGAAAAGATCCGTATACAGCATCAGGTTGCCCCCGAGGCCGGGGGTGAAGAAATGCGTACCGGCGTAACGGTCGAGACTCAGAAGCGCTACGGCCGCCGTGAGCACCGGGAATGAGCTCAGGCCCACGACGCTCGCGCTGAGCGCGGTCCAGCAGAATATCGGCATCCTCGTCCACGACATGCCGGGGGCGCGCATCTTGATGATGGTCGCTATGATGTTGATCGAGGCGAGCGTCGTTCCGACGCCGCCGATCTGCACGGCCCAGCTCCAGTAATCCACCCCGACGCCGGGGCTGTAGGCAAGCTCCGTCAGCGGACTCAAGCCCACCCACCCGGCATGGGAGAAGTCCCCCACGAAAAGCGAGATCATCACAAGCCCGGTCGCCGCGGCCGTAAGCCAGAAGGACATGGCGTTCAGATAGGGATAGGCCATATCGCGGGCGCCGATCTGCAAGGGAACGATGATGTTCATGATCCCGACCAGGATGGGCGTGATCGCAAACAGGATCATGATCGTGCCGTGCGCGCTGTAGATCTGCCCGAAATGATAGGGCGGGAGATAGCCGTGAAGGGCCCCCATGTAGCCCGGCGACTTCGGCCCCACGGCCATGAGCTGCTGGGTGCGCATCATGACGCCGTCTATAAAGCCCCGGAACATCATCGCGACGCCGAGCAGGCAGTACATCACGCCGATCCTCTTGTGATCGAGAGACGTAAGCCACTCGCGCCAGAGATAACCCCACGAGCCGTAATAGGTGACGGCGCCGATGACCGCCACCGCCCCCACGCTCACAAGCACGAAGGTCCACAGCAGAATCGGGTTCTGCAGGGGAATTTCGCGGGCATCGAGCCTCCCGAGGAGAAAAGTCCACGGACCCGGGTAGTCCACTAGCATCCGCCGCTCCTTTCGCTCATTTGATCATTCGCACATTCATGGGCTTGGTCATGTTCTCGGTCATGGCAAGCGGCGTCCTGTACACCCGGCCCGCCATGACGCGTCCTATCACGTGATCGAAGAGGCCCTTCTGGACCTCGGAGAAATGGCTCACCCTTTGCGCCAGATTGATGGTCGGCCTTGCGATTCGCGAAAACCGCGCGAAGCTCAGCTGATCCCGCGCGGCCCGCACGCGGCGCACCCACTTCTCGAATCGCGCGTGATCAACCACGCGCGTACTAAAGCCCATCCAGGAGAAGCCCCCGCCGCTATAGTCGTCCGAATAGCCGTGGTAGACCCCCGTGCGGCCGGCGATCATCGCCTGCTTCGTGCGCATCCCGGGCATGACGTCTATCTCCCCCACGAGCTCGGGAATGAAGAAGTCGTTCACCACGGTGGCCGACGTCAGATCGAACTTCACCGGAGTCCGGACGGGAACGACAAGCTCGTCTACCGTCGCTATCCCCTCCTTCGGGTATATGAACACCCACTGCCAGTCGGTCGTTATGACCTCCACGCGCAGGGGGCGTGGCGCGCGCATCGCGGGCGCAAGCGCGCTCGTCATCGCCGGGTCGGCGCGCCTTGCGAAGGCCTCGCCGTTCCGGCCCTGGCGCGCAAGCGCGCCGCGCATCGCCAGAGGATCGTAGGGATTCGTCGCAAGCACGCTTTTCACCGAAAAATACGAGAGGTACCCCACCACCAGAAGCGGCACGCCCCACACCAGGATCTCTATGACGAGCGATGCGGTGAACGTCGGGTCATAGGTCCGCGACCTGTTGCCGACCCTGTAGCGCCATAAGAAGACCGCCACGAGGCCGCCCGCCACGAGCACCACGCCCCCCATGACCGCGACGTCGAGCACGGTCGTGTGCCACTCCGTCCGCGCGATCGCGCCCTTGGGGTGCACGAGCCAGTATGCCTTTTGGGCGCAGCCGGTCAGAAACAAAAGCAGCGCGGCCCCGAGGCGCCCAAGCGCGCGTCCCTTTCGCAATGCCATAGTCGTTCCCCGTCGAAAGCGCGCCCATTGTATAGCGGCCGAGACGGGGCCTGATCGGCCCTTCGCATGATGTCCGCGGATCCGATGACTCCCTACGCTGCGCCGCCATGCACCGCGGGACGACGGCACGGTCGTCACGGAGGCTCGGCCCGCCACGGCCACGCTCAGGGGCGCCCGCGATGGGGCGGCGGGCGCCACGCACGAAGACCCGTTGCCGCCGCCGTGAGCCTCGACCCGCGCCTCGGGCGCCCGACTCCCGGTCCGGCATGGGCCCGCATGTCCGACGGGCGATGGCTGGTTATTTCGATGGTTATCGGGGCCTTATCAAGATCGCGTGTTTCATGTCGTCGCCTGCGCGCGGCCGGCCGAGGGGTCGCGCGACGGTCCCCGGTCGGATATCCCCGCGATGTCGATCGTCATGCGCGCCAAAGCTCGTGTCGGCGCGCCTTCGCGGCGCGCCGCCGTGCGGCGCTTCGTGCCGGATCGCGCAGGGACAGGGGCGTTGCACGCGCGCGGGCCGGGCCGAACCGCGGGCGTGAACCGCGAAATCGGGCGCGTTGCGGGGCGCGATCAAAGACGAAGGCCGCTACGGCCGGGACCGGGGCCACGCGGCCGGGGTCCTTGCGCGAGGCCTCGTCAAATCCCGGGGTCTGGGGGGCGCAGAACGCGGCCAGGCGCCCCGAACGCTTCAATGGCGGCGCCCAAAGGCGTAACATCCCCCCTGCAGGGCCGCACGCTTAAGGAAGATGCTATCGGCCACACCAACGATGAAAGGCCGATCTCGGGCCGGCGTCCACCGTGTTAGCGTAAGGCCCTTCCACCCAGGAGGGCCGGCCAGGCATGGCGACGAACGACCATTACGACCTCATTGTCATTGGGAGTGGTCCAGGAGGCGCCTCGGTGGCCCATGCCGCGGCGGCGCGCGGCATCCGCGTACTGCTGCTCGAGCGCGGCGGTTACCTCAAGCGCTCGCCGGAGAATTGGGACGCCAGGGCGGTCTTCGTCGACGCCAAATACCAGGCCAAGGAGACCTGGTACGGCGCCGACGGGCGCGCGTTCCGCCCGGGGCTCCATTATTTCGTGGGCGGAAACTCGAAGGTCTACGGCGCAGCGCTCTTTCGGCTGCGCGAGCGCGACTTCACGGAGATCGCGTATCCGGACGGCCTGTCACCGTCGTGGCCCCTGCCCTACGCCACCTTCGAGCCGTACTACACCCAGGCGGAGCACCTGTTCCATGTGCATGGCGCGCGCGGCGAGGACCCTACCGAACCACCGGCGACCGGCCCCTACCCGTTTCCGGCCGTTGCGCACGAGCCGGAGATCGCGGCCCTGGACGAAAAACTCCGCCGCGCCGGCGCCCACCCCTTCCATCTCCCCCTTGGCATCCTGCTAGACGAGAAGGGTACGACCGCGTCTCCCACGAGCCCCTGCATTCGCTGCGAGGCCTTCGACGGCTTCCCATGCCCCACGAATGGAAAGGCGGACGCGCAGGTCATGTGCGTCGATCCGGCCCTAGCCGCCTACCCGGAGCACCTGACGCTCCTGACCGATGCCTATGTATCGCGGCTCGAAACCGACGCCTCGGGCCGCGCGATCAAAAAAGTCCGCGTGCAGCGCCATGGCCGTGACGAGGCCTACAGCGCCGATATCGTCGTGGTCGCCTGTGGCGCCCTATCGAGCGCTCTTTTATTCTTGCGCTCGGCCAACGACCGTCATCCGCGCGGCCTCGCCAACGGCTCGGGGCAGGTCGGACGCAACTACATGCGCCACAACCAATCCGTCCTCATGGCACTTTTGCGTCATCCCAATCCCACGATCTTTCAAAAGACGCTGGGCGTCGCTGACTACTACTTCGGTGGACCGGACCACGACCACCCCCTGGGCCTGATCCAGCTGCTCGCAAAGACCCATCCCGCGCAGATCCAGGGGGAGGTCCTTCCGGACTGGCTCGAGTGGCTGCCGTCCGCGCCCTTCGCGACGCTCGCCGAACGCACCTTGAGTTTCTGGCTGTCGAGCGAGGATCTGCCGCGGCCGGACAATCGCGTGTTCTACGATGGCGAACGGATCATCCTGGACCTGAAGGAGACCAACACGGCCGCGCATCGGGGTCTGCGCAAGCAGCTGGAACGTCTGCTCGAATCGCTCGATGTGCATCCCACGCTCATGGAGCGCGGACTCTATCTCGGGAAGGACGTCCCCATAGGAGGGACCGCGCACCAGGCGGGCACGCTTCGCTTCGGAGAAGATCCGGCCACCTCGGTGCTGGATCTCGACTGCAAGACGCACGAGATCGACAATCTCTATGCGGCCGACGCGAGCTTCTTCCCGTCCATAGGGGCCGTGAATCCGACCCTCACCATCGTTGCCAACGCCCTGCGCGTGGCCGATCGCGTCATCGAAAGGCTGGCTTGAGGGCATGAAATCTCCCGCGCACGACACCCCACCTCACGGGCGGCGTCCGCCATGACGGGCCTCGCGCTGCTCGCCCGTGTGTGCCTCGTGATCCTGTTCCCGTTCAGTGGACTCGACAAGATCGTTCACTGGAACACCGCCATGAAACAGGCCGCCTCATCGCCGCTCGGCGGGGCACGCGCCATGCTGGTCGCCGGGATCGTAATCGAGTTATCGATGCCTGCGTGCATCGTTTTCGGCTGGCACCCGGCCATCGCCGCGCTCGTATTGGCCGTTTTCTGTGTGGCCACGGCCATTCTTTTTCACCCGTTCTGGAATTTTCCGGGTTTTTGGTCCGGCACGAGCCCGGAGGGCGCGGCGCATTTCTGGGATTTTCTGAAGAATTTCGGGCTTGTCGGGGGCCTCTTGCTGGTCGTCATGGCGACCACGGGGACGGCGCCGGGCGCCCATGCCGCGCACGGTGTCGCATCCCCGTCGCACGCCCCGGTCGCGGCCAGACGGAACATGGACCGCGCCCCCTGAACGGAGGACCTCATGGAGATATCCGCTGAAGATGAAAGGCCCGGGCACGAGAGGGCGGACGGCCAGGAGCCGCCACGGATCGCCTACTGGCATATCTGGACTGATGGCCAGGGCGTGAGCCGGCAGAGCCGCTGTTTTCTGGACCACTTCTTCCTGAAAGGGGTCGGAGGGGCGGCGGCGCAATGGAACGATGCGCAGCCCGAAGAGCGCGCCTCCGTGGTCTTTACCGTGCAGCCGGTCGGGTGGGTCGGGGAGTGGCACGAAAACCCGGCCCCGCAGTGGATCGTTCCGCTCGCCGGGCGCTGGTGGGTGGAGTCCATGGACGGGACGCGCGTGGAGATGGGGCCCGGCGACCTGTCACTGGGCGAAGACCAGCACTGCGTGGCGGACGCCAGCGGGCGCCGGGGGCATAGGTCCGGTACGATAGGGTCCGAACCCGCGGTCCTCATGACGGTGCGCCTGCCCGCCGGCGCGCCGCACCGCCCCTGTCATCGGCGATAACGCCATGGAACTGTATGACATCGTCGACCCGAAGTTCCGGTCCTTCGTGCTGCCCAATGCCGCACTCGAAACCTTGGGAACGGGATTTCGGTGGCTCGAAGGCCCGGTATGGTTCGGCGATCACGACTGCCTGCTGTTCAGCGATATCCCGAACGACCGCGTCATGCGGTGGTCCGCAAACGGCGGCATAAGCGTCTTTCGGTCGCCCTGCGGCTTCGAAAACGGTCATGCGCGTGACCGCGAGGGCCGCCTCATAAGCTGCTCGCATCACGACCGGTGCGTCCGCCGCACCGAGTGGGATGGACGGGTCACCGTGCTCGCATCGCATTATCGGGGGCGGCGTCTCAACGCGCCAAACGATGTGGTCGTGAAAAGCGACGGCTCGATCTGGTTTTCGGATCCCCTTTACGGGATCAGCACCGACTACGAGGGCGGCAAACAGACGGCCGAACTTCCGCCCGCGGTCTACCGGCTCGATCCCGCGCGCGGGCAACTCGATATCGTCGCCGACGACTTCGAGGGTCCGAATGGCTTGTGCTTCTCGCCGGACGAGCGCCTGCTCTACATCGCGGAGACCGGACCGCAATTCGCGGTCGATCCCGCCCGCCATATCCGCCGGGCCACGCTCACCGACGACGGGACACGGCTTGCCCATATGGAGATCTTCCATGCCATCGCACCGCGCGGCGCCGATGGACTGCGTTGCGACGAAGACGGCCATGTCTGGGCGAGCGCCGGCGACGGCGTCCACTGCGTGAATGCCGAGGGCGCGCTGCTCGGCAGGATCCGCACCGGCCTTCCGATCTCCAATCTGGCCTTCGGCGGACGCCACCGCAGCCGACTCTTCTTGTGCGCTGGCCAAACCCTGATGAGTCTCTACGTGAACCGCCGCGGCGCGCCTGGGCCATGACGGGCGCCCGATGGCCGAAATCGCCGTTGCGCCTTGGGCGCCTGGCCCTGAACGTCGCCGACATCGCGCGAAGCGCCGCCTTCTACGAGGGGGCCCTGGGCTTCGAGGCGCAGGGCCCAATCCAGGCGGGTTCGAGCGGACGCGCCGCCCTCCTCGGGGGCCGATTCGAATCGCTCGCCCTGTCTCTCGGGGCCGCGCGGCTCGAGCTGTCGCGTTTTTTCGGGGGCTCCGCACCCTACCCGGCGCAAAGCCGCGCCAACGATCTCTGGTTTCAGCACTTCGCGATCCTCTGCGACGACATCGAGGCGCGCGCGCAGGCCGTGGTGCGCGCCGGTGGCCAGCCCATCAGTCGCCACGGACCCGAGCGGCTGCCCGCGGCAAGCGGGGGCGTGACCGCCTACAAGTTCCGCGACCCCGATGGTCACCCCCTGGAGCTGCTCGCGCGGGCAAGCGGCGACGGAGGCCGCGCCGGGAGGGAATCCACGTCGGGCCTCCCTGCCACCGTGGACCACACCGCCATGAGCGTGACCGATATGAGCCGCGCCCTCGCCTTCTATCAGACAGTCCTGGGGCTCGAGGCCGGTACGGACCACATCAACACGGGCATCGAGCAGGACCGCCTGGACGGCCTGTCGGGGGTCAAAGTTCGGGTCGTGGGTCTGCGGACGGGGGCCCCGGGCCCGCACCTCGAGCTTCTGGGCTATGAAACACCGCGCGGGCGGGCCGCCCCCCTTGATCCGCGCGACATCGCCGCCACGCGCACCGTTTTCGAGGCGCCCGACCTGCACGCCCTGGAGGGCAGGCTCGCCCGGGCCGCGCGCCCGCGCCGCGCGGGCGATGCCGTCTTGAGCCAAGACCCCGATGGACATTGGCTGCTGTTCGAGCCGGAGGCTTGAAAAGCGGCGATCACGGTCGCTCTGGATCGCGCCTCTAGCTTGCGGGACCGGGCGAGCGGCCTGATCTCACAAAGCCCCCCGCGCGCGCCTCCCTGGGGTCGCCGGGCACCCCCGGGGCGCGGGCCGGGACGAGGTCTTTGGCGTCCATCCAGCTGCGGCGAAGCTCGGGTAGCGGGCAGCCGAGTTCCGCCTCGAGCGCCGAGAGCTCCGGAGTATAGATGTCCTGAAGGAACGCGACGGCGCGCGGGTCGATCGGCGGCTTTTGGGCCTCCTTCTGCATCCAGTGTTCCCATATGTATTCGCCGAGGCGCCGCGGGATGACCCGTTCGCCCAGAAAACGGCTCACCGGATTTCCGGCGAGGCGCCGCGCCCACTGGCCCTTGGCCTGCTTGTAGCGGTTATGCGCCTCCCTGGTGTCGACCAGGGCCATGGGCCCTTCGGGGATCGCAAGGAACCGCGCGATGCGCGCCAGCACCGCGTGCGCATCCTTCTTCAGATCTTCAAGCAGCAGGACGAGCACCCGCTCGCGCCCGAACAGGGTGCGATAGCGCCTGATCTGCTCCGTATAGAGGCCGAGCTCGACATAGAGCTGAGAGACCCCCCAGCCCTTGTCGGGGCGGCCCCAGTCGATCTGCAGGGCCTCGAAAAACGGCCGATCGACGGCGCCTTCCGAATAGTCCATCAAATATTGCGCGTAGGCGCGCTCGATCGGATCCCGCAAGATGACGATGATGCGCGCCTCGGGCGATGCCGCGGCGATGCCGGCGGCCGCCTCCGCAGACCACAGGTAGGAGGGACTCGCGTCGCCGCGAAAGCGCCGGCCGCAGGCGCGGCGATAGAGGCGCAGGTAACTTTCCTCGTCGCCCACGAAGGTGATGAGATGTCTTTGCGCCTCGGATGGCACGGGCCTGGTAAAGAAATGGGGCTCCTTCATCTCAGGGAAAAAAATGTCCGGATGCTGCTTCAGGTAAGCATAGAGGGAAGTCGTGCCGCTCTTGACGGCGCCGACAATAAAAAGATTGGGCCACACCTCCATCGTCATCGCGTCTCCTCCTTGATCCAGCGACCTTCAGGCCCTAGCTGCCTGCCGGCCCGATCCTAGCAGCCACGGGGCGCCCTGCCCATCCGGCTTATCAGTGCGGAGATGATTCCACCGGAACCGAGCGCCTTTTCCGCTCCCGACGCAACCAAAGCCACAAAACGGGCAGCGAGATGCCGACCTGGCGCACGCGTCGCACAGTCGAGATCGCAAGCGCCATGCCCGGGGAAAGGCCGGCTGCGGCCCCGATCAGGATCAGGCCTCCTTCCTGCACTCCGAGCGTCCCGGGGACCATGAAGGCCGCGCTTTGCAGGGCCTGCGTCAGGGATTCGAGCAAGAGGGCAAGCCTCGGACTGGCCGGCCCGTGCAAAAGTCGCAATATGACCCAGAACTCCAAGGCACCGCCCAAGAGGCTCACCACCTGCCAGAAGGTGCAGCGCGCGAGCGCCCCGCGGCGCGCGTAGAGGGCGACGATCATGTCGTCCACCGCGCGGGCCTGGTCGGCGCTGGCCGGGCGCGCGCCGGTCACGCGGGATACGGCGCCCAGCAGACGGGAAAAGGGCCGCGATCGATGCTGCAGGAGCACGAATACGAGCCCCGCGGGCAAGGCCACCGCAAGCCCCCACCAGAGGCGCTGAATGAGCGGCGCGGTCCCCACGTAAGACAGAAGAAGGCCGATCCCAAGCAGGGTTAAGCCCATCTGCGCGAAGAGGGCCACGGTAATCTCGACTACGATGCCCGCGACCGCGATGGGTGCGGGGACCCCGCTGTCCATCAAAGAACGTGCGGCGGCGACCTCTCCGCCCACATGCGCGACCGGCAACAAGGTGTTGATGGCGTTGCGCACGAAGGCCATCCACGTGAGGAGGCCCAAAGAGGCGGCGCGGGGCTTCGGAAAGAGCGCGCGCCAGCCCTGCGCGCTTGCGAGCATCACCGCAAGCCGCACCGGCACGAGCCAGAGCATTCCAAAGCCCGCGAAGGCGACGAGGCGCAGGATGTGCGCCGGATCGTGGCGCGCGAACAACCAGGCCGCGCCGGCGAGCCCGAACGCGCCCGCCACGATCGGCAGGAGTTTCGCCCACACGCGCACCATTTCGGCGCGCGCTTCGTTCTTGTAAGGCCTTTCCGTGGCCATCGTCGTTCCTTAAACCTCTTTGGCGCTCGAGCCTCGCTATCGCCTCATAGCGGCCCGCCGCGCGTCATGACCGCGGCCGCCGCGGCCAAGCTCCCCTGCGCCTTCGAAAAATGGCGACGCAGGCGCGCCACCGCCGCCCATGTGGCCGGGTCGGTGGCAAGCACCCTGAGGAGCGCCATCGTGCGCGGGCGCCCCCATTCGTCGACGGCCGCAAGCACCCGCTCCGGAAGCGGCTCGTCGAAGGGATCGACGATGGCGCGCAAAGCCAGGAATCGCAGGCCCTCTTCGGATGCCACCTGCGCGAGCGTCGCGCTCTCCATATCGACACCGGCGGCGCCGTAGCGACGAAAGTGATCCTCCTTGCGCCGGACATCACAGACGGGCGCCGCCACCGACAGCAGGACGTCGGCCGTCCGTGCCGCAGGCAGACGCGAGGCGAGATCCGGGGGCACGGCCGTCTGGTAGCATCCCCCCTCCTCGTCGCGCACCATGCGCGGGCAGAGCAGGGAACCTGGGGGCAGCCCCGGCGCGAGTCCCCCGCAGGTCCCGAAGCTCACCAGGGTACGAACGCCGCGCGAGGCCAGATCGAGACCCATGTCCCGTACGCGGGCCGCGCCCATACCGCACACCCCGAGCCAATGGCCGCCTTGCAGCGCGACCGGCTGACCGCGCGGCGGCCGCCCGAACGCATGCGCCTCGGCTACGAGCGCCACCACGAACCCGTAGGGCGGGCCTAGCGGGCCGCCTGCTCGCGATAACACGCCAAGGCCCAGAGCGGGAAATAACGCGCATAGCCGTGATATTTGAGGTAAAAGACGCGCGGGAAGCCGGGCGCCGTGAACTCGACGTCCTCCCAAAGCCCCCCAGGTTCGCGGTGCGCGAGCAGGTAACGCACGCCCCGGCGCACCGACTCACTGTCCCCTTCGTCGGCGGCGAGCAGCGCCAGCAGGGCCCACGCGGTCTGGAAGGCCGTACTGCGCGAACCCATGCCGGCGGTCGCCGGCTCGTGATAGCAGTCGTTGCTCTCGCCCCAGCCCCCGTCCGCCCGCTGAACGGCGTTCAGCCAGCGGACCGCGGCGCGGATCGCGGGATCATCACGATCGATGCCGGCGGCGCGCAGGCCGACCAGGACCGACCAGGTCCCATAGATGAAATTCGTCCCCCAGCGGCCGAACCATGCCCCGTGCTCCTCCTGCTCGGCGCGCAGATACTGGACCGCCCGCTCTATCGTAGCGCGATAGCGGTCATCGTTCGTGGCACGCGCGAGCAAGGTGACGCAGCGCGCGGTGACATCGCTCGTCGGCGGATCGAGCAAGGCCCCATGGTCGGCAAAGGGGATCTCGTTCAGATGATAATGGGTGTTGTCGACATCGAATGAGGCGAAGCCGCCGTTGCGCGACTGCATGCCCGCGACCCAGTCGGCGGCGCGCTGGATCGAGGTGGCGAAGGTCCGGTCGTGCGACTCCTCCATGGCCCACGCGACGACGCTCGTATCGTCCAGATCGGGATAGTGGCTGTTCTCGAACTGAAAAGGCCAGCCTCCGCCCGGAAGATTCGGGCGGCTGTCGCGCCAGTCGCCCGGCTCGTCGAGGAGCTGGCGGTCGCGCATCCAGGCCAGCCCGCGATTGACGGCCTCCTTCGTGCCTTCGCGGTCGACCGCGAGGAGCGCGAGACATACGAGCCCCGTATCCCATATGGGCGAGACGCAGGGCTGACAGTAGGCCTCGTCGTCACCCACGAGCAGGAGCTTCTGGATGGCGATCAGGGCGTCGCGCCTTAAGGGGTGATCGGGCGCATAGCCGCGCGCGGCCAGAAACTCGTAAGCGTTCACCATCGCCGGAAAGATGGCGCCCAGCCCCCCGGTCCCGTTCAGCCGCTCGACGATCCAGGCCTCGGCCCGCGCCATTGCCCGCGCCCGCACACGGCGGGGGATCGCCCCCTCGAGCCGAAACCCGATCCGCTCGACCTTGCATATGAAAAAGTTCATGAGCGAACGGATCGGGAAATAATCGAGCTCCTCGTCGGCGGGCCGCACGAACAGTTCGGCTATGCCTATGCCGCGCGGATTGCGCGCGCGCACCTTCATGCTGCAAAGACCGAGAAGCGGCACCATCACCGCGCGTGACCAATACGAAACCTTGGAGAGGGTGATGGGGAACCACCGCGGGGCCAGCACGAGCTCCACGGGCATGAACGGTATGGCGCGCCATGGCACCTGGCCGAACTGGGCGAGCGCTATGCGCGTAAAGACGTTGCAGCGCGCCGCGCCGCCGTGCTCCAGGATGAGGGCGCGCGCCCGCACCATATGCGGGGCGTGGATGTCGTCACCGGCGAGCTTCAGCGCGTAATAGGCCTTGACCGAGGCGCTCATGTCGAAGCGTCCATCGTAGTACAGAGGCCATCCGCCCTCCTCCATCTGCCGGCGCCGGATGTAGCGCGCGAGCTTGAGCTCGAGATCGGCGTCTATCTCGTCCATGAAATGCATCATGAGGATATACTCGGACGGGATCGTGCAATCGGCCTCGAGCGGCCAGCACCAGTAGCCCTCGGGGGCCTGCTCGGCGAGTATGCGGTCGCGGGCCTGCGCCAAGGCCGCGTCGAGAAAAGCGACGTCCGCGTCTTGCGCCAAAGACTCCCGCCTTTCCCGGTTCTTGGCCGGAACGCCCTGACTCTTCATGCCAATCCTTCCCTCAAACAATGACGTCCTTTAGGTCAGACGCCGCGCGGTGCGCGCGGCGCGCCTCCCAGGAGCACGAACAAGGCGCGCAAAAGCGCATCGTGACTGGCCGACGCGCGGCTCACCGCCACCGTCGCCTTGACGCTGCGCCGCGTGATCTTCACATCCTGGCCGCTGCGGAAATCCCGCCGCTTGTCGATCTTGCGCAGGGTCAGGACCGCCATCCCGAGGGCCCATAGGCAAAAGTTCCTGAGGCCCGTCTCCGCGCGCGGGAGCAGCAACACATAGTCGAGCGCGCGACGCGCATGCGTGCGCGCCACGTCGACGAGTTCGCCAAGCCCCTCGCCGAAGCGCGGATCGTCCGGACCGCGCTCCAGGTCCGCGAGCGCGAAGCCGTGGCGGGCGAACACATCGCGCGGCAGCCAGCAAGCTCCGCGTCGCCTGTCCTCCCAGATGTCCTTCAGGATGTTGGTCATCTGGAGAGTCTGCCCAAACGAGACCGCGAGCGCCATAAGCCTGTCCTCGTGGCGCCTTATGTGCGGCGAGTATTCGCAGAAGAGCCGCGTCAGCATCTCGCCCACGACCCCGGCCACGTAATAGCAGTAGCGGTCCATGTCGACCAAAGTCGGCAGGCCCGCCGGGTCTTTGCGTTCCTGGAATTCGGCCATGCCGTCGGCCATGATCGCCACGCAGGTCTCGAGCGCGCGGCGCTGACCCGCGGTGAAGCCATCACCGATCGTGATCACGCGCGCCGTCTCGCGCACCAGGAGCCGCTCGGCCTTCGGCACGGTCGGGGCCAGAACCGCGTCGAGATCCCGCGCAAACTCGGCCGCGCCGGCGCGCCGGGCCACGACCCCCGCGAAGAGGGTGCAGAAATGGCGCTTCTGAGCGCTGCTCAAGCCCGGGTCGTCTTCGATGGTATCGACGATGCGGCAGAGCAGATAGCCGTTGCCGACCACGTCCCGCAGCGTCGGCGGGAGCACGGGGATCGTCAAGGCGAAGGTGCGCGATACGTCCTGCAGCATGGCGGCCTGGAATCGCTCATCGTCACCGCCGTCCCTGCTCACCATTGAGTCTTGTACCGATACGGACATGCATCTCTTCCTTATGCGCTATCGGTTGCGCGATTCCCTGAGCCATCGCGCGCAAACTTTGCCATGGGGGCGACACCTTATCATAAAGTCTGTTCTTCTTGAACTTGCTAGGGGCGCTAGCCGCCCGTCGGGGCCGCCTGCGCGGACGAAAGGCGCCGCAGGCGCCATTCCTGCCACTGCCACGAGGCGAGTACCGGTAGCCCGATCGCGAGCTGGCGGAGCCGGCGCCCGAGCGCGATCCCCAAGGCCGCATCCGGCGCCACGCCGAGCAACACGGCAAGCCCGACGAATCCGCCCTCCTGAACGCCGAGCGCGCCGGGCACGACGAACGACACGCTGTGGATGGCCTGAATGAGGGCCTCGAAGACCAGGATCTGCGCTGCCGTGAGCCGGACGTGCATCAGCATCGCCATCACGGCGATCTCGACGGCACCCCCCAGAAACCCCGTCAGCTGCCAAAACAGGCAGCGCGCCAGCACGCCGGGCCGCCGGTAGAGGCCCGACACCCGGCGATCGAGGCCCGGGAGGAGCGGAAGACCCTGGCGGCCCATCAGGCGCAGGACGCGCCCGAGGGTGCGGTCGGCGAATTCACCGAGTCCGACGCGAAGCTGGACTGCGACGAACACCGCCACCACGACCGCGGCCCCGGCGAACCCCGCCAGGAGTCCCGGCAGCGCCGCGCCCGCACCCACGAAGGGGAGCATGAGCGCAATGCCAAAAAGGGTCGTCACGACCTGCAGGACGAGCGTGACGCTGGTCTCCACGATCACGCTCGCCGACGCGCTCGCGCTCCCCACGCCCTTCAGGCGCAGGAGACGGATGGCGACGAACTCGCCGCCCACGCGCGCTACGGGCAGAAAGGTATTGACGGCATCGCGCACCATGCCAAGCCATATGAGCAGCGCCCAGGAGATGCCGCGGCGGGCCCCAAGCAAGGCGCCCCATCCGCGCACCTCGCAGGCCACCACCACGAGACGCAGCGGGATGAGCCATAGGAGCCCCGCGCCCGCGCGAAAGAGGAGATCGGCCACCGGTCGCAGGCCGAGACGCTCGAGCAGCCATCCGGTGAGCACAAGGCCGCCCGCCGCCAGGGCCCCCAGGACGATGCCGCTCCAGGGCCGGCCCCCTTCGCGCGTCGCCCCGGAGACCGGCGCCCGAGGCGCGGCGTGAAGGCGCCGCCTTGAGCCCTGGCTATCCACTGGATGCCTGCCGCAGAGTCAGGATCGCGGGCAACACCACGAGGATCGTGACGAGCGCCGCCCCCATCGCGATGAACAAAGTCTCGCCCAACACCGCCATTCCCGGATTCGAGGAGACGGCCAGGCTCCCAAACGAGCTCATGGTCGTCAAGGCGCTGAACACCACGGCCTCCGAGGTGCTGGTGTCGAGCAGCACCGCCGTGCCCACGCCGCGCCGCCAGCGCACGACCAGATAGATGCTGAACGCGACACTCAAGCCGATGAGCAAGGGCAGAACGATGATATTGGCCAGATTGAACGATATCCCGAGCACCCACATCACCGCCACCGCGGTCATGGCCGCGAGGATCAGGGGGGCCAGAATGGTGAGCGCGTCCGCGAGATTCCTCAGGGTGAGCAGCAAGACCACCGTGATCAGCACGAAAGACAAGGCGGTCGCCTCCTTGAAGGCGTCGACCACGGCGCGCCCGCCCTGCACAAGCAGCACGGGCGGCCCCACCGCGTCCGGCGCCACACCCTCGACGTCGCGCGCAAAGCGGCGGATGTTCTCATTGCGGTTCAGATTGAGCGAGGAAAACACCTCGACCCGCGCTTGGCCATCGGCGCTGATGAATTGACGCCTGAGCGATGCCGGCAGGTTCGCAAGCGTCACGCGCCGCGCTTTCAATGCCGTCTGAAGGCTGGAAAGCTGCCAGGGCAGAGTCCCGATGACGCGCTGCTGCAGGGTCGAGAGCGCCGCCGGGTCATGGCCGAACTTCGCGAGATAGACACCCAAGGTCGCCTCCAGGTCTTGCGCGGCCTGTACGGTCGAACGATGCCCGCGGGTTGTCACGAAGCCTCTCAGGCTTTTCCTCAGGCCCTCGAGCGCCATGCGCACGCGGCGGGCGCCCGGAGCCTTCGTGGCGCGAGGGTGGATGGAAAACGGCGGCACGAGGAGCGCCATCTGCGAGATGACGGCGAGCTTCGCGTCCTGATGCGTCGGCACGAAACTGTCGGCGGTGAGCACGCGGCCCACGGTCGGGCGTCCGGCAAGCTGCGCGGCCAGGCGGCGGGCGGCGGCCAGATTCGGCCTCAGGATGTTGATGGGATAGGGGGAGACGCGGCTATCCTTCAGCAGCGACTCGAACGTCGACACGGCCTCGCTATGCGGATTCTGCAGATGCATGGGATCGAAATCGAAGCGGCTCGCGAGGATCATGGGGATGAGCCCGACTGCGACCACGAGGGCGCCCGCCACGATGCCGCGCGGATGGCGCGCCACGGGAATACGCGCCAAGATCGCCCGCAGCCGTCCGCGCGGCCGACCCTGGGGGTGGCCTTTGATCAGGATCGTAAGCAGGGCAGGCGTCACGGTCAGGTTGGCGAACAGCGCCAGGAACATGCCGGTCCCGGAGATGATGCCGAGATCGACAATGCCGGCGTAACTCGTCGGCACGAAAGAAAAGAAGCTGATGGCGGCCGCTACCGCCGCCAGGCTCAACGCGCTGCCGGCCCCGCGCGCGGTGGCGGAGATGGCCTGGCCATTGTCGCCGTGCGCACCCTCCTCCTGATAGCGTATGCAAAACTGGATGCCGAAGTCGACGCCGAGGCCGACGAACAACACCGCGAACGCGACCGAGATGAGGTTCATGGGGCCGGTTGCGACCAGGGCGAAGGCCGCCGTCCACGTCAAGCCCATGAAGAGCGTGAGAAGGATGATCGCCACATAGCGCGGCCGACGCAGGCCGAGCACGAGCATGACGAGCACCAGCGTGAGCGAAAGGCCGGTGGCGAGCCCCGCACTCTGCGATACGGTCTTCACTTGTTCATTGTCGAGCGCGGCGGATCCCGTCACCCGCACGGTCACCCCATGCGCGGAATCGAGCGCGAGGGCCTGGGCGCCCGCCCGGACGCTCTGCAGGGCGGTCCGTATGGGCGCTCCGCCCTTGTAGTCGTAGCGGGGCTTCACCACGATGAAGCTGTCGCCGGCCGTCCCCCCGCCGGGCGCCCCCATGCCCATGAGACTCCCCCACGGCATCTGCGCGTATTGTCCGTGCATCTGGCCCTGCAGGGTCGACTGAAGGCCGTTCAGCACCGTGGCAAGCCCCGGGAGCGAGGCGCCGGGGTCCTTGGCGCGCGCCAAGGCCGCTTCGAGCAGTTGCGTAAAGCGCGGCAGGGTCGGATGGGCGGCCAACGTCGCCATGAAGGGCTGGGCCTGCGACAAGCGGTCCGAAAGGCGCCAGAGGGCCTTCTGCGACAGATAGAGCAGACCTTGGCGCGCAAAGAAGGGTCCGCCATCGGGCTGGTTCACGAAGGTGATGCCCTGCCCGTGGCGGCGCAGCCAGGTCGTGAGACGCTCCGCATCCTGGCGGGCGAGCGCCTGCGAGTGGCTATGCACGACGACGAGCAAGGTTTTGCTCAACCCCGGAAAGGCCTTGTCGAAACGCTCCTGGGCGCGCTCGAAGGGCAGATCCTGGGAGAGCATCTTGCTCATGTCGGTGCTTATGGCGAAGTGCGTGACCGTATAGACGAGCGACGCCGCGCTCAGCAAGACGGCGACGAGGAGCACCGACCACGCGTGGCGGCGCGAAAAATCGGCAAGACCGATCAAGGCCCCGTAGTACAGGCGGTCGAGCCGCTCGACGCTGCCTGTCTGGCGCTTGTCACGCATGGACGCCCTCTACCCCTTAACTGAGATCACCGAAACCCAAACGCACGACCCCGCCCTCCTGGAGGGCGGCCGCCACCTTAAGACTCATCAAGGCCTCGAACTCGGCCTTCTTCCTGTACCCCAGGGCGAGCGCGCCCGCGTCGTCGGATGTCGCCGGATGACAATAGAGCTCGGTCACGCCTGGCGGGAGCCTTTTCAGGAGCGCGAGCACCGAGGCCTCATCCAGTGCACCCGACTGCAGGAGCCCGAGCACCGCGTCGTTATGCAACACCCCGGCCCGGTCGAGCCTCTGGCGCATGACCCAGGTCCAGAGACCAATGACGCTCGTGGCTTGCCAGTACCTGCGCCAGGCCCCGCGCGACACCGCGACGATCGACGGCTCGTAGGGCAGGCGCACGGCGCGCATCCCGTACCGGCGGCCTATCCTCAGCATCAAGCTCAAGACCGTCGGATGGAGATGCATGTGCTTATGGGCATTCACATGGTCCAGGGGAAGGCCGGTCTGCGCAAAGGCCGCGAACTGCGCCTCGATCTCGTCTTCCAGCTGCCGTCTCGCCTGCGGCCTGAAAAAGAACCGAAACCCGGCCCGCACGAGCCTGCCGTCGAGCCGCCCGTCCCCATCGCACAAGGCGGGAATGCGCTCCGGCGCAAGCACGGGCCTGCCGTCGGCCACCACGACATGCAGACCCACGCGCAGCCCCGGCAGCCGGCGCGCGCGCTCCACCGCATCCGGGGCCGCCGCTTCCCCGACCATGAGGCTCGCGCAGGTCAAGATGCCGCTTCGCGAGGCGCGCTCGACCGCCTCGTTCACCGCCCACGAAAGCCCGAAATCGTCCGCCGTGACGATCAGCCGGTGCGAACCCCGCGACACCTAGCGCTGCCTGAAGAACCGCAGAAACTCCACTCCCTCGCGCAGACGCCGGCCCATCATCTGAGGACTCTTGATCATCTCGCCCAGCATCTCGGCGACCTTCCCCGAGCGGAAATAAAACTGCTTGTAGAACGACTCCACGGAGTCGTAGATCTCGGTATGGTTCAAGTGCGGGTAGCTCAGGGCGCTCATCTGGACCCCGCGGTCGTTCACGAGGTGCCGGCTGTTCTCTTCCTGCAGCCAGCCGTTTTCCAGAGCCTGCTTATACAGGAAGGTCCCGGGATAAGGCGCCGCGAGCGATACCTGGATCGTATGGGGGTTGATCTCCTTGGCGAACCGTATGGTCTCCTCGATGGTCTCCCGGGTCTCGCCCGGCAGCCCAAGAATGAACGTGCCGTGAACCGTGATGCCGAGCTTGTGGCAGTCCCGGGCGAACTGCCGCGCGATGTCGAGACGCACGCCCTTTTTGACGTTGTTCAGAATCTTTTGGTTGCCGGATTCATAGCCCACAAGCAGCAGGCGCAGACCGTTATCGCGCATGACCTTCAGCGTCTCGTAACGCACGTTGGCCTTGGCGTTGCACGACCAGGTCACCCCGAGCTTCCCGAGCCTGCGCGCGATCTCCTCGGCGCGCGGGGCGTTGTCGGTGAAGGTGTCATCGTCGAAGAACACCTCGGCCACCTGGGGGAAATATCGCTGGATCAGCCTGACCTCTTCCACGACATGCTCGGCGCTGCGCACGAGATAGCGGTGACCACCCACCGTCTGCGGCCAGAGACAGAAGGTGCAACGCGACTTGCACCCGCGCCCGGTGTAGAAGGAGACGTAGGGATGCTTCAGGTAGCCTATGAAGTAATCCTCGACGCGCAGATCGCGCTTATACACCTCGGTGACGAAGGGCAGCTGATCCATGTCCTCGATGGGCGCGCGGTGCGGGGTGTGCACCACCCGTCCCTGCTCGTCGCGAAAAGTGAGCCCGTCGATCTCGGCGTAGGGGCGGCCCTCGGCGACCTCCTTGATCGTGAAGTCGAAGTCTTCGCGCGCCACGAAGTCGATGGCGGGCGATGCGGTGAGGGACTCCTCGGGGGACACCGCCACCTTGGCGCCCACGAGACCGATCTTCAGATCGGGGTAGGCCTTCTTCAACGCCTCGGCAACCTTGACGTCATAGGAGAACGACGGAGAACTCGTGTGCAGGACGGCCAGCTCGTAGCCCTGCGCCATGGGCAAAACGGTGTCGAGATCGAACCCGGCCGCCGGGGCATCGATGAGCTTGCTGCCGGGTACGAGGGCGGCGGGTTGCGCAAGCCACGTCGGGTACCAGAAGGACCGCACCTCTCGCTTGGCTTGATATCGCGATCCGGCGCCGCCATCGAAGCCCTCGTAGGACGGTGGATGCAGAAAAAGGGTCTTCATCATAATGGCCTACTCCCGATTCGCTTTTATACTCCCATCATCGCCAACGGCGAGGACCGTCCCGCGCCACCTGACTTTGCGGCCGAGAAGCCCCGCCACCCAGAGACCGCACAGCAACGCGTCTGCCAGAGGAACGAGTCCAAAGCGCCTCCGCACACCAAGGCGCCTGCAAGCCTCCGAATGTAACACGAGCCGCAAGAGTGCCGCCAGAAACGCGAGGCCCCACAGGGAGCCCTGATCGGCGATCAGGGCCGCGACCACCGCGATCGGCAGTCCGAAGGTCACGCCCGCGAAAAAATACCCCCACGGATTGATGAGACGGATGGTGCGCAACCATCGCAGCTGGTGGCTCGCGAGATCGGCGAGCCGCGGCTCATCGACCACCGTCTCGACCAGGTAGGACGACAGCACGGTGCGCAGACCGAGCGCCCGGGCGCGCGCGCCGAGCGCATAGTCGTCTGCGAGCTGCGAGGACAGGGCCTCGAAGCCCCCCACCGCGGCCAAGGTCTGGCGGCGCAGGGCGATGGTCGCCCCGAAGGCGAAATCCGAGGACCCGAGCGTCTTTGCCAGGAGCACCTGGGGCACGAACCAGTCCTGTATGAAAAGCGCCCCGACCCGGTCCCATATCCGGCCGCAAGGCGCGCCCCGATAGAGGCAGGTCACGATCCCGACCTCGGGATCCTGCACGGGACCCGCCAGGGAGCGCAGATAATCCTCGCCGACCAGGATATCGGCATCGGCCAGCACCAGGATGTCGTGGCTGACACGGCTCATGAGGTTCGCGAGGTTGGCGACCTTCGCATTGCCGCCAGGGCGCACGGGGTCGATCACGAGCGTAAGCGCGCGCTCGGGAAACTCCGCCTGAAGCCTGCGCACGACCCCGATCGCCGGGTCCTCGGGATCCTGGACCCCGAACACGACCTCGTAGGCGGGATAGTCCTGGCGACAGAACGACCGCAGACACTCGTAGAGGCGCGGCCCCTCGCGAAAGAGCGGCTTCAGGATCGAGATCGGCGGGAGGGCGGCCGGCGGCGCCTCGCGCCGCGGCCAGGAGTTCCACGCCAGGATCTGCGCGGCGAGCATGAGGACGCCCGCGATCGCCGCGACATGGAGCGCGGTCAGGAGCCAGCCCGCCATCAGTCGAGGCCCGCACGACCCGCGCCGGTTTCGTCCCGCCGGCCCAGGAACCACGCTACGGCGTCGGCGAGCGCCTGCTCCGCGGGACGCGGCGCGTAGCCGAGCTCGCGCCTGGCCTTCGCCGAGTCGAAGAACATATGCTTCGACGCCATGCGCAGCTCATCCAGGGTGACGAGCGGCACGACCGACCGGCGCACCCGGGCGTAGGCCTCCGACGCCAGGGCGACCGGCCAGAGCAGGTGACGCGGCAGACGCAGCGACGGCGGCCGGCGCGAGGCGAGGCGGGCAATGATCGTCAGGATCTTCTCGAGCGTCAGGTCTTCGCCGCCCAGGATATAGCGCTCGCCCACCCGCCCCTGCGCGTGGGCGAGCAGATGGCCCTCGGCCACGTCGTCGACGTGGACGATGTTGAGACCGGTGTCGACATACGCGGGGATGCGCCCCAAGGCGGCATCGCGCACCAATCGTCCCGTCGGCGTCGGCTTGATGTCGCGCGGCCCCACGGGCGTGGAGGGGTTCACGATCACCGCCGGAAGGCCGAGACGTATCAGGCGCCGGACCTCCTCCTCGGCGCGGAACTTAGACCGCTTGTAGGGCCCGATCATGTCGGCCGCCGTCACGGGCGTCTCCTCGTCGGCCACGCCCCCCCGGACCAGGCCCAGGGTGGCCACGCTGCTCGTATAGACCACGCGCCGCACGCCGGCCGTCAAGGCCTCCTCCATGAGCGCCCGCGTCCCCTCGACATTGGCGCGGAACATGGTCTCGTAATCGGGCGCCCACAGCCTGTAATCCGCGGCCACGTGGAACAAGGCGTCGCAATCCCCCATGATCCCCCGCAGGGACGAAGGCACGAGCAGGTCGCCGCAGACGCGCTCCACCGGAAGATCGGCGATATTCGCAAGCGTGCTCGTCTTGCGCACGAGCACGCGCACCACATGTCCTCGCGCGAGCAAGGCGCGGGCCACCGCCGAACCGACGAAACCGGAGGCCCCTGTCAGCAATGCCTTCATCGTTCCTCCAAAGACCTATCCCGGGGGGGCAGGCGGTCTGATGGCCACGGGCGCACGTCCCGGAACCGTGATCACAGGCGAGGGCCTGGGCGCCGGGTCCGCCAAGGGCGGCGGATCGCGCGGCGCGGGCGCAGGACCCGGCGGCAGCAGCATCTGCTCGACTGCCTTCAGCGGAAGATGGCCGCCATCCTGGAGATAGTTTCTATGCTGGAGATAGGCATCCCGCGTAAAGACGTATCTGTCGACCGCGTTCTCGCGCACGTACCGCAGGGAGCTGCTTGCGTTGGCGCGCGCATTGATGACGTCGAATACGGTCAGAGGGATCGTGAGCGCCGAATTGCCGACATAGTAAAGCACATTGGTGAATATGCCCATGACGAGGCTCGGTGTGTTGCGCAGGGTATCGGGGCCCACGAAAGGCAGCACCAGGTAGGGGCCGCGCCCCACGCCCCAGCGGCCGAGGGTCAGGCCCGCGTCCTCGACATGGGCCTTCAGGCCGAGCGGGGTCGCGACATCGAAAAGGCCAAGGAGGCCCAGGGTGCTGTTCACGACGAAGCGACCGATATCGCCGGCGCCCTGCCCGATGCGCCCCTGCAGGAAATCGTTCACTATGACGTCCGGATACGCGACGTTGTGGAAAAAGTTGGTGAGCGAGGCCCGCAGGGGTTTGGGTGCCACGGTCTTGTACATGCGCGCCACGGGGCTCATGATCAGGCGATCGGTGCCGCTATTGAAGGCATAGAAACGCCGGTTCATCGCCTGCAAGGGGTCGGGGCCGCCGGTCGTGGCGCACCCCGCCAGAAACAAGAGACAGCCAAGAGCGAAGGCCCGTCCGATGCTCCGCCTCGCTTGAAGGTAGTGGTCATCCGCCATGAGACCGCGCTGTGGTGACCGCCTCCACGCCCTACCTCTTCGGCGCGCCGCGGCTCAGCTCTGTGACCTTGGCGCGCAATATCGAAAGCAAAGCCGAAAACCCCTTCTTTTGGATGATGGCCGTGTACTGGGCGCGCTTCAACGCAAGATCGCTCACGCCATTGGCCACGATATTGACGATCTCCCAACGCCCGGCGGTCGGGGCCAGCAGGTAATCGATGGTCGCGTCCTTATGTCCGTGGGTCGTGAGCTCGGTCGCCACCAGCACATCGCCCTGCGCCACCGCCCGCGAGGCGGTCCGACGAAAGGCCTGCCCCGAATAGCGGCGGAACTGCGCCGCGTAGGTCGCGACGGTCAGCCGCGCGAATTCGGTGACGAACGCCCGGTGCTGGGCGAGCGAAAGCTTGTTCCAGTAGGGACCCAGGGTCAGCTGCGCGATATAGGGGAGATCGTGGCTTGCGCGCACGGCCGGCATGAGCCTCCGGTAGCGCCCCTGAAATCCGAGCGACTTGCCCGCCTTCATGACAGAAAGCAGGGTGTTCTGGAATTGCCGGACCACGGCCACCGCGGGCTCCGTACGCGCCGCCCACGCGGGCGCGACCGCCATCGCCATCCAAAGAAGCGCAACCGCCCACGAGCCCATCCAGCGCCGTCCCGTCTCATGCTGTCCCATAGCCTCTCCTTTTGCCATTGCGGCGGAGCCTCTCCCCGACCGATCAAGCCGACCCGCGCCGATAATCGCGACCTTTCCATCGCGATCGCAGCCCGCGAGCATACCACAGCGCCGATGTGAAGGTCATAAGCAGAAAGGCGATGCCGGCGACCGGCAAGGCCGGAATCGAAACCGGCGACTGACCATAGAAACGCGCGGTCGGCGCGTAACTTACGCCCATGAACACAAGCGCCGCCAGACCGAGGGCGCGGGCCACCGCGTCGCCCGCGATGAGCGCGAGGACCGGCGCCACGAACACGACCAGCATGATTGCCGCGCACGCCGCGAGCAGGGCGTACGAATAGCGCAGCTGGGTAAAGGCGGTACGCGCCACCATGCGCCAGAAGCCCGCAAACCCCGCGGCGCGCAACATCACGGCCGAACGGGTGAGCCCGATCCAGATGGCCCCCGCGCCGCGCGCCTTCACGAGGGCCGCCAGCGTGCAGTCGTCTATGACGGCATCGCGCAAGGCCCCGAAGCCCCCGATATCGGCAAGCACCTCGGTCGACACGAGGAGGCAGCCACCGGCGGCCGCGGCCGTCGCGGTCCCCGGTCGATTGGCCAGACGGAACGGATAGAGAAGCTTGAAGAAGTAGATGAAGACCGGCATCCACCAGCGATCCCAGAAGCCGCTCATCGCCGGGGCCGCCATGAGCGAGACGAGCGCCAGCCGCTCGCGCCGGGCCTTCTCCAGAAGGGTTGCCACGAGCCCCGGCGCCAGGGCGACATCGGCGTCCAACAACAATATATACGGGCTTGCGACGACCTGCCGCCCCTGCTCGAGCGCCCAGAGCTTACCGGTCCAGCCCGGGGGCAGCGCCGGCGCCTGGATCAGGCTGAAGGGCGCAAGTCCTGCGCCCGAGGCGATCCGGGCGGTCTCGTCGCTCGAGCCATCGTCGATTACGATCACGGGCGAACCCTGGCGCGCGAGCGATGCCAGCGAGCGGGCGATCACGGCCGCCTCGTTGCGCGCCGGCATCAGCACCGTGACATCGCTCGAATCCACGCGCGCCGCCGCTGTCGGATCGGCCTCGAGCCGCTCCGCGGTGCGCCAGGGGCGCCAGGGCACGAGCAGCAAGGCAAGCCACGCGGCCGCCGCCAGCGCCGCCAGGTCCTCCCAGGCCATAGGGTGCGCGGACCGCGCCTAGCCCACGCTCTTCGGCGAGGCCCTGCGCACCGTGACGACCACGCCCTGATCCTCGCGGGCGGGCTCCGGCTCGGGCGCCATGGGGCCCGTCACGCGCGGGCCGCGCAGAACGACCTTGAGCGCCTTCAGGGGGTGCGCAAAGGTGTCGTTGACGGCCGTCCCCTCATAACCGCAATGGACCATGCAATTGTCGCACTTGGGGTGGCGCCCGGTCCCATAGCGGTCCCATGGCGTCGTCTCGATCAGTTCGGCGAAGCTCGCCGCATATCCCTCGTCACTCAGCAGGTAGCAGGGCTTCTGCCAGCCGAACACGTTACGCGTCGGGTTGCTCCAGGGGGTGCACTGATAAGTCTGGTTGCCGGCCAGAAAGTCCAGGAACAGGCTCGATTGGTTGAAGCGCCACCGGGCGCGCCGCTCGCGCCCGAGCCCGAATACCTTGCGAAACAGCATCTTGCTCTGGGCGCGCCGCAAGAATACGTCCTGACGGGGGGCGCGCTCGTAGCTGTATCCGGGCGACACCGTCACGCCTTCCACGCCCAGGCCATTCACGAAATCGAAAAACTCGGCGACCTCGGCCGGATCCTCGTCCTGAAACAGGGTGCAGTTCACGGTGACGCGGAAGCCCCGGTCGCGCGCGATCTTGATGGCCTCGACGGCCTTGTCGAACACCCCTTCGCGGCAGACCGACCGGTCATGGCGCTCACGCAGGCCGTCCAGATGTATGGAGAACGTGAGGTACGGCGATGGTGTGTAGTCGTCGATCTTGCGCGACAACAAAAGGGCGTTCGTGCATAGATAGACGAACTTCTTGCGCGCCACGATGCCGGCCACGATCGCCGGCATGTCCTTGTGGATCAAGGGCTCGCCCCCGGGGATCGAGACGATGGGGGCGCCGCACTCGTCCACCGCCTGCAAGCATTCCTCGAGGCTCAGGCGCTTGTCCAATATGTCGTCCGGATATTCGATCTTGCCGCAGCCGGCGCACTCGAGGTTGCAGCGAAACAGGGGCTCGAGCATCAGCACCAGCGGGTAGTGGTCGTTACCCCTCAACTTCTGCCCCAGGATATAGCGTCCAACGCGCCACTGCTGTCTTATGGGCACTTGCATAGCGATCTCCTACTCCTTGGGTCTCCTCTTTACTTAGAGGGGACTCCGAGCCTTTTTCAGTAAAGCGACCGGCAAACGAAACGTCGTCGTCTCGGGCTCGGCGGCCATCTCCGTGACTTGTACGACACCAAAATCCTCGAGCTTCTTCAAAACCCCCCGGACCAGGACTTCCGGGGTCGAGGCGCCGGCTGTGATGCCCACCCGCGGGGACCCCTGGAACCACGCCGAATCGAGCTCGGTCGCATCCTGAACGAGATAGGCGCGCGTTCCCGGCTGTTCTCCCACCTCGCGCAATCGATTCGAATTGGAGCTGTTGCGCGCACCGACCACGAGCAGCACGTCGACGCGCCCGGCGAGCTTGCGCACCGCGTTCTGCCGGTTCTGCGTGGCGTAGCAGATCCCGCTCAGATCCGGCCCCTGGATGGCCGGGAAACGCGCCCGCAGGGCCGCAATGACGTCCTTGGTGTCGTCCACGCTCAGGGTCGTCTGCGTCACATAGGCGAGCTTGGTCTCATCCGCCACCGCAAGACCCGCCACGTCATCGACGTCCGACACCACATAGACCGGGCCCGGGATGCGCCCGCGCGTACCCTCCACCTCCGGGTGTCCGGGGTGGCCGATAATGATCACCGCGTAATTCTGGAAGCTGTAGCGCTGCGCCTGGTAGTGGACCTTGGTCACCAAAGGACAGGTGGCGTCGAGCACGGCCAAACGGCGCTCGGCCGCCTCGTCGACCAGGGCCGTGGCCACGCCATGGGCACTGAAGATGGTCTGCGCGCCCTCGGGGACCTCATCCAGTCGCTCGACGAACACGGCGCCACGCGACTTCAGATCCTCGACGACATGCTGATTGTGTACGATCTCATGAAGCACATATACGGGCGGCCCGTAGACCTCCAGGGCCCGCTCCACGATCTCGATCGCACGCACGACACCCGCACAGAAACCGCGTGGCTGGGCAAGTACGACATCCATCTCGGGTCTCGATTCCATGTCCTGCAGTATTCCCCCCGTCACGTCCGCGGCCCGATTGCCGCGCAGGCCATCGTAAGTCTAATACCTTAGCATGCTACTGAACGGCTAAGCCAGGGTACCGGTGCCGTAAGTCCCGCCCCGAGGACACCGGCCTCATGTGACCCAGCTCTCCACGAGCATGAGCGCCGCCGCGGTCATGACCAGCGTCGCAAGCCAGCCGATGACGAGCGGCACAGGAGGCACGACGAAACGCCCCATCACGCTCCGACGGCGAGCCAGGATCATCAGAAAGACGAGGAGCGGGACGGCGACCAGACCGTTCAAGGCGGCGCTCAGATAGAGCGCGCGCATGGAGTCTATGGGCAGAAGCGCGATGCCGAGGCCCGCCAGGCACACGGCGACCAGGACGAGATAAAAACGGGGGGCCGCCCACACATGCGCCTCCAGACCCTGAGGCCAGCGGAAGACGCCGGCCAGCGCATAGGCGCAGGCCCCGGCCATCGCCGGGATCGCGAGCAGACCCGTGGCCACGAGACCGGCCGCAAAGAGCGCCTGGGTCCAGCGGCCCGCAAGCGGCGCCAGGGCGCTTGCCGCGGCGCTTGCCGTGTCGACATGACTGATGCCATGGGCCCCGAGGGTCGCCGCCGAGGTCACGACGATGAAAAAGCCCACGATCTGCGAGAGGGCCATGCCGATATAGGTGTCGAATCGGATCCGGAGCAATTCCCGGGGCGCCTGCGCGGGTCTTACCAGCAGGGGTTGCCTGGCCGGACCCCGCTGCGCGATCTCGGCCTCCTGGCCTGCCTGCCAAAACAGAAGATAGGGGCTTATGGTGGTCCCGGCGATCGCCACCAATGCGGTGGCATAGTGACGTCCCGGCATGATGGTCGGCACGAGACCCGCCAGCGCCTGATGCCAGTCGACCCGGACCGAGAAGGCGGTGACGACATAGGCGAGCAAGGAAAGCGACAGGACCTCGAGCACGCGCGCGTAGCGCTCATAGCGGACCCCGACCTCGAGACTCAGGATGACCGCGAGGAAGCCCGCGGCGTACGCCAGGCGCGGGCCGCCCCACAAGAGGCGCGCGGCCCCTCCCATAGCCATGAGATCCGCGCCGATGTTGATGACATTGGCGACGAACAAGGCCGCCACCAGCGAATAACAGATCCACGGCGGGTAATGCGCGCGCAGATTCTCGGCGAGCCCCTTGCCGGTGGCCCGCGCCATCTGCGCGCCCACCTGCTGGATGACCGCAACCAGTGGATAGAAGGCCCACAGGGTCCAGACCATCTGATAACCGAAACGGGCGCCCACCTGGGAGTAGGTGGCGATGTTGCTCGGGTCGTCGTCGGCCACCCCCGTCAGAAGGCCGGGGCCCAGGTCGCGCAGCCCGATCCGCCTCTTGGCCCCGCCACGTCCCGCTGGGTAGTCTGCCATCGGCCCAGAGTAAGGGCCGCGGCTCAAACCCGCCAGCGACCATGGGGCCCGCGGTCACCGGCCGAATCGAACCGCGCGCCCCCACGCCGGGATCCGAAGCCTCCATTGCGCGGGCGCGCGCATAGGCTAAAGTTCGAGGCAGGCGGACACGCAGGCCTCCGGCCGGGCCGCCGGAACCAGGCTCCGAAGCCCTCCTTGCGGCCTCGGCGCCCGAACGACCGGCCTGAAAATCGAGGACTGCCGAAGATCCCCGGGGACCCGGGGCCCATAGTCGATTCGTCGAGGGAGGTATCTCATGGCAAGACGTGTGAAGCTTATGGTCGCGTGTCTATGGGGGATGGCGGGCGCACTGTCGCCGCTTGCCGCGATGGCCGGCGCCATCCCTTACCCGATCCAACGCGCCGAAGGCGGGTTCTCGGTGGCCCTGGGCGACCTGTACCAGGACTATGCCGAGACTGCAGGCGGCGCGGTCCTGGACCAGGAGACCGGCGCCGTACCGCTCGAGACCCTTGCCGCCTCCTCCTTGAGCGGCGCCCCGCAGGGCGGGACCTATTGGCGCATAGAGGGACGCTACGCGCATGGCGACACCAACTACGACGGCCAGTACCTGAACGGCACGCCGGTGCAGACGACCACCGCCAACACCATCGTGGACATCAATGGGCGCATAGGCTTTGGCTACGGCCTCTATCGGCGCATGGCCGTGATCCCCTACTTCTCGATCGGCATGCACCGCTGGCAGAGAAACGTGGGCAATGGCCAGGGGGCCGGGGGTATAGAAGACTATACGAACGGCAACCTGGGGGGCGGACTCATGTGGGAGATGGCCCTCGCGCCGCGCGTCGTGCTCGCGGTTCACGCCATGGGCGGCTTCACCTTCGGGGCCCAGATCACCGCCACCGACCCGGTCTACATCGACACGAGCACGAATACGGTCTATTACGCCCGCGAGACCAAGACGCTCGGCGACTGCGCCTATGAAAGCGGCGGCGTGCGCGCCACCTACCTCATCAATCGTGTGTGGCGGACCTTCGTGGCCGTCGACGTGATCCATTTCCGCTACGGCGCCTCCGCGAGCACGCCGATATTCTACTCGAGCGGCGGGGGCCAAAACGGCTATTACGAGCCGAACAGCCGCACGACGCAGGTCCTGGTCCTGGCGGGCGCCGGCGCGCGCTTCTGACACCCCCCGCGACCACCTCGCCACGCCCCGCAGCCGGCGACGCGGGGCCCTCGAGCCTTCGCGAGAAGAGGGTCCCGGCGCCCCCGGGACTTTTTTCCCGCTCACCGCTTGGGATCCGTTTGCGCCTTGCACTCCCCCACGTCCGCTAGTAGGCTCGAGGACACCCCCCGCGTAGCGCACCGGAACCGACCGACGCGAGACCTGCGGCGCGCCCGCCGCAACGATGCGGCGGGTATGGGCACGATCCTTTCCTGGCCCGACATCGACACAAGCCCGGAAGCGAACCTCTGAGGAAAACGATGCGCATAGCCCACACCATGATACGGGTCGTCGATCTCGAGCGGTCCCTGCACTTCTACGAAAAGGCCCTCGGCATGCGGCTCCTGCGGCGCACGGACTACCCCGAGGGGCGCTTCACCCTGGCCTTCGTGGGCTACGGCGATGAACGGGACCACGCGGTCCTCGAACTCACCTACAACTGGGATACGAAACACTACGACATGGGCACGGCCTTCGGGCATGTCGCCCTCGAGGTCGACGACGCCTTCGCGGCCTGCGAGCGGGTGGCGGCAGCCGGCGGGCGCGTGACACGGCCGGCGGGCCCCATGAAGCACGGGACGACCGTGATCGCCTTCGTCGAGGACCCCGATGGCTACAAGATCGAATTCGTCGAAAGGCGCAAGGCGCGATGAGGATGGGGGCGCCCCCCGAAGCGGCCGACACGCTTTATGATTTCCGGGTGCGCACGCTGGCGGGCGCCGAGCAGGACCTGGGCGCCTACCGCGGGCGGCCGCTCCTCATCGTCAATGTCGCGAGCGGCTGCGGCTTCACCCCCCAGTACGAGGGCCTGGAGGCCCTCTACCGACGCTATCAGGATCGCGGCCTCGTGATCCTGGGCTTTCCGTGCAACCAGTTTGGCGGTCAGGAGCCCGGGACGGCCAGCGAAATCCAGGCCTTCTGCCACGAACGCTACGACGTCACGTTTCCGATGTTCGCCAAGATCGACGTCAACGGGCCGGCCGCCGATCCCCTCTTCCGCTGGCTTGCCGCGCGCGCCAGAGGCCTCTTCGGTACACGCGCCGTCAAATGGAACTTCACGAAATTCCTGGTCGACCGTAGCGGCGGCGCGGTGCATCGCTACGCGCCGCGCACCCGCCCCGAGGCGCTTGCCACCCCGGTGGAACGCATGCTCGCAAGATCCTAGTGCGCCTGCCCATCGATTACGCACCACGATCCGCCGGATGCCGTCGGCCTGTCGCAGGTGGGCGCCTCGTCGCAAGGCGGGCATGCGACGCCACGATGTGCGTTTCGTGACCCGGGTGTTGACCTCCGGCCCGCAAGAGGCGAAGGCCGGCCGTGGGGCGATACCCGCCGTCGCCTCCGGGCCTCACATCCCGCGACGAGGCCCGACGATGCCGACCCCCCTTTCATCGGGATCCCGGACCCCTCGGCCGCGCCCTCTGCCGCCACCGGGCCGAACAACGCCTGCTCGATCCCGCCACCCACGACCCGCCCACCGGGGCCGCCAACCGCAACCTCTGCTGCGACCATCTCGATCACGCCATGCGCAGGGCCGAGAGGCGCGAGCGGCTCAGGCCGAAGAACGCCTCTGGTTCGTCACGCCCTCGCGGCGCCCGGCACGGGCCCCGCGTCCTGCCCCCGGACGATGGAGCAATGCGGTGGCGCCGGCTTCGAGCGGCCTGGACTTAAGAACACGACCGTCGTGATTTTCCAGGTCGCGCCCCCCGCCACAAAGCCTCATACTGGCGCCGATGGCCACGAGCGCCTACGCTAGTGGCAGGATTCGGGGGACACCGTGGGGACAGGAATCGCACTGGCGGTCTTGGCGGCGGTGGCCTTGGCCATCGAACTGTCGTCCATGACCTTTTATCTGATCGCCGTGGCGCTCGCCCTGGCGGCGGGGAGCGCAGTCGCGTTGACGGGCGCGAGCCCCTCCTGGGCGCTCGCCACGGTCGCCCTCGGCGCGACCGCGGGGCTCCCGGCGGCCCACATCGCGCGCAAACGTCTCTCACGCCCGACGCGCGAGTCCGAGCAGCTGGACGACCCGGATGCCGGACACGTCGTGCGCGTGGAATCGGTCGCGCCCGACGGCCTGCGTGTCGCCTACCGCAACAGTTCGTGGTCGGCGCGTCTCGTGGATGAATATCGTGATGCCGCAGTCTCCCCGGGCGACCTTCTCACCATCGTCCACCGCAGCGGCAATGATCTCCTGCTCGCACCGCCTGCGGTGCGGGCATCGATACGACAATAAAAAGGCGACCTTAAGGAGGGGCCATGGGAGCGAGTATCGTCATTCTGGTGATTCTGGCGCTCATCGCGCTATTCATCGTGGTGAAGGGCATGCGGGTCGTGCCCCAGCAACGGGCCTACGTGCTCGAGCGTCTGGGCCGGTTCCACAGCATCCTGCAGCCTGGACTCAACATCATTTTCCCCCTGATCGACCGGGTCGCCTATCGCTTTGATCTGCGCGAGACGCCGATCGACGTGCAAAAGCAGATCTGCATCACCCGGGACAACACCCAGATCGCAATCGACGGGGTCTTGTACCTGCAGATCACAGACCCCAAGGCCGCGGCCTACGGGACCACCAATCCGACCACGGCCATGATCCAGCTCGCGCAGACGATCCTGCGCGCCGACGTCGGCAAGCGCGCCCTGGATGAGGTCCTGTCGCAGCGCGCCGAACTGAACGCGACCGTCGTCCAGGAGCTCGACCGGGCGGCGGTCACCTGGGGCCTCAAGGTCTTGCGCTACGAGATCCGCGACATCACCCCGCCCGCCGACGTGGTGCGGGCCATGGAGCTCCAGATCACGGCCGAACGCGAGAAGCGCGCCACCATCGCCACCTCCGAGGGCTCGAAACAACAGGCCATCAACATCTCGGAGGGGGAGAGGCAGCAGGCCATCAACCGCGCCGATGGCGCGCAGCAGGCCCAGGTCCTGCGCGCCCAGGGCGAGGCCCAGGCGATCCTGCTCGTGGCCAAGGCGACCGCCGAGTCCCTGAGGCTCGTGGGCGACAGCCTGAAAGACGAAAGCGCGCGCCAGGCGATGGCCATGCGTGTCGCCGAGTCGTTCATAAGCCAGTGGGGCGCGATCGCCAAGGCGTCGAACGTCATGATCGTACCCGCCGACATGGGGGACCTGTCGAAGATGGTGGGCACGGCATTTCGCATCACGGAGGGCCTGAAGCCCGCCCCCGACGCGCGCGGCAAGGGGTGACCCCGCGGGGGGCACGCGACCGACTGCGGTCGTCCTTGACACACGGGCCGGCTTTCGCCATTCTCGGGCGATCGTGAACGGAAGCACATGCTCGCCTACCCCCACATCAACCCCGTCGGATTTCACATAGGCCCGATACCGATCCACTGGTACGGCCTCCTCGAAATCATAAGCTTCGTCATCGGCACGATCTGGCTGATCCGGCGCGGGCGCCGCGCCGAGTGGCAATGGACGAAGGAGCAGGTCCTCGACCTCGAGTATTATCTGTCGGTGGGGGCCATCGCCGGGGGACGGCTGGGCTATGTCCTCTGGTATGACCTGCCCTACTATCTCGGCCATCCCATCCAGATCCTGAAGGTCTGGGAAGGGGGCATGTCCTTCCACGGCGGCCTCATCGGCGTCATCCTCGGCTGCTGGGCCTACGGCCGCAAACATGACCGGTCGGCCATGGCAGTGCTCGACTTCATGGCGCCGGCGGCGCCCATTGGGCTCGGCCTCGGGCGGCTCGCGAACTTCATAAATGACCAGCTGTTCGGGCGCGTGAGCCACCTCCCGTGGGCGGTGATCTTTCCGGCGGGCGGCCCCGAGCCCCGCCAGCCCTCGCAGATCTACGAGTTTCTTCTGGAGGGGGTGCTGCTGCTCGTCATCCTCGTGGTCTACGGCCGCAAAGAGCGGCCGACGGGCGCGGTCGGCGCCCTCTTCGTCCTCTTCTACGGGATCTTTCGCTTCCTGGTCGAATACACGCGCCAGCCCGACATTCAGCTTGGCTTCGTGCTCGGACGGCTCGATATGGGCCAGGTCCTGTCGGCCCCCATGATCCCGATCGGGATTGCGCTGCTCTACTGGGCCTACCGCGGCGGCTTCGAGACGCGAAACCGCGACAGCGCAACGGGCGCGTCCCCATGAACGCACAGCCCGAAGAGGCCGGCGAGTCCATGAGCCCCGCCACGCGGCGCTTCGTGCGCATCGTGATCGGGTTCGCCACCCTCTACGGCCTCATCGCCGCATTCCTCAGCTTCCACATCGTAGTCGAGCAACAGGCCGTGCGCCGGCACTTGGACACCGCACTGCGCGTGCGGCCCGCCGGACCCTTTGCGTCGATGCGTGCATCGCGTACGGCCGCCCAAGCCTTCGTGGCGCGCCTCGACACCGCCTTTCAACACAACCCCTGCGGGCCGGGACCCGCCTTCATGCTCGCGAAGCCCCCCGCGATCCCGCGCCGTGACTGTCTCGTGGTCATAGTGCCCGGCCGTCAGCGCCTCCATGTGCGCGCCTATGACACCCAGGGCCACCGCATGGACAATCTCTTCGAGCGCCTCAATCCACCCCCACGTCGCCTGTAGGCGACGATGCGGCGGCACCGCTGTAAGATAGCCCTTTTCGCCGCTGACAGGACCGACCGCGGTTCCCACACACTGCGCCTCGTGTCGGGCGACCTTTGCGTCCCGTCGGTCTCTCGTCATATCCTAACGCCCATGATGATCTCGACCCCCATCGACCCGCTGCTAGCCACCCGCGTCGTGCAGGCCCCGGGCCACCATTAATCGGCCCCAGAGCCCTATCCCGTGTCGATGCCCTCACCCCCGTCGTCGTCCTCGCCACCGTCCCGCCCGGGACGGCGCTTCTGGGTGCTGCTTGCGCTCGCCATCGTGGCAGGAAACGGTCTGCTCGCCATCGGCGCCTGGACGTGGTGGACCTGGGATCATCTCCCGCGCGTGCGCGCCCTTGAGGACTGGCACCCCGAGCAGCCGCTGCGCATCTATGCGGCCAACGGCGAACTACTTGAGGCCATAGGCCCGCAGATCCGTTTCGCGCTGCCGCTCCAGAAGATTCCGAAGGACCTCCAAGAGGCCTTCATCGCCGCTGAAAACGGCGAGTTTTACAGTCATAACCCCCTGTATTATCCGGTGAGCTACCCAGGCATCCTGCGCGCCGCCTTCGTCGACATCCTGCACATGGCACCCGTACAAGGGGCAAGCACCATCACCGAGCAGGTCGCGCGGAATTTCTATCTCTCGCCCAAAAAGACGATCGCGCGCAAGGTGGCAGAGATCCTGCTCGCCTACAAGCTCGCCGATCGGCTCACGCG
>JAKAXT010000087.1 GCA_021816425.1 Pseudomonadota bacterium | reverse complement strand
TTTATGTTTGGCTTAGACGAGCGACTTGCGTTGACTGGACGGGGGGATGTTGAGCGACTCCCGATATTTGGCGATGGTCCTCCTTGCGATATTGATGCCTTGCTCCAAAAGGATATCGGCGATCTTGCTGTCGCTGATCGGCCTATCCGGCGACTCGGTCTCTATGATCTTGCGAATGAGAGACCGGATGGCGGTGGCCGAGCAGGTGCCGCCGTCGGCCGTGCCGACATGGCTTGAAAAAAAGTATTTGAGCTCGAAAATGCCGCGCGGCGTCATCATGTATTTATTGGTGGTGACCCGCGAGACCGTGGATTCGTGCATGCCGACTTCGCCCGCCACGTCGTGCAGGACCAGCGGCCGCATGGCCTCCGGCCCGTGGTCGAAGAATCCGCGCTGGCGGTCGACGATGACGCGCGCCACCTTGAGGAGGGTCTCGTTGCGGCTTTGCAGGCTCTTCAGGAACCAGCGCGCCTCCTGGAGGTGATCGTGCAGGAAGCGATCCTGCGCCGACCCCCGGCCGCGCTGGATCAGGCGCTCGTACTGGCTGTTGATGCGCAATCTCGGCATGGCCGCGACGTTCAGGTCCGCGCGCCAGCTGCCCCGCCGTTTCTTCACCAGGATCTCGGGCACGACATAGGCGTTGGGGGAGGTCGACACCAGCGACCCGGGCCTCGGGTTCAGGCCCTTCAGCAGGGCCATGGCCTGCCCCAGGGCCTCCGAGTCGAGCCGCGTGAGGCGCTTGATCTCCTTGAAATCGCGCTGCCCGAGGAGCTTCAAGTGGGCCGGCTCCGCGAGCTGGCGCGCGGCGTCCCGGTAGGGCGTGGCGGGGTCCAGGCGGCGCAGCTGGAGGTCCAGGCACTCGCCCAGGCTGCGTGCCGCGACGCCGACCGGATCGAAGTTCTGGACCTGGTGCAAGACCGCCTCCACTTCGTCTGCGCTGAGATCGAGGTTGGGGAGGGTCGCGAAAATATCCTCCACGCCGCCCACGAAATACCCGTCTTCGTCCACGGCGTCGATGATCGCGATCGCGATCAGCCGGTCGCGATCCGAAAACGGGGTCATCTGGAGCTGCCAGAGCAGGTGGTCCCTGAGGCTCGTCGGGTGGCTGTTGCGCGCCTCGAAGTTCGTGTCGCTGTCTTCGTCGCCGTTCCCGGAGCCGGAGGCGCCCAGTTCGAGGCCGCCCTCCCAGTCGAGCTCGACCGGATCCCCTTCACCCTCGGCGTCGGCGGCGTCCGCGGACTCGTCCACGGTGGTCTCGGCGGGCTCTTCGGCCGATCCTGCCTCCTCGCCTTCGGTCTGGTCGTTTTCCTCGAGAAGGGGGTTTTTCTCGAGGATCTCGCGTATCTCCTGCTCCAGCTCTATCGACGACAGCTGCAGCAGACGGATCGCCTGCTGCAGCTGGGGCGTGATCGTGAGGTGTTGCCCGATTCTAAGGTCGAGTGTCTGCTTCATAGGGTGCCTGGAATCTAGTTTAGTCCATTCCCGCCATTTCCAGAACAGCGACCTAGAGGACGAAGCTTTCCCCGAGATAGACGCGCCTGACGTCCGAGTTGGCAAGGACCGATGCGGGGTCCCCGGAGGCCAGGACGTGGCCGTCGTTGATGATGTAGGCGCGATCGCAGATTTTGAGCGTCTCGCGCACATTGTGGTCTGTGATGAGGACACCGATGCCGAGTTCGCGCAGGTGCGAAATGTGCGCCTGGATGTCGATCACCGAGATCGGATCGACGCCCGCGAATGGTTCGTCTAGCAGCATGAAGCGCGGTTTGGTGGCAAGCGCCCGGGCGATCTCGACGCGTCGCCGCTCGCCCCCCGAAAGGCTCATGCCGAGGGTCTTGCGCCGATCCGCGATGTGCAGGTCCTGAAGCAGTTCCTCGAGTCGCGCCGCGCGGGTCGGGGCATCCAGGCCCTCCACGGTCTCGAGTATGGCGAGGATGTTCTCCTCGACCGTAAGTTTGCGGAAGACCGAGGCCTCCTGCGGGAGATAGCCCACGCCGAGCTTGGCGCGCTTGTGCATGGGCGCGTCCCCGATATCGACATCGTCCAGGAGTATCCGCCCCTGGTCTTTGCGCACGAGCCCGATCATCATGTAAAAGCAGGTGGTCTTTCCGGCGCCGTTGGGCCCGAGCAGGCCCACGACCTCGCCCGCGTTCACCGCGAGGCTCACATCCTTGACCACCTGCCGGCCCTTGTAGGTCTTGGACAGATGGGTGGCCGCGAGGGCGCTCATTGCCCGGACCCCGTGCGAGGCTTGTGGCTGCGGGGGGTGATGCGCGCCCGCACCCTCTGATGCGGGCCGCGCACCGCCGTTATGCGCTGCGAGCGCATATAGTAATGCACGATGTGGCCGCGCAGGACGTTGACGCCCTGCTGGAAGACCACGCCGCCCGTCAATGTGACCTCATCCGGGGCGGCCTCGAAGTCCATGGCCCGCGCGACCCCAAGGAGCGGCAGCGCCCCGGTCCTCCGATCCTCCATGTGCAGGGGTGCCCCGTGCGCGCGTATCCAGATGACCTGGCCGTGCAGCGAACGCACGCGGACCACGTCGGCGCGGACCGTGATGCCGTTTTGCACGATGCGCACATGGCCGCGATAGGTGCTAAGCCCGGTGCGTTCGTCGACCTGGATGCTGTCGGCGCGCACGCTCACGGGCTGTGCAATCTGACGGACATGCGCGAACGCGGCGGCGCTCAGGGCGCCTGCTATCAATAGGGCGGCGGTGAGGAATCCCTTCATGAGCGCGTGAGATGGACCGTGAGGGTGTGCGTGCGGACGTCGGCCGGCCCCATCCCCTTCGTGGCCCCGCGGAAGACGCGCACGCCGCCGCGCATGATCAAGATATGGCCATGCGGGGACACGAAGCCCTTGCGGGCGATGGTCGTGGTCACGGTGTGCTTGCCAAACTGCGTAAGGCGCGGCTTTATGAGCAGGGTGCGTTTCCCGCGGGAGAAGTGCACCAGCCTTTGGGCGGTCAGGATGAAGCGCGGCCGTCCATGGCGGTTCATGGCCGTGAGCTGGGCATGGTTTATATAGTAGTCGGGGCGCGCGGGGGCGACGTTGGTCAGGCTCAAGGCCGGACGCACGAGCGCCTCCGGAAGCCACCAGAAGAGGCCGGAGAAAAGCAATAACCCGGCCAGCACCAGGAAGCGGCTCAGCCACCGGCCCATGAACATTCGCCCTGATAGGCACGCCCCAGTTGTGCGTCCAGCGTGCCCTGGGCGCGCATGATGAGTTCGCAGAGCTCGCGCACCGCACCGAGCCCCCCCTTCTCCTTCGTGACCCAGTGCGCATGGGAGCACACCAGCGGGTGGGCATCGGCCACGGCGACGGCAAGACCCACGGACTCCATGGCCGGCAGATCGATGACGTCATCCCCCATGAACGCGGCCTCGGCTGCCGTCACGCCCTCATCCTCGAGCAGACGGCTCACCGCCGCGCGTTTGTCGCGACATCCCTGGACCAGGATGGTGATGCCGAGATCGTCGGCGCGTCGCGAGACGACTTGCGAGGTCCGGCCCGTGACCAGGCCCACGCGCACCCCGCTTGCCATCAGCATCTTGATGCCGTGTCCGTCGCGGCTGTGGAAGGCCTTGAACTCCTCGCCGGAGTCGCTCAGAAAAAGTCGCCCGTCCGTGAGTACGCCGTCGACGTCGAGCAGAAGCAGCCGGACCGCCCTTGCCCGCGCCATGGCCTCCGTGGCGCGCTCCCCCCATTCCATGGTCGCGTTCGTCATACGACGCCCGCCCGCAGAAGGTCGTGCATGTTGAGCGCCCCCACGATCCTATGTTCGCCGTCCACCACGAAAAGACCGCTGATGTTGTGGGCGCGCATCGTGGGAACGAGTTCCGCCGCCAGGTGATCGGCGCGGGTGGTCTTGGGGTCGCGCGTCATGACCTCGTCGATCCGCGCCTTGTAGACGTCGACGCCGCGATTCAAGGCCCGGCGCAGATCGCCGTCTGTGAAGATGCCGCAAAGCCTCCCGTCGGCATCGACCACCGCGGTCATGCCAAGCCCCTTGCCGCTCATTTCCAGCAGGGCCTCCTGCAGGGAGGCGGTGGCGGCGACTCGCGGTATGCGCTCGCCGGTGTGCATGATGTCGGCGACGTACACGAGCAGGCGCCGCCCGAGGCGCCCGCCCGGGTGGGACCGCGCGAAGTCTTCGGGGGTGAAGCCGTGTGTTTCGTAGAGGGCGATGGCAAGCGCGTCGCCCATGGCGAGCGCCGCGGTCGTGCTCGCAGTCGGCGCGAGGTCGAGCGGGCAGGCCTCCTTCGCCACCGCTACCGGGAGATGGACGTCGGCTTGGCGTGCCAAGCTCGAATCCGGGGCGCCCGTCATCGCCAGAAGCCGGACGCCCATGCGCTTTATGATCGGTAATATCGTGAGTATCTCGGCGGTCTCCCCGGAATGGGAGATGGCGAGCACCACGTCCTCGGGCGTGATCATGCCGAGATCGCCGTGGCTCGCCTCGCCCGGGTGCACGAAGAAGGCCGGCGTGCCGGTGCTCGCGAGGGTCGCCGCGATCTTGCCGCCGACGTGCCCCGATTTGCCCATTCCGACCACGACCACCCGGCCGCGACAGGAGAACAGCAGCCGGCAGGCGTCGGCGAAGGAGGCGTCGAGGCCGCGCGCGAGGACCGAGAGGGTCTCGGCCTCGAGCGCAAGAACCCGCTGGCCGAGCGTTATCAGGGCGTCCGGTTCCGGGTCGGGGCGTAAGGGATGGTGACGGGTCATTGCGCGCATTATAGCGAAAAATGACCGCCCCAACGCGCATGATGTCGCAAAAAGACTATAATGGCCCGCTTATCGTGGGGGTGTCGTGGAATCATTTCTTATGGTATTGCGGGACCAGGCCCGCGATCCGGACCGCCGGCCGGACAGGGCTTTGGACGATGCCTTGGCGCGCTTGAGCCGCATCCTGGCCCAGATCGCGCCGGCCCTCGAGGTCGAGCACCGGGGACCGTTCGTCGGCATCGGGGCCGGGCGTGAGGCCTTTTGTCTGGCGGTGCGCGCCCACGAGGAGGCGGCGGGGACCACGGTGTGGGCGGCGCGGGTGTGCAGCGCGGATCCCCACCGCGGTCTTGCCGCCCACTGGGACCTTGCCTGCGTCTCGCGGCTACGAAAGCCCATCCTGGCGCGGGCCCTGCCGGAATTTCTGGCCGGCTACCATGCCGCGGTGGCGTCCGCGCACAAGGCGGACACGGGTGCGGGCCTGCGCCTGCGCGCCCTGGCCGAAGCCCTGGGCGCCGACCATTGAGCGAATCCGCCGCCATCTCGGTGACGGATCTCAGTAAGCGCTATGGGACGGTCACCGCCGTCGCGTCCTTGAGCTTCGATCTCGAAAGCGGTCGGGTGCTCGGTCTTCTGGGCGGCAACGGGGCCGGCAAGACGACCACGCTCGCCATGCTGATGGGGCTCCTGTTGCCGACCACGGGGTCGATCCGCGTCTTGGGCGAGGACCTTCTGCGCCACCGCTACCGCGTGCTGCCGCGCATCAACTTCTCGTCGCCCTACGTGGACCTGCCGCATCGTCTGACGGTCCACCAGAACCTGCGGGTCTATGCCGGCCTCTATGGCGTGCGCAAGGCGGCGTCCCGCATCCGCGAGCTCGCCCGCGACCTGGATCTGGAGGGTCTGCTGGACCGCCCCTATGGCAGGCTGTCGGCGGGGCAGAAGACCCGCGCCTCGTTCGCCAAGGCCCTCATAAACCGCCCGCAGCTCCTGCTTCTGGATGAGCCCACGGCCTCGCTGGACCCGGACACCGCAGACAGGCTCCGGACCTATCTTCGCGACTACCAGCAGGCGAGCGGGGCCGGAGTGGTGCTGGCGTCGCACAACATGCTGGAGGTCGAGCGGCTCTGCGATGAGGTGATCATGCTGCGCCACGGCCGGATCTTCGATCGGGGGGCGCCCGCCGATCTCGTCGGCAAGTACGGTCGCGAGAGCCTCGAGGAGGTGTTCTTGGATATGGCGCGGGGACGGTCACAGCTATGACGGAGCATCGCGGCGGAAGCCTCCGGCGCATGGGCGCCATGATCGAGCGCTACGTCTACCTCTTGAAGGGGTCGTGGCCACGCATCATAGAGCTCGCCTACTGGCCCACCATGCAGATCATCCTCTGGGGTTTTCTGAGCGAATACCTCGTGCACCATAGCAGCTATCTGGCGCAGGCCTCGGGCGTGCTGCTGGCCGCCGCCTTGCTGTGGGACGTCATGTTCCGCGGCCAGCTCGGGGTCTCGGTCGTATTCTTCGAGGAGCTCTACTCGCGCAACCTGGGCCACCTGTTTGCAAGTCCCCTGCGGGCCCATGAACTCGCGGGGGCGCTTTTCATCATAAGTCTTTTGCGGACTTTGATCGGCAGCGGCATGGCGGCGCTCTTCGCGTACTGGTTCTATCACTTTCCGATCTGGCAGATGGGCTTCGTGCTCATCGCGCTCTTCATGAACCTCATCGTCATGGGCTGGGCGATCGGGCTTGTGGTCGCGGGCCTCGTGCTGCGCTATGGCCTCGGGGCCGAGAATCTCGCGTGGGCCGCGATCTTCGCCATCGCGCCCTTGAGCGGCATCTATTATCCGATCTCGGTGCTCCCGCATGCCCTGCAGGTCGTGGCCCATGCCCTGCCCGCCGCCTATGTCTTCGAGGCCATGCGCGGACTGCTCTTCCATCACGTGGTCTTGTACCGGTCGCTCTGGAAGGCGGCCGCGATCAATGCCGTGTATCTTGCCCTCGGCATCGCCGTCTTCCTGCGCACCTTCCGTGACGCCCGCGTCCATGGGCGCCTGCTGAATCTTGGTGAATAGCGAAGAGCCCCCGCCTTCCGCGTCTACGTGTCCGAAGGGTCCCGCTTGGGGGCGGCCCGCCCGAATGTGTCGTTCAGGACGTCCGTGATCTTCGGAAAGCGTGGGCGCCAGCCGAGCGTCGCACGTGCGCGGCTGCAGTCGAGGACGAGCGGGCGATCGAGTCCCATGGCCCATGCCGGGTCCGGGCCGATGCCGAGGTAATGAAACGCGATCCGCGCGGCCGTCTGCGCCAGCCGGGGCCTTACGGCGAAGGCGTGGCGGTGTAGGTGCCGTTGCATGGCCTCGAAGGACATCTGGTCCTCGCAGGCGAGATTGAGGGGGCCTGTGGCCTCCGAGAAGAGGCCCGCCACGATCGCCGCCGCGACATCCTGTTCATGGACGACCTGAAGCGGTGGGGCCGGCGGTGGCAGGCGCGCATAGAAGGGCAGGCGCAGGGCCCCCCGCAGGAAGGGCTGGGCATGGGCCCCGAGGATGATGTGGGGGCGCAGCCGCAGGGCGGAGAGCCCGCCCTTTTCGGCCGCCATGACCACCTCTTCGGCAAGCACCTTGTCTTGCGCATAATGAAAACCCGCGAGCGGACTCATCTCGGCCGCTTCAGTCAGGGGCACGCCGCTCGTCCCATAGACCGAGGCGCTCGAGACATGGACGAGGCGCGCCTTGGGATCCAGGGCATCGATCAGGGCCTTGGTCCCGCCCAGGTTGATCGCTTGTGCCAGGGCGCGGTTGCGTCGCTCGCGGCCGAGCTGGCTTTCCATGACGACAAAGGCCATGTGGACTGCGGCATCGACCCCGCGCGCGGCCTGCGCCACGGCGGAATCCCGTATGTCGCCGCGCAGGATCCGAAGCCTGGGGTGGTCGAGGCGCAAAGGCCTTCGATCGTGGGCGATCACTTCGGCCACGCGCGCGTCATGAAGCAGTCGCGGGACGAGGACTTGCCCAAGACAGCCGGCCGCGCCCGTGATCAGGACGCGCATGGTCGGAAGGCCGGCAGGACCTCCTCGCTCAAGAGGGTGAGGGCCTCGCGGTTCTGCGCGGTCGGGCTCGCGCCCGCGCCCACCGCGCAGAGCAGGTGGTCGACCCCGGCCTCGGCGTAGGTCCGCAGGTGCTTGCGGCAGTGTTCCGGGTCTCCCGCCACCACCATGCCGAGTCGCTCGAGGATGGGGAGGTTCACGCCGCTCTTCAATAACGGCGCGAGTGCCCCGAACCTGCGGTAATACTCGTAGCCGTCCTGCAGTCGCGAGAGGAGGGGTGCGGTCAGTCGCAAGAGCTCCCGATAGAACCAGGTGATATTGGTGCGGGCGATATCGCGCGCCTGCCGGCCGTCCGGTAGGCAGAAGATCCCGAGCGTCATCCCGACGCGCGGCGGTCGCGGGGGATTCGGGCCGTGGTGTTCGGCGTAGGCGGCACGGTAACGGCGGATGTCTTCCTTCACCATGAACCAGGGCTTGAAGGGGCCGGCGAGCACGCCAAGGCCCAGGCGCGCGGCGAGCTCGAAGCTCTCCGGGCTCACCGCGGCCATCCATAGCGGCGGGTGCGGCGTCTGGATCGGGCGCGGACGCACGGCGATATCCGCGAATCGGAAATGGCGCCCTTCGAAACCGATGGGCTCGGGGGTACTCAAGGCCTTGATCAGGATCGCAAGTCCTTCATCCACGAGCCCGCGGCCGTCCTCGGTGCGCACGCCGAAGGCCTCGTACTCCTTGGGCGAGAATCCGCGCCCGACCCCAAGCTCGAGTCGCCCCCCACAGAGAATGTCGAGCGTCGCCGCGCGTTCGGCCACATGCAGCGGATGGTGGTAGGGGAGCGGGACGATGCCGTGGCCCAAACGGATGCGGCGGGTCCTCTGCGAGGCGGCGGCCAGGAACAGGTCGGGCGCGGAACTATGCCCATACTGAGGCATGAAGTGGTGCTCGGTAAGCCATACGGTCCCAAAGCCCAGGGCATCGGCAAGCGCCACCTCTTCCAAGGTTTCCTCATACACCCGCCGCTCGCTGCGCCCCGCGAAGTCCGGCACCGCCAGCTCATAGAAAAGGTCGAACTCCATCCGGTCCCCCGAGGCCTTGGGCGCCTCTTAGGCGTCCATTGTAATTGGGGGGGACCGGCAGGTCGACGCGCGCCGCGGCCTTCGATTGCGCCGGAGTTCGTGGATCTACCGAGCCGGTGTTCGGTGATTTTGAGGCCATGCGGCGCCGCGCCAGCGCACCAAAAGCCCGCCTACGCTCGCCATCGGCCGGCGATCGATGAAACCCCCTCTCGGCGCGGCCATGACTCTCCGACTTTCGCTGCGGATACCGCCGGGCGCAAGGTCGTGTTCGTGACCGAAGGCGAAGAGGCTGAGACCATCGGCCGTTTTGCCGAATGCCTGGAGGCTCATGACGGGTCGGCCGAGCAGGTGGAACCGGCGGGCATCGACATGCCGCCGGCCTTCATCAAAGGGGTCGGCAAACATCGGCCCAGGGCGCGCATCACTTTCGACACACTCCATGCCATCGCCCATGACTCGACCGCCGTCGGTCCGATGCGCCGCATTGAACAGAAAGGGGATGCGAGCCCGAAGGGCATGCGCTGGGCTCTGCTCAAGGACCGCGACCGCCTTTCTGCCGCCAGCCGCATCGACCTCGACGCCTTGGTCGCCAAGGCGGCGAGCGAGCGCACCGCCCGCGCCCGGCTCTATCGCGGGCGCCTGCGCGAGATCCTCGACCGCAAGCAGATCGACGTCGTCTCTTCCCGGCTCAAGCAGCGGTGCGCCAACGTCCTGCGCCCCAAAGTCGAGCCGACGACGGCGGTCGCCAGCACGATCCGCCTCGCTTCGACGGCATCGTCGCCTGGACCCGGACCCGCCAGACCGAGCGCTTCATCGAAGCCTCGAACGGCCTCTTCCGGATCGGTCGCGCCCCTCGCGGGCCTATGGCTTGAGGCGGGATATAACCGACGCGGTATCCGCCCCCTATCCGGCTGCTACCCCGTCGCTATGTTCCTGCCTCTACAATAGAGGTTCGGCCAGCAGGACCCGGCATGATTGCTGTCTCGGCGCGGGCTTTTAATCGAACCCGCCGGTCGACACGGCCTGTACGGTGCAGGCGTGCGTGGGGTATTGGGCGACAGTCGTATAGGCCCCGCTCGACAGGGCGCTGAAGGCCGGGATCGAGATCGCCTGGATACTGCCGTTATCGTAGTTGGGCGCCGTGCAGTCATCGAGGACGTAGAGCGTCTTGCCGTCGGTGCTCAGGGCAAGCCCGTAGGCATTGCTGAAGTTGCCCTGGATGACTGTGGGTGTGTAGGCCCAGGTGCTCGAGATC
>JAKAXT010000086.1 GCA_021816425.1 Pseudomonadota bacterium | reverse complement strand
TCGCACGGCCAGCGCATCGAGGGTCTCGGCCAAAAGAACCGGCCTGTGTCCCTCGGTCACAGCGACAAGGACTGCAGCTCAGCGGGCAGATCTTCGCTGTCGGCCTGCGCAAGCCATTCGGTCCGCCGCGCATCCCATGTCCCTGCGTCCCACAACTCGAACTTGTTCCCCTGCCCAATCAACATGATGTCTTTGTCCAGGGTAGCGAAGGTGCGCAACGGCGCGGGCAACAAGATGCGCCCCGCCCCGTCCATATCGCACTCTGTCGCGTGCCCGATCAGAAGTCGCTGCAGACGTCGCGTCTGAGGGGTGAAGCTCGGCAATGCCACAAGCTTGGCTTCTATGATCTCCCAGGCAGGAAGCGGATAAAGCAGAAGGCAATGGTCGCGGTCGACCGTCATGACCAACCGGCCTTCACACTGCGCGCGCAGATCCTCCCGATAGCGAGTGGGGATGGCAATTCGCCCCTTGCTGTCGAGACTTACGCTGTTTACGCCGCGAAACATCAAGCCCTTTGCGCCTCGATCCCACAAAAAACCACATTTGCCCACTTCACGACACTATAGAGACGCAGGAAAAGCGAAGTCAAGCACGCGCGATGAAAAGGGCTCGAGAGACGACGACGGGCTCAGGCTTGGAGGCCCGGCCAGGGGAACCCCGGGGACATGCCTTTATATAAGATAATTATAATATGGTGAAGATAAAGGGGGAGCCGGCCGATAAGCCGGGTTCTGTCGTGGACAGTCATTCCTCTGGGACGCCTGTCGCCAAGCGCCTCAAGCAACCTACCCGGGGACAACGCGGGCCGCGCCATGGTCCCCCTATTCGGTCTTGCTCCAGGTGGGGTTTGCCCTGCCACCGATGTTGCCACCGGCGCGGTGCGCTCTTACCGCACCATTTCACCCTTACCCGTCAGGACGGGCGGTATATTTTCTGTGGCACTTTCCGTAGGCTCGCGCCTCCCAGGCGTTACCTGGCACCTTGCCCTGCGGAGCCCGGACTTTCCTCTGCCTTGCGGCAGCGACTGTCTGGCCGACTCCCCCGCGCCAGTATACGCGCTTCCGCGGCGCACCGGGCTAGGATGTCGCGAGGACATCCTTTTTATGGGCAAGACGCGCGACCAGGGCCTCATAGGACCGCAGAAACGAGCCAAGACCTTCATCCAGCAGGCTGTCCAGTATCTGCGGCACGTCCACCCCCTCGCGACGCAGGCCATCGAGCACGGTCTGCGACTGCGTCATCTCGGCCTCCAGAAGCGCCCGGGGCTTGTGCGTCAGGAGCGCCTGGAAGGTTTGGGGAGGAACGGTATTGATGGTATCGGGTCCGATCAAGCGATCGATATACCAGGTCGCCGTATAGTCCGGGTTCTTGCTGCTCGTGCTGGCCCAAAGCGGCCACTGCGGACGCGCGCCCCGCGCCCTAAGCCGGGCAAAATCCTTGCCTCGAAACACATCCCTGTAGCGCTGATAGATGCGCTGCGCATTGGCGATACCGGCGCGCCCCAGAAGGGCCTTGAGGCGCTTGGCCTCGGCCGCCGGAGCGGCCTTCAGCTTTTCCTGCAGCAGGGCGTCCACGACGGTGTCCACGCGGCTCACGAACACGCTCGCCACCGAGGCGACCCGGTCGATGGAAAGCCCGCGCGCGAGTCTGTCCTCCAGGGCCCGGCAGTATGCGTCCGCCACCCGCTCATAGGACCGGGGGGAGAAGATCAGGGTCGCATTGACGTTGATCCCCTGCGCGAGCACGGCGCGTATGGCCTCATAACCGGGCTCGGTCGCCGGGATCTTGACCATCACGTTCGGCCGGGCGATGGTATCCCACAGCATTTTCGCTTCCGCCACCGTGGCTTGCGTGTCCTGCGCCTCGTCCGGGGCCACCTCGATGCTGACATAGCCATCGACCCCGAGGCTCGCGTCGAACACCGGGCGCAGGATATCGGCCGCCCGGCGCACATCGCTGATCATGAGTTCACGGACCATGGCCTTGGGGGTCGCCCCCTGCGCCTCCAGGGCGCGAATATCGGCGTCGTAATGCTCGCCCTCGCCGACCGCCTTCTCAAAAATCGTGGGGTTGGTCGTAACGCCCCGCACGCCCTGGGCGACGAGCGCACGCAAGGCTCCGCTTGCGATCAGATCGCGGCTGATGTTGTCGTACCATATGCGCTGACCAAGCGCCGCTATCCTCTCGACACCCTTCATCCCGGACCATCCACTCCCCATGCTGAAGCGATTTCCGCCAGGCCGTCCCCTGAGCGGACGACGCATCGCCTGATTCAGGGGCCGCGCACGTTGGTGCCCGGCCCTTTCGCAAACGCCCGCACCGACCCACCTGCGTCAGCCGCGCCCCTCCTCTAAGAATATCCTTGATCCTCCGATCCAGCGCAAGGTTCGCGAGGGACCCGGGCGCCGACCCATGACCAAAGCGGCGGCGTCGCCCTTCCTGTCACGTCCGCAGGCGACGGAAAGATCCCCGCCACCGGGCCTCCCGACCCATAGCCCGCGCCCTAGGCAGGCTCGTTGCGACTCGCCCCGATGGGCGATCGTTCCGGCCTTTCCGGCTTGTTGGATGCATGGCTTCAGGGACAGGCGAAGGGGCGCCGCTGCGGTGAGCAGGCGGCCACGCCGACTCCCGAACACGGGCTTGCCTGCGCCCCCGCACCGCTTCGAGGGGCCGGTCGCCTCCGTGCGCGGCAAGCGACCTGATGGTTCTGCGGTCGTTCACGAAGGCCTGGAGCAACCCCCCGGGTGTCACCGCCGGAAGCAGGGGCCCATGGTCCGCCTCGCCATCGAATTCCCGCACCGGGCAGCCCCGCGTCGCCATGGCGTCGCGGCAGACGACGTCGGATCGGTCCGGCGGGGGACCGATCAGGCGCCTGCGCCGGCATGGCAGGGCGGGGACCAGACGATCGTTCAGGTCATGAGCGCCATGATGCCGGGGCCGGAGAGTTTGCACGATCATGGTAACCGCGCATAATGGACTCGTGCTAAATCGCAAAGTCGCCTATCGCATCTCTCCCCACGCCGCCCGGGCAAAGTGGCCAAAGGAGAGGCGGGGCGTGCCTGAGCGGCTGCCTGGCACGGCGCGGGAAGGGCGCGTCCCGGTGCATCAGGAAACCGGCAAAGGACGCTCTTTCGCCGATCCATCCAAGGCATTCATGCCGTGGCGCAGGATCGCCGCCGGTCTCGCCCGCCTCGACCGGGGCCCGACCGGATTCCTGACCGTCGCCACCCGAGAGGGGTCCGAACCAGCGGCCGAACTCCGGAACCGAATCACGGAATCGAAGCGGGGCGGGCACGAGGTGCCGCGGGCCGTCCGGCGTCCGGCGCGGCCGCGCCAGGACGATCGGCGCCCGACGGGCGCGGGACGCATCGGGCGGTTCGCCGCCCCCGCTACCGAGGCGCGGGCGGTGGAGAACATGAGGCATGGTGGTGGCGCCCATGGCTGCGGCGACGACGCCGCCCCGGCGCCGCTGCGTCGGCCGGACACGACGTCGGCCGGGGCGTCTTGCGTTCGGCGGGAGCCCTTCGTTGCCGCCCGGACGCACCCCGGCTCCACGAGGCTTGCGGACAGGGACGAGTCTCGCCCTTAGGCACACCCGAACCCCCGACGAGGGCATGGAATGTCGCATCGGCGTTTGTTTCTCCGCACGGTCCCCTGCAGGAACCAGCCAAGGCTCCGCGGTCTTCGCGCCACGCAAAGGCGCACGCGTCTCGTGACCATGACCTTCATAGGCTTCGGGGCGATACTGCTCGCCATGGGCGCGTGGCGCGCCACGAAGACCTTCGAGAGCGTCAAAAACGAGGAAAGTCTGCGGGCCGAGGCGATCGCAGGCCGCATCGCCGACCATCTGGCGTCGGTCCTGAATAATCGATTCGCGGATCTGCGCTTTTTCGGACATTCATTGCTCGCCCCGCGATCCGCCTCCGTGCCGCTCAGCGCGTCGATGAAAAAGACACTGCGCGTGTTTCTTGCCACGCAACCGACTCTGCGCGACATCAACATACTGAGCGCAAACGGCAATCGCATCCTATGGTCGGCGCGCAAGCAGCCAAGCCGACCCATCCTGCCGGAGCGAAGCTTCCACGCGGTCGCCGACAGCCCCCGCGTCGAGATCGGCGACCCGGTATACGCGAAGCGCTTTCGAAGCCTGATCGTTCCCCTGCGCTACCGTATCGGCCGCAGAGGCCACGTCAAATACCTCATCGGGGACCCCCTCGACCTAAGAAGGCTCGGGCGCCCCGTATCGCGCACGCGACTTGCCATCCGCCTCACGGCGCGCTCCCGCGAGCCGCTTGCCACCTGGACGGACGGCCTCTGGCATATGCCCATCGCCCGGAAATGGCGGCAGGCCGGGATCGCGCGCGCCAACGTTCCAGGCTACCCCTGGACGGTCGACGCGACGTGGTCGCGCAGCCGTCTCTGGACGCTTTGGCGGCACCGCATAACGCATTGGCTTCCGCTTTTCATAATTCTTTTATGGGGCAGCCAGTACACGGGGCTTCTGCTCGTCAATTTGCTGTCGCAAGAGATGCAGCTGCGGCTTTGGCATGAAGGCCTGTATCGCGTAAACCGGTCGATACTGGAGGGATCCTCCGTTCAAGCGCTTTTCAACGACGTGGCGCAGGTCATACAGGGCAACCTGGACGCGTCGTTCGTTTTCGTGGGCTCGCGCGACCAGCATGCCATCGCGGGTCCGGCCGGCGGTCAAGACGCCGAGGGGCTTCTTTCCGTAGCCTTCGATAACGCCACGGATAAGGATTGGGTCAACGTGTCGCAGGCCGGCTCTCCCGGCTGCGCCGCCCTCGCCTTCGGCCAGAGTGGCGGCATCATCATGGCCTGCCCATCGCGCGCAGCCGAGCCGGTCATATGGCACGGCATGGTGCGCGAACTCGGCGTGCACCTGGAGACGGCGATCAACCAGAAACGCCAGAAGCGCGAGGTCGAGAGGCTCGAGCGCTACCAGGAAGCCGTGCGCGTCATGCAACTCGAACTACTGCGGCAACCGACCCCTGACGAGGCCCAATCCCTGCTCGTGCGGATCCTGACCGAGCAGACGGACATAATGGGCGCGTTCGTGGCCACGCCGGAGGGCACGAGTTCCTGGCTCCGCGTGCGCGCTGCCGCGGCCCAAAATCCCGTTGCCCGCGAGGCCTTACTGCACCTTACCTCATCGCAAGACCCCGCCTGCCACCCGTGGGGCCAAACGCCGACCGCCGAGGCGTTCCGTACGGGCGTGGCGCACGGCCCCGTGGACCCGGCGCAGGACCCGACGCTGGCCACGGCCACGCACGCCCACCAACGCGCCCTGGAAAGTGCGCGCGCGGTCCTTGCCTACCCGATCCTCGAGGACGGGCTTCAGCAGCCAAGCGCGGTGCTCACCGTCCTCGCGTTGGACAAGGAATACTTCACGCCGGCCTTGCGCGCCCTTCTGGAGCATCTCGTGGCAAGCATGAGGCTTGCCTTCGGCGCGTACCGCACCCGGCGCCAGAGTGACCGGTATCGCGCCTTTTACGAGGCGCTCGCCCGGGCGAGCCAGGCGATCACGCGCGCCGCCGAGGCGCGGCACATGTTTCGGAAGATCTGCCATATCCTTGCTGAATGTACGGGTGTCCCCCTCACCTTCATCTCCATCGCCCAGGCGAGCGGGGTGGAAATCGCGGCGAGCGCGGGGAAGGGCCACGATTTCCTGCCCGTCGGACCTACGGGCATCGACCCACAATCGGACCCGCTTGGCATCCTTCACGCGCGCACGATGGGTGCGCAGAGCCCCTGCCTGTTCGAGAGACGCGACCAATGGCTCGCCAGTGACGCACTGCGGCAAAAGGCCGAGGCATTGGGCCTCGTGTCCGCACTCACCGTCCCATGGACACACAAGGACGGCGTGGCAGGCGTGCTTGGCATCATCGCCAACGAACGCGCGTTCTTCGACGAGGACCTTACGCGGCTCATGGAGGCGCTCGGCAACGATATAAGCTTCGCCGTCAGCGACTACGACCGCCGTCAGGAACTCATGCGTCTATCGCTATACGACTCCCTGACGACGCTACCCAATCGCGCGTATTTCGAACAGTCGACGGTGTCGGCCATGGCGCGCGCCACGGGGTCGGGCCTGATGCTGGCGCTCGGCATCATGGACCTGGACGGGTTCAAGGAATGGAACGATCTGCAAGGGCACACCGCAGGCGACCTTCTCCTAAAGGCGGTCGCGCAGAGGCTGCGCGAGGTCGTACCGGACGACGGGGGCGTGGCGCGCCTCGGGGGTGACGAATTCGGCTTGGTCGTTAACGTCGACGGCGCCGAGGCGCTGGGGACGCTGGGGGCGCTGTCGGCGCGCCTGCTCTCGGCGATAGCGCTTGCCGATTCCGAGAAGCGCGTCACGGCAAGCGTCGGCTGGGCCCTCTTGACGCCCGAGGACTCGGCGTACGCGACTTTGCTCGCGCATGCCGACGAGGCGCTTTATGCCGCAAAGGCCGCCGGTCGCAATACGTATCGGATATTCGGGGGCGACATAGCCGAACGGCTCAAGCGCCGCCTGGCGATCCACCAGCGGTTCCCGGAGGCGCTCGCAAACGGCCAGATCCTGTTTGCGATTCAGCCCCAAATACAGTGCGTTACAGGGCGCGTCGAGGGGGTCGAGATTCTGGCGCGCTGGCGCAATGGCGACGAGTCGATGCCGGCGGACCGCTTCATACCGGATGTCGAGAAAGACCCCTACCTGATCCGCGCCCTCGGACGGCGGGCCCTTGCGGAGGGGATTGCGCTGCGCAATCGGCTGCGGGCGATGGGTCGCGACCTGCGCGTGGCCCTCAATATCGGCGCCCACCACTTTCTGTATTCGGGCTTCCTCGGCGAGGTGAGGGAAAGCCTGGAAGGCTCCACGGCGCATGGCCTCTGCATCGAGATCACGGAGAGTGTCGCCTTGAGCGACGGGGACAGGGCGGCGCGCATCATAACGGAACTGAAGCGGCTTGGCTTCTCCGTCGCCCTAGACGACTTCGGAAGCGGTCACTCCTCCCTGAACGAAGCCGCGCGTCTGCCGGCCGACGAGCTCAAACTGGACCAGCGCTTCATCCGGCTTTTCCGGCGCGACCCCAACTTCTTCGCGGTGGCCGGCGCCGCCCTGCTGCTCGGAAGCCTGTCCGGCCGGCGATTGATCGCCGAGGGGATAGAAACAGCGGAAGATCTCACGCTCTGGCGGCACATGGGAGGCGAACACATTCAGGGCCATGTCCTGGCGAAGCCGCTTTACGAGGAGGAGTTCTTCGACTGGCTGGCGCAGGGACCGTCATGGCCACAGTCCCGCATCGCGGCCTTCCCGCCGCGCGACCTAGTGCTCGTGGGCTACGCCTTCCTGGAACTGGACGTGGGGGCGGAGGGCAACGTGCCGGGTGGGATCGCGCGCCTAGACCATTGGATGCAGACGCGCGCAAGTCTTTATGGCGAACTCCCGCGGTGGGAGGGGCTGCGCGCCGCTCTGGTTCGGGGCCGGGGCAAGACGCCCGAGGCCGCGCGCGCATTCTGGTATCACGACCTGCGGCCGGCGGTCCTTGGACTGTTCGAGGATATAAATGCCTTGCTGAAGCGCCAGCAGTTCGGAGGAATGTGAGGCGCGACGAACCGCGTCGTCGCGCCTCAGCCCTCAGCCCTTGCGTGCCGACTTGGCCGTCGCGCCCTTCTGCGCGCCGCCGGGAGCCTCCTTGTCGTGGACGTCCCGCCAATAATCCTTCTTCAGGAGGTAGGCGAGGATCGAGAGGATGACGAAGGCGCCGATCACGTAGCGGCCGATGGCGCGGCGCTCGAAGACCGAGGGGTCGCTCGCGTAGCGCAGGAAGGCGACCACGTCGGCTACGTGGCGATCGAAGACCGCGGGCGTCTCGCGACCGGGCACGAGGAGCTTGCCGTTCTTCGTGTAGATCCCGCCCCAGGGGGCGAGGATGTAGGGCATGGCCACGTTCGGAAACACGTGGTTGTTCCAGCCCGAGGGACGCTTGGGGTCCCAGTAGAAGGACGTGAGATAGGTGTAGAGGAAGCGTGGCCCCAGGGCGCGCGCCATGTGGCTTAAGTTGGGCGCGGGGAGTCCGAACCACTTCTTGGCCTCCGCCTGCGTCATGGCCGGGCGCATGCCCTTCAGGTAGTTGGCCCCGCCAGGCTTCATGAAGCTCTTCGTGATCACGGCCTTGCTCAAGCCCAGATCGGCCCCCATGCGCTTGTAGCGCAGGTTGCTCACCGCATGGCAGGCGCTGCAATGGTCGGCGAAGAACTTGGCGCCGGCGATGACCGTGGCCTTGGTGAACGGCACCGAAGGCGGGGCCACCGGGGGCGTCATGACGGCGGCGTGCGCGGCCGTGGCCAGGGCGAACAGGGGGCCCAGGGCGGCCCGTGGCAAGGTCTTTCTCATGAACGCACCCTTTCCGGCACCGGCCGGGTCGGTTCGAAACGACTGATGATAGGCAGCAGCAGATAGAAGCCGAGGTAGATGGTCGCCCCCAGGCGCTCGATCAGGAAGTACTTGGGCAGAGGCGGCTGCTCGCCCACGTAGGCGAGCGTGAAGAAGGTCACCGCCATGAGCAGGATCATGAAGCGGTAGACCGGCCGATAGCGGCTCGAGCGCACCTTGCAGCGGTCGAGCCAGGGCATGAAGAACGGCACGACGACGGCCGCGACCATGAGGGCGATGCCCTCGTACTTGTTCGGCACCGCGCGCAGCATGGCGTAGTAGGGCGCGAGATACCAAGGCGGGGTCACGTCCGGCAGGCTCACCATGGGATTGGCCCGGAAGAAGGTGGTGCGCTCCAGGAACACCCCGTGCATGGTCGGCGCATAGAAGATGATGGCCGCGAAGAGGGTGAGGAACACGCCCACGCCGAAGATATCCTTCACCGTGTAGTACGGATGGAAGGGGATGCCGTCCAGAGGCGTGCCGTCGGGGCCCTTGTGGTCCTTGATCTCGATGCCGTCGGGGTTGTTCGAGCCCACCTTGTGCAGCGCCAGGATATGGAGCCCGATGCAGGCGGCCAGGATCAGGAACCAGAGCACCGCATGCAGCGCGAGGAAGCGCTCGAGGGTCGCGGTCCCGACACCCGGACCGCCGCGCGCGAGCGTGGTGAGGCCCGGACCTATGATCGGCACCGCGTGGATGATGGAGGTGATCACCTGGCCCGCCCAGTAGGACAGGTTGCCAAACGGCAGGATGTAGCCGAAGAAGGCCTCGCCCATCATGAGCACATAGATGAGATAGCCTATGACCCAGAGGAGTTCGCGGGGGCTGCGGTAGGACCCGTAGAGGAGGCCGCGGCCGATGTGCAGGTAGAGCAGGATGAAGATCAGCGACACCCCGTCGACATGCATGTAGCGGACGAGCCAGCCCCACTTCGTGTCATACATGATGCCCTGCACGGAGTTGTAGGCATCCTGGCTCGTGGGCACGTAATGGGCCATGAGGAAGAAGCCCGACAGAAGCTGCAAAACGATCATGAGCAGCAGCAGCGAGCCCGTGTAGTACAGGATGTTGAAGTTCTTCGGAGCGTAATACTCCGTCATGTGCTCGCGCATCATCTCGCGCGCCGGGAAGCGCGCGTTGAACCAATCGACTACCTTGCTCATATGCCTCTCCTCGAAATCGCGATCATGGCCACCCCTAACATAGATGCGCCTTCGGATACATGTCGGTGATGGTCACCGACTTGCCATCCGGTGAGTAGTGGTACTCGGGGACCGCCATGTTGTGCGGGGCCGGGGACCCCTTGATGACGCGGCCCGACAGGTCGTACATGGACCCGTGGCATGGGCAGTGGAAGCCGCCGAGCCACGACGGGGCCACCGAGGCCTTCTTCGGGCGGTAATGGGGGATGCAGCAGAGATGCGTGCAGATCCGCACCATCACGAGCCACTCGGGCTTGCGGGCCCGATACATGTTCTTGCAGTAGGGCGGCTGCTGAGGGACCGTGCAGTTCGGATCCTTCAGGATGCCCTTCTTCTCGACCTCGGTCAGCGTCGCCAGCATCTCCGGCGTGCGGTTCACGATGATCACGGGCTTCTTCTGCCAGGGGATGGTCACCTGCATGCCCGGCTCCACCGGCGCCAGATTGAAGGTCGTCGAGGCGGCCGC
>JAKAXT010000085.1 GCA_021816425.1 Pseudomonadota bacterium | reverse complement strand
TCCGATCTCGCAGTCTATACCTTCCAGCCGACTATAAGGTCAAGCGCGCCCGCAAGCGCCCCCCGGACGCCGTGCCCCCTCGGGGTGAGCGGAAGCGGGGCGGGGACCGGGGACACGTGGCCCGAAGAGGCCCGCGACGCCCGGCGGCGGCGCTCCCGAGGGGGCGCGTCAACGGATGGCGCGAATGGTCCAGAGCAGACCGTGCGGCTTCATCGGGACACCCTGGTGGATGACGATGGCGCCCGCGCGGTTGCGGTACACCAAGGTCGGCACGAGCTCGGGACCCGTGAGGGTGAGCAGGCGATTGTTGACCGCCAGGGCCCGCGCCGCCCCGCCACGCACCGGCACGGGCGCGATACCGCCGCCGTGCCGGCCTGGCCGAAAGCCCGTCTCGTTGCGCTTTAGCGCCGCGAGTGGTCGATGTGCCCCAAGTATGGCAGCGGCCTTGCCGGCGCTCGAGGCGCGCAGAAAGCCTGTGACGATCCAGTAAACGCGCAGATGGCGGGGGCCGATCAAGGGTTGCAACTGTTCAAAGAGCGTATGACAGAACGGGCAGTTGGGATCCACGAAGACGTAGAGTCTGCGCGAACCGCCTCCTTGCACGATGGCATGGGCTCGATGGTGTATCGTGCGCCATACGGCCTCGGGGCTTCGCCCTCGAAAATGCAAGGACGCCTGAGCGGCCGGCCCCGACAAAAACAAGGCGATCGCGCCGCATGCCCCCACAAGCGCACGCACGCCTTCCACAAGACCCGCCCGCAACGAGCGTTCACCCCTCATAAACCCCTCCCCTCCCACACCCCTAGGCCCGCCACGATGGGCGACGGCGCCGGGCATCCCCGCACCGGGCGAACCCGGGGCCTTCGTGATCCCCCCAAAGGAGGCCGCCGCGCCGCTGGCTTATACTGGCACCATGGTTCGGGAATGGGAAGCGGCGAGACATCCGGCGGAGGCCGAAAAGGGGCGGCCGGCCCGTAAAGAGGCGCGTCCCGCGATGCCGCCCCACCGAGGCCCGCTTTGGCGCCGGGTCCTCTCCGCGAAATCCCTTCATCGGGACCCGCGCACGATGGTCGAGCGGTCATGCGCGACGTTTCCCCCGCGCAGGATGCCTACTTGCCGTCGACCGCCGTTTGTCAGGCGCCCTTGCTTTTCGCGCTTCCCACCGTGCCGCGTCTGCGCGCAAAACCACCATAGGTCACCGAAGGATCGAATCCGCCGTGCCCGGCGGGCGCGAAAATCGCCTCACATACGGCGCACCAACGCCTCCACGAGGTTTTGAGCAAACTGAGCGCCGGAATTCCTGAGGTCGACGGGCGCGCCCCCTCGCTTCCAGGTGATATGGAAACGACCAAAGGCCGATGATCTCTCCGGCGACATGCGGCATGCTGCCGGGCTATTCACGAAGACTGGAGGCAAGCATGCGAATCGAGAGGACCGACCCCGTGACTGGCAAGACCTTGTCCGAGACCGAAGGTCGTCCCTACGTGGTCGAAGGCGAGGGCCCCGACACCCTCAAGATCTACTTCGAATCCGAGGAGACCAAACAAAGCTATTTGAGCGTGGGAACCGAACATCCGGAGCAGGGACTGCGCCGCACGCTGGATAACCCGGCGCCCCTTCCCGGTGACCCGCCAAACGGGATTCCGCAACAGCAGGGCTGATCTCCGCCCGAGCCCTCGCCCCTCGCCGTGAGGGCTCCATACCTCCCCGCCGCCCCTTCCACGCGCCCTGCATCCAGGAACCCCGGGCGCCTACCCGGCGACCACGGCGATACCCCGGCAACCCGATCGGGCCTGCCGTATGCCAAACAGGGATTACTTTGCTAAGATCGATCTTCACGGTAGCTATGCGACTTGCAGTAGAGTGGTCGTGCGGCACCCGTTGAGAGCGCTTGGGGCGGCGCCGCCGTGGGCGCCGAAAGACGCGATCGGGAACCGCGGGCCCCAAAACCATCACGATCCTAATAAGGGGGGTTTATGCAACACCCGAATCGCGAAGGACAACGAGTTCCGCGCGTGGTCTTCAAGACCCGCGCCGAAGGCCAGTGGAAGGATGTCAGCACGGACGACGTTTTCAAGGGAAAGACCGTGGTCGTCTTCGCGCTTCCGGGGGCCTACACCCCGACATGCTCATCGAGCCATGTGCCGCGCTATAACGAGCTTTTCCCGGTCTTCCAAGCCAATGGTGTCGATACCGTGGTGTGCCTGTCCGTAAATGACGCTTTCGTCATGGAGGCCTGGGCCAAGGACCAGAATGCCGAGCACCTGCTTTTCCTGCCAGACGGCAATGGCGAGTTCACGGCCTCGATGGGCATGCTGGTCGACAAGTCAGACCTTGGTTTCGGCAAGCGCTCGTGGCGCTATTCCATGCTCGTCAAAGACGGCGTGATCGAGAAAATGTTCATAGAGCCCGACAAGGCCGGCGACCCCTTCGAGGTCTCGGACGCCGATACCATGCTCCGCCACCTGAACCCAAACGCCAAGGAGCCGGAGTTCGTCACCATATTCACGCGCGAGGGCTGTCCACATTGCTTCCGCGCCAAGGCGATGCTGAAGGAGCGGGGTATCGCGTTCGAGGAGATCCGTACGGGCCAGGGGACCGGCGTTAGCTCACGAACCCTGCGCGCAACCACGGGTCGCTCGACCGTGCCGCAAGTCTTCATAGGCGGCCGACATATCGGTGGGGCCGACGATCTGGCGCGCCATCTGGGACTCGCGTAGCACAGGGCCTGCGCCGCGTCTTGCGAGAGCAGGCGGCGCAAATGCATTCCGATTCGTTGCATAGGGGGCGCGTCATGACCGAGCACTACGATCTCCTGATCCTTGGAGGCGGCAGCGGCGGGATCGCCACCGCCAACCGCGCGGCGCTCCATGGGGCGCGGTGCGCCCTCATCGAAAGGGGTGCGCTCGGCGGGGCCTGCGTGAATGTCGGCTGCGTACCCAAAAAGCTTCTTTGGAACGCGGCCCAGCTGCGCCATAGCGCGGAGCTTGCCACCGATTACGGATTTGCGCCGCTCCTCGGAGATTTCGATTGGGCTGCGAACAAGCGCGCCCGCGACGCCTATATCGGCAAACTGAATGGGCGCTATGCGACCGGCCTTGCGGATAACGGCGTCACCTTGATCACAGGCCATGGCCGATTCGCCGACCCCCATACCATAGAGGTCGAGGGCAAGCGCTATCAGGCCGACCACATCGTGCTCGCCACCGGCAGTCGCCCGATACGACCGGAGGTTCCAGGCGCCTCCCTGGGAATCACATCCGACGACTTCTTCGCGCTTGCCGAGAGACCGCGGCGGGCCGCGGTGGTGGGAGCGGGCTACATCGCCGTGGAGCTGGCCTGCGCCCTGCGCAGGCTCGGCTGCGAGGTCTCGCTCGTCATGCGCGGCGCCCACCTTTTGGCGGCGTTCGACCCCATGCTGCGCGAAGGGCTCATGGAGGCCATGACCCATGCCGGTATCAACCTCCTGGCCCATCGCCAGGTCGCGGGCATCCGGGAGACGGGGACCGATTTCGCCCTCCTCTACGAGGACGGCGAGAGCTTGTGCGGACTCGATAGCGTGATCTGGGCGATCGGCCGGGCGCCGAACGCCGACACCCTCGATCTGGAGCGCGCCGGCATCGTGCCGGGGCGGGGCGGCATCGTAGAGACCGACTCCTACCAGAACACGGCGGTCCCCGGCATTTACGCCATCGGCGACCTGACGGGTCGCGCGCCCCTCACGCCCGTCGCCATAGCCGCCGGACGGCGCCTGGCTGACCGCCTGTTCGGTGGACAAAAGGACCGGCGTCTCGACTATGATCTCATCCCGACCGTGGTATTCAGCCACCCGCCCATCGGCAGCGTGGGCCTGAGCGAACCCGACGCGCGCGAGCGCCATGGAAACGACGCCGTCCGCGTCTACCGCACCCGGTTTGCGCCCCTGAGCCAGGCGTTCAACCACTACCCCGAGCGCACCGCCATGAAGCTTGTGACCATCGGCCGCGAGGAACGGGTCGTGGGCCTGCACGTCATCGGCGAGGGCGCCGACGAGATGCTGCAGGGCTTTGCGGTCGCCATCAAGATGGGAGCCACCAAGAAGGATCTGGACGATACGCTCGCCATCCATCCGACGAGCGCGGAAGAGGTTGTTACCATGCGCTAGCGGGGCCAAAGGCCTCGATGCGCGGCGCAGGCCGCGACGGGGCCGCCCCTCCTTACAGCGGGATTCCGCCTGCAACGCCCCCTGAGCCCGCGAGCGCGACTCGCTCCTTGTGGGTGTAGACAGTCATGCGGCCCTCGCGCGCGTAGCCGATCACGGTAATGCCGCGCTCGGCCGCGATGCGCACGGCAAGGCTGCTCACGCCGGATATGGCCGCAACCACGGGTACCCGAAAATGCAGCGCTTTCTGGACGATCTCGAAGCTAAGCCGCGAAGACACGGCGAGGAGGCGCGCCTCCCCGACGGCCCAGCGTTCGCGCAGGACGGCCCCCACGGCCTTGTCGACCGCATTGTGGCGCCCGATGTCCTCGCGCACCACGGCCCCTCGCGGGCCTGCGAGGATGGCCGCGTGCGCTGTGCCCGTGCGGCGATTCAAGCACTGGCTTGCCTGCATCCGGTCCAGGACGGCCCGAATGGCATCCCACGCGAGCGCCTCGCCCCAGACGGGCAGGACGTCGGGCACGAGGAGCGCCCCGAAATCCGGCACGCCACAGAGCCCGCAGCCGCTCCCTCCGATCACGGCCCGGCTTTTGGCCTTGGCTCGCCTTGCCGCCCCGGGACTTAGCTGAACGAACGCCGCATAGCCGTCCCCGCCCTCCACGATCTCCCAGGCCAGGACGTCGTCCGGTCCTTCGATGAGGCCTTCGGCAAACAGGAAGCCGTACACGAAGTCCTCGCGGTCACCCGGTGTCATCATCATGACCGCGTAGGAGCGCCCGTTGACGACCACCGCGAACCCGACCTCTTCCAGGACGGCATCCTCGCGCTCCCAGGTCCGGCCGTCTTCGGCGCGCACGGTCACAAGCCGCGCCGCGACCGATCCATCATCGCGCGGGCGCATGCGCCGCCTGCTTCGGCCTTCGTATCCGTCCACGCGGCCCCGCGCCGGACGCGTCCTCACGCTGCCCATGGCGTGACTCCCGTTCTTACCCCACGATGCGGCCGCCGTGGCGGCCTTTTCGAAGCCGCCACGATAGCCGCTCCGTCCCCGCGAGACCATCGGCCGATCAGGTGGCGCGCACGAAGGCCCTAAAGCCGTCCATCGACGGTATACTGAGGCATGAGCCACGACCCGATCCATGCCGCAAAGACCCCGCCCTACGCCGATCTCACGCCGGAGCTCATCCTGAGCGCGGCGGAGACCGCCGGCCTTACGCCCACAGGCGCCTTCCAGGCCCTGAACAGCTACGAAAACCGCGTGTACAAGATCGAGACCGAAACGGTCCCGTGGGCAGTCAAGTTCTATCGCCCGGACCGCTGGAGCGACGAAGCGATCCTCGAGGAGCACAACTTCCTGCAAGAGCTCGTGGCCGCCGAGATACCCGCCGTGCCCGCGCTCGCGCACGACGGCCAGACGCTCCTGCACGCAGGCTCCTTTCGTTTTGCGATCTTTCCCTGGCGACCCGGAAGGGCCGGGTGCGTCGAGACGCCGCCCGAGCGCCGCGCCCTGGGCCGCCACCTGGGCCGGCTGCACCTGACCGGAACCGGACGCTTCGCGGCGCGCCCGACCCTGGATGCATCCTCCTTCGTCGACCCCGCCATTGCCGATTTGGCCGATTGCCCCTTCTTGCCACGCGAGATCCGCCCCGCGTTCCTTGCCCTCTCGGCACGCCTGCGCGATCGAATCGCCGAGGCCTTCGGGGTGGTGGACGCGCCCATTCTGCGGCTGCACGGCGACTGCCACGCCGGCAACGTCCTGACTAACGGCGAGACGCTCACCATCGTCGACTTCGACGACTGCCTGAACGGCCCCGCGATCCAGGATCTGTGGATGTTGTTGCCCGGGGCCCCGGACGAACAGGAGGAGGCGCTCGCCGCCCTCGTCCAAGGCTACGAGATGTTTCGCGAATTCGACCCCGCGGAACTGCGCCTCATAGAGCCCTTGAGGACCCTGCGGCTTCTACACTACAACGCCTGGATCGCCCGTCGCTGGCACGATCCGGCGTTCCCGCGCGCCTTTCCCTGGTTCTCCGAGGACCGGCACTTCCACGAACTGATGGGGCTTCTCACGGCACAGGAGCTGCGCATCGCTTCGCCCCCCATCCGGCTGCGGGCGCCCGTCATGGACTAAGGCGCGCCCGCCTTGGCGCGCGCAATCATCACCACGTCCCCGGCGTCCAGATGCACATCGTAGCCCCAGAGCCGCGCGACATGGTCGAGGGTCCTTTTCGCCTCCGCCTGATCCAAAGGATAGGAATCCATCTTCTTCAGGTGCAAATGCCGATCACCCCAGCGGTTGACCGCGACCACTTCGATGTCGGGAGAGCGCGCGGACTCCGCGATCTGGCGCGCAAGCGCGCTGCGTAGGTAGTGGTAGCCCTGGTCGTCGTGCACCGCCGTGACTTCGAAGGACTCGACTTCGGGATCATTCGCAAGGGCGAACAGATGCAGATCGCGCATCACCTTGGGCGAGAGATATTGAAGCACGAAGCTCTCGTCGCGAAATTCGCGCATCGCAAAATGAATCTGCTTCAACCAGTCCGGATCGCCCGCGAACGTGAACCATTCCCGGTCCTCGTCGGTCGGATGCAGGCACACCCGCTTTATGTCCTGGAAAATGGCGAAACCCAGGGCGTAGGGGTTCATTCCGCCGTAGCGCCGGCTATCGAAATCCGGCTGAAAGGTCACCGCGGTATGGCTCGCGTAGAATTCGAGCAACGCCCCATCCCCTATGAGCCCCCTCGCATGCAGGCTGTGCATGACGTGATAATGGACGAAGCAGGCGAACCCCTCATTCATGATCTTCGTTTGCCCCTGCGGATACAGGTACTGGGCGATCTTGCGCACGATGCGCAGAATCTCCCGTTTCCAGGTATCGAGCGTCGGCGCGTTCTTCTCTATGAAGTAGATGAGGTTTTCCTGCGGCTCCCTCGGAAAGCGGTCCTCATGCGGCGCCATGACGGCCTCCGCTGCGCCCGGGACCGTGCGCCAGATCTCGGAGAGGTGCTGCTCGATGAACTCCGCGCGCTCGCGCCTCTGCCGCTCCTCCTCACGCGTCGAGAGCTTCTGCGGACGGCGGGCGCGGTCGATGCCGTTGCGGTTCAGTGCGTGGGCCGCGTCGATCACATCGGACACCGCGTCGATCCCGTACTGCTCCTCGCAATGCGCGATGTAGCTCTTGGCAAACTCGAGGTAATCGAGGATGCCCTCCGCATCCGTCCATTGCTGGAAGAAGGTATTGTTCTTGAAAAACGCGTTGTGCCCAAAGGCCGCGTGGGCTATGACCAGGGTCTGCATCACCATGGTGTTCTCTTCCATGAGGTAGCTGATGCAGGGGTTGCTGTTGATGACAAGCTCGTAGGCAAGCCCCATCTCGCCGCGCCTGTACTGCCCGGTCTCGATCGCCCGCTGCTTCCCGAAGGACCAATGCGGGTAGTACATGGGAAGCCCCGTGGACGCATAGGCGTCCAGCATCTGCTCCGCGGTGATGACCTCCAGCTGGTTTGGGTAGGTATCGAGCGCGAGCTCGGACTCCGCGATCTCCGCTATGCGCTCGGTGATGACGGCAATACGCTCGAACGTCCATTCATTGTCGGAAAAAAGCGGCGCCGCGTGCTCAGCCATGCGCGACCCCCGCCTTTGGAGTGAAGAGCGCGCGAAACAGCGGGTATATGTCCTCCGTCCGGCGCGCCCGCACCGTCATGAGCTCAGGGAATTCCTGGGCAATGGTCCTGTAGATGCGCAGCAGCGCGCTTTCCTGATCCTGGTTCACTTCGATATAGAACATGTTGCGCAGCTGCGGCAGCAATCCCAGCGCCCGCTCCTGCACGAAACGGTTGTCTTCTTGCGCGTTGTCGCCATCCGAGGCCTGCGCGAGATAAATGTTCCAATGCTCGGTCGGATACCGCTCGGCGATGATTTCCTCGACCAGGTCGAGGGCCGGCGACACGAGCGTGCCCCCTCCTTCCTTGGCGCCGAAGAACTCCTGTTCGGTGCATTCCGAGGCCTCCCCGTGATGCTTTATGAAAACGATCTCCACGGACCGGTACTGCCGGTGAATGAAGAGATAAAGCAGGAGGAAGAAGCGTTTGGCAAGATCCTTTTCGATGTCGCCCATGCTGCCCGACACGTCCATCACGCAAAAGATCACGGCGCTCGTGACCGGGCGCGGCTGCTGGTCGATGTGCGCAAACCGCAGGTCCGATTCGTCTATGAAGGGGATGGCCTTGATCTTGCGCTCGAGAACCTTGATCTCCTCCCGGATCTCGTCCAGGCGGAACCGCTCTACGCTGGTGTCCTGGCCATAGCCCTGCCGGATCCGGACCTCCTCCTCCAGGGTCTCGGCCTGCCGCACGAGCTCCTCGAGCTCGCGCTTCTTGCGCGAGCGCAGAGCCATCCGCCGCGCACGGGCCGTGCGCATCGTCCGCCCGATGTGCATGCGCGACGGGCTGCCCTCCTTCACGAAACCGGCCCGGCGCCACTGGTCCATCTGGATGTCCTCGGTACGCGTCTGCCGGAGATTGGGCAGCTCGAGCCCCTCGAAGAGCACGGACAGAAACTCGTCGGCCGACAACACGATGGCGATCTCATCGTCGCCCAGGCCATCGGAAGCCCCGACCCCCTCATCGTCTCCCCCGTCGCCCGCATCGCCGTCCTGGGGCTTTGGTATACGGTCGCCGCGGCGGAATTGCTTGTTGCCGGGCAAGACCTGCTCCCATGCGGCGTCGCGCATGTCACGCCGAAAGCTCGGCTCGTGCAGATCCTTCGTGGGGATGGCGATCGGCTGCTCGGTATCGAGCATATCGCCCAGCGAGCGCCGACGCGCAAGCTTTTCCACGGCCGCCTTGACGCGCCCGCGTACACGCCTTTGCAGGCGATCCTGATTGGCGCTGGAGCGCGTCCCCAAGTTGCGCCGATCGATGATCACGCTCATGGAAACTCCTCCTCCCTCGAAGCGGCCGCCCCGTTGGCGGGTCGCCGCTTACGTGCCTCAATGATGCTTCCGGTAGCGCATATACCAATCCACAAGCAGGCGCACCTGTTTTTCGGTATAGCCTTTCTCCTGCATGCGCACCACGAAGTCGTGGTGCTTGCGCTCATCCTCGGAAGTCCGCTTCTTGCCGAACGATATTACGGGCAGCAGGTCCTCGGTGTTCGCAAACATCTTCTTCTCGATCACCACCCGCAACTTCTCGTAGCTCGTCCACGCCGGGCTCTTGCCGCCGTTGTTGGCCTTGGCCCGCAGCACGAAGTTCACGACCTCGTTGCGGAAATCCTTCGGGTTCGCGATCCCCGCCGGCTTCTCGATCTTCTCGAGATCCTCGTTCAACAAGGTCCGATTCATGATCTGTCCTGTATCCGGGTCGCGGAACTCCGTGTCCTGCAACCAGAAATCCGCGTACTGGATATACCGGTCGAACAGATTCTGCCCGTAGTCCCCGTAACTCTCGAGGTAGGCCTTCTGGATCTCGAGCCCCAGGAATTCGGCGTAGCGCGAGGCGAGCTCGTCTTTCAGAAAACCGAGGTAGCGGGCCTCGAGGTCCGGCGGAAACTGCTCGGCGCGGATCTGGGTCTCCAGGACGTGCAGCAGATGAACCGGGTTCGCCGCGACCTCTTCGCTATCGTAGTTGAAGGCCCGCGACAGTATCTTGTAGGCGAAGCGCGTCGATATGCCATCCATGCCCTCATCCACGCCCGCGACATCGCGGTATTCCTGCAGGCTCTTGGCCTGCTGGTCGCGATCCTTCAGGGTCTTGCCGTCGTAGATCTCCATCTTCGACCAGAGACTGCTGTTGCCGGGATCCTTGAGGCGGCTCAGCACCGAGAAGCGCGCCAGCATCTCCAGGGTGTCGGTGGCGCATGGCGCCTCGTTCAGCGCGCTGTTCTCGAGGAGCTTGCGATAGATGCGGGTCTCTTCGGTCACCCGTAGGCAATAGGGAACCTTGACGATGAAGACCCGGTCGAGGAAGGCCTCGTTGCGCTTGT
>JAKAXT010000160.1 GCA_021816425.1 Pseudomonadota bacterium | reverse complement strand
GCCCGGGATCTATGCGGTGGGCGACATGAAGGGCGGCCCCATGACTGCGGCGGCGGCCCTGCATGATGGGCGCATCGCCGGCGAGAATGCGGCGCAGGGCTTCGCGCGGCGACGCAATTATCATCAGGTGCCGCTCGTGATCGACTCCATCCTGCCCTTGGGTGTCGTGGGACTCTCCGAGGATATGGCCGAACGCGCGGGCTTTGCCCCCGAGGTGGTCTATATTCCTTATGGGGCATCGGCCAAGGCCCGCGTCCAGGGGGCAAGCCCGGGCTTCATCGAGATCGTGCACGACGAGGAGACGGGCCAGATGCTGGGCGGCTGTGTGGCGGGCGCGGGCGCCGACGAGTTCGTGCATCTGCTGCTCGGTGCCTGCCGCTCGCGCCGCGGCCTCTGGTCGCTCGCCGATCTCGATTATGGGCACCCGTCCTATGGCGAGGACGTGGGCGCTGTGCTCGGGCCTTATCTCGCGCGGCTCGCGCGTACGCAGCCCATGGTCTTTCGGCCGGGGATCTACGCGCACGCGGATTGAGGCGCGCTTTGCGATTCGAACGCCGCGACAGGGAAGGGTATAGTGGCGCTTATGTATGGCACGCCGGGGCTTCGGCCCGAGGTCTCCATGGAAAGGTCCTTTTGGCAGCGCATTGGTGTTCGGCAGGCGCGCTCGGGGGCGCTCGATACGCCGCCTGCCCGGGGCTGGATGCGACCCAGGCGCCTCTGGCTCGTGTGGACTGCGCCCGCGCTGCTCGCAGCCCTTCTCGGAGTCGCGATCGGGGCGCTCGTCTGGGATCATGCCCCCTACCTCGATGCGAACCGCGATCTGGCGCTCGTCACTTTGGCCGCGGCCCTCGTCGTGGTCGCGGTCTTGTGGGTGGCGACGGTGCGGTCTCTATGGCGGCCGCTCGCCGATCTGCGCCGTTGGGCGATGCGCGTGCGTGGCGGCAATCTGTCGGCGCGCCTCCCGGAAGGGCCGGCCGGGGCCGAATTCGCGGAGCTTGCCGCCGACGTGAACGCCCTGGGTGATCGCCTGAAGGTCTTGACCCAGGAGCGCACCCGCGAAGGCTCGCACGCCATCGGTCGCTGGCTCGGCATCCTGAACGCCATCACAGCCGGCATCGCCTCCTCCCAGGACCTGGACGAACTCCTGCCCCGCTTTCTGTTCACGCTCCATAGCGCAGGTGAGGTGCGCGCCGGCATCGTGCGGCTTTTGACCGGCGATGGCCATCTTAGGCTCGTGGCAAGCATCGGGCTTCCCGACGCCATCGTCGAGCACGAGCGACGCGTGGCCCTCGATTGCTGTCTATGCGGACAGGCGGTCGGACGGCGCACCTTGAGTGTCGGGGATGACCTCAAGGCCTGTTGTACCTCCTGGGGACAGAACCCCTTCCCCGACGAGGATCTGGTGCTGCTCGCCATCCCCTTGCGTTACGAGGGGCGGGTGGTGGGGCTCTACAACCTCTTCATGGAACGTGCGCGCGTCATAGGCCAGACCGACATCGAGGATCTCCTTTTGGGGCTCGGCCAGCACCTGGGGGCCGCGATCGAGAAGATGCGCCTCCAGGACCAGCGTCGCGAGCTGTCGCTTCTGCAGGAGCGCATGGCGATCGCCCACGAACTGCACGACTCGCTGGCACAGACCCTGGCGAGCCTGCGTATCCAGGCCCAGGTCCTGGGCGAGACCATAGAGCAGGACGCGCACCCCGGGACGCGCACCGAGTTCACGCGGCTTTCGGCCGGGCTCGAGATCGCGCATCGCGAGGTGCGCGGGCTCATCCGCAACTTCCGGGCGGGCGGCGCCGAGGGCGGCCTGCTGCCGGCCCTGGATACGGCGATCGCGCGCTTCAAGGAGGAGACCGGGATCTCGGTCTATGTCCAGAAGGATTGGCGCGGAGAGCTGCCCTCCACCCACGAGACCCATGTCCTGCGCGTGATCCAGGAGGCCTTGGCCAATATCAGAAAGCATGCCCACGCCCAGACCGTGCGGGTGCTCTTGCAGTCCGAGGCCGGCGGGGATTACCGGGTACTCATCGAAGACGACGGCGAGGGGTCGGGGGAGGCGACCTTGGGCGGTCATGGCGACGACGGGCACTTCGGGCAGGCGATCATGCGCGAGCGCGCGCACGCGATCGGGGGCGAGTTGCGCGTCGAGCACGAGGCCGGGGAGGGGACGCGCGTGTGGCTCACCTTCCCGGACCCGTCGCGCAGAAGGGGGCAGGCGGTGGCAGTGACGGAGGTGGCCCGGTGAAGGTGTTTCTGATAGACGATCATGCACTGTTTCGTAGCGGGCTCGAGCATCTGCTCGTGCGCCGCGGCATCGAGGTCGTGGCCTCGGCTAATGATGGCGAGCGGGCCGCATCGCGCATCCGCGAGACCGCCCCCGACATCGTCCTGCTCGACATCCGCATGCCCAAGGTCGGCGGGATCGAGACCTTGAAGGCGCTGCGGGCGGACGGGGTGGCGGCTGCCATCGTGATGCTCACGACCTCGAGCGAGGAGACCGATCTCGTCGCCTCCCTGCGCTATGGTGCGCGTGGCTACCTTCTGAAGG
>JAKAXT010000084.1 GCA_021816425.1 Pseudomonadota bacterium | reverse complement strand
AGATGCCTATGATTCGCCCGATTCCACGGCACCGAAGGCGGCCGCCATTCTCTGTTAGCGATCCCATCGCTCTCAGGCCTAACGCTGACCGGGTGTGCACGGGAGCTACTTCAACGGGACTGCCCATGACGAAGGTCTGGGAGTTCCTCGGTAACAGAATTGGAGGGCTTGCCCATGCGCTCACTTGGACATCAGATTGTGGCCGAGTTTTATGGATGCGACAAAGCGCTTTTGAACGACGTCGCGTACATTCGGAACCACATGCTGGAGGCCGCCGTGAAATCCGGCGCCACGATCGTCACGGAGACATTCCACCACTTTTCCCCGCACGGCGTCTCGGGTGCGGTCATCATCGCGGAAAGCCATCTGGCGATCCACACTTGGCCCGAATACGGCTATGCCGCCGTCGATCTTTTCACCTGCGGCGATTCCGTGTCGGCGGAAACCGGCTTCAATCACTTGCGCGAGGCCCTGGTCGCGGGTCACGTGTCGACTATGGAAGTCCATCGCGGGCAGATCGACATGATGTCGATGGCCGAAGACCAGCGGCCGGCCAAGAAGCTCGCGACGGGCTGATCCGCTTCGCATCCAGGATTTGCCATGATCATAAAGACCCCTACGTCCCACACGTTCGTGACGGGATCGAGTGAGGGCTATACGCCCTTGAATGCCTTCGACGGCGCCTTGCTGGCCGCTCGCGTCGGCAACACGAACCTCGTCAAGATGTCGTCCATCGTGCCGCCCGGGACCCGCGAGGTGCCGATCGAGGAGCTCGTGCTCCCGCCGGGCGCGCTCGTTCCCGTGGCCTATGCCGCCATGGAGTCCGACATTCCGGGCTCCATGATCTGCGCGGCGGTGGCCGCGGCATGGCCGACGGACCCTTCCAAGCCCGGGCTCATTATGGAATACCACGCGCACGGACACCGCGAGGACGCCGAGTCGGTCGTGCGGCGGATGGCCGAGGAAGGCATGCGCAAGCGCGGGTGGGAAGTGAAGACCCTGAAGTCGGTCGCCATCGACCATCGCGTCGAGAAGATCGGCGCGGCCTTCGCGGCCGTGGTGCTGTGGGATCTCTAGGAGATGCGCAAGGACGGCTGGTATACGGAGGAATGGGCGGACCAGGGGTCGGCGATATCGTTGCGCGTCAAGGAGAAGGTGCATGACGAGCAATCGCCCTACCAGCGCATAGAGATCTACGAGACCGAGACCTTCGGCACGCTCATGACGCTGGACGGCCTCGTGATGGTCACCGATCGCGACAACTTCGTCTACCACGAGATGATGTCGCATCCGGTGCTCTTCACGCACCCATCGCCGCGCCGCGTCCTTATCATAGGCGGAGGCGACTGCGGAACGCTGCGCGAGGTCCTGAAGCACGACGAAGTGGAGCATGTGGACCAGGTGGAGCTGGACGAGCGCGTGACGCGCGTGGCGGAGCAGTTCTTCCCCGAGCTTTGCGCGGCGAACGACGACCCGCGGGCGCACCTGCACTTTCAGGACGGCATCCGGTGGGTGGCGGATGCCGAGCCCGGGTCATATGACGTGATCATCGTGGATTCGACCGATCCGGTCGGTCCCGCCGCGGGCCTGTTCGGAAAGGCCTTCTACAGCGACTGCCATCGGGCGCTCAAGGCCGACGGCATCGTGGTCGGCCAGAGCGAGTCGCCCCTGTTCCATGCCGCGCTGATCAAGGACATGCACGAGGCGTTGCGCGGCGCGAATTTCCTCGACGTCGCCACCGTCCATTTCCCGCAGTGCACCTACCCCTCGGGCTGGTGGAGCGCCACCCTTGCCCGGAAGGGCGCCACCCTCGCGAGCTTTCGCGAGGAGGCCTGTCGCGAGCGCCCGTTCGCGACCCGCTACTACAACGCCGGGATCCACCAGGCGGCCTTCGCCTCGCCGGAATTTTTGTTCAAAACGCTGCTCTAACCCCAAGCCCGCATGGATGAACCCGCCGGGTCCGGCCCGGCGGGGTGACGGAGGCGCGGGTATCCAGGTCTTGTGCATTAGACACCCCTAATACCCAATATGTTGTTGATTAGCGCCGTTCGCTTGCAGTAGACTGTTTTCTCGTTTTCGCTATCCCCAAGGAGACCTGGCGTCATGGATTACGAACAGTCATCACAGGTTCCCACCGGTGCGGGAGTGGTCGAAGGCGGCCTGCGCGTCATCCGCCGCGACGGGCACGCCACGCGCTTCGACGCCTCGAAGATCGCGATCGCCATCACCAAGGCGTTTCTTGCGGCCGAGGGCACTTCGGGCGCCGCCTCCACGCGCGTGCGCGAGGTCGTGGCGGGGCTTACAGACCAGGTCATAGCCGCCCTCACCCGCCGAGTCCCGGGCGGCGGCACGGTCCACATCGAAGACATCCAGGATCAGGTCGAACTCGCGCTCATGCGCAACGGCCACCACGAGGTGGCGCGGCGCTATGTGCTCTACCGCGAGCAGCGCGCCCAGGCGCGGGCGGCCGAGAAGACCGAGGCCCAGGAACCCGCGATCCACGTCCGCACCGCGGACGGGCGCAACGTGCCGCTCGATCGCGCGCGGCTCAAGGCGGTGATCGACGAGGCCTGCAGCGGGCTGCGGGAGGTCTCGGCGGACACGGTGCTCCAGGCGCTTTTGCGCAACCTGTTCGACGGCGTCGGCGAGCGCGACGTGATGCAGTCGGCGATCCTGAGCGCTCGCGCGCTCGTGGAGACGGAGCCGGACTATACGTACGTGACGGCGCGCCTGCTCCTCGACGTGCTGCGCCAGGAGGTGCTCGGCCGGTCGCTGACGCACGCCGAGATGCGCGCGGAATACCCGGAATATTTCCACGCCTTCATACGCGAAGGGGTGGAGGCGGAACTGATCGACCCGCGGCTCGCCGAATACGACTGCGCGCGCTTGGGTGCCGCGCTGAAGGCCGACCGCGACCTGAACTTCACCTATCTCGGTCTCCAGACCCTGTACGACCGCTACTTCCTCCACCGCGAAGAGCGGCGCATCGAACTGCCGCAGGCGTTCTGGATGCGCGTGGCCATGGGGCTCGCCCTGAACGAAGTGGATCGCGAGGCGCGCGCCATCGAGTTCTACGAGATCCTGTCGACCTTCGATTTCGTGTCCTCGACCCCGACTTTGTTCAATGCGGGCACGCTGCGCTCGCAGCTTTCGTCCTGCTATCTCACCACGGTCTCCGACGACCTGGACGGCATCTACAGCGCCATCAAGGATAACGCGCTCCTGTCGAAGTACGCGGGGGGCCTCGGCAACGACTGGTCGCGCGTACGGGCCTTGGGCGCCCGGATCAAGGGGACGAACGGCAAATCCCAGGGCGTGATCCCCTTCCTCAAGGTCGCCAACGACACCGCCGTGGCGGTCAACCAGGGCGGGCGGCGCAAGGGTGCCGTGTGCGCCTACCTCGAGACCTGGCACCTGGATATCGAGGAGTTCCTCGAGCTGCGCAAGAACACCGGCGACGATCGGCGCCGCACGCACGACATGAACACGGCCAACTGGATACCGGACCTGTTCATGGAGCGCGTCCGCGCCGGCGCCGAATGGACGCTGTTCTCGCCATCGGATACGTCGGACCTGCACGACGTCTATGGCGAGGCCTTCCGGGCCGCCTATGAGCGTCACGAGGCCCGCGCCGCGCGCGGCGAACTGAAGCTCTTCAAGAAGGTCCGGGCGCTGGATCTCTGGCGCAAGATGCTCTCGATGCTGTTCGAGACGGGCCACCCCTGGCTCACCTTCAAAGACCCGTGCAATCTGCGCAGCCCGCAACGCCACAAGGGCGTGGTCCACAGCTCCAACCTCTGCTGCATGACGGCCGACCAGAGGGTCGTGAGCGACCGCGGACTCCTGACCGTGGGCGAACTTTATGCCCTGGGGGGCAAGAACCGCGTCGTGGGGCTGGATGGCGTGTATGACGCCTCGGAGATGTTGCTCCCCCGGCCCAACGCCCCCATCGTGCGGATCGAGACCGCCGAAGGCTACCGCCACAAGGTCACGCCCGACCACAAGGTCTGGGTCAAGGATCGCGGCTGGGTCGAGGCACAACACCTGAAGCCCGGCGACCACCTGCTCATCCAGCAATGCGAGGGGCTGTTCGGGCCCGCGCACAACCCCGAGATCGCCTTCGTGATCGGGCTCATGACCGCAAGCAGCGTCTATGGCCGGCATAGCATGGTGACCGAGCTCGAGGCCGAGCGCTTCGCCTACGTCGGGAAGGCGCGCATGGCGGCCGTCTCGCACGAGGGCCCCGAGGCCACCGAGAGCTGGCACGAGAGTCACGACGAGCGCGACCACACCCGTGTAAGTATTCCGGAGCTTATCTGGAAGGGCGACAAGGAGACGGTGACCGCCTATCTGCGCGGCCTCTACCAGGCGGGCCACGGCATAATCAAGAGCCTCACCCTGGCCTCCTATGACCAGTCCTTCATCGAGGGCCTGCAGATCGTATGGGCCAATCTCGGGATCGAGACCCACATCCGCAAGATCGAGAAGAGCTACTGGCGGCACCCGCTCTTTCGCCTGATCGCAAGCAGCGCCGAGGGCCACGCCCGGGCCGCGGCGGTGCTCAGGGTCAGCGAGGAGGACTTCCCGCTGAACCATGGCGAAAGGCCCTTCTTGAGCGACAAGCAACGCGGCTACGCGACGTTTACGGGGCTCACGACGCTGCCCAACGAGGACGCCTATTGCTTGATGGTGGATTCGGCCACCCATGCATGGACCGTGAACGGCATGATCACGAAGAACACCGAGATCACGCTCAACACCTCGGACGAGGAGATCGCGGTTTGTAATCTCGGCTCCGTAAACCTCGCGGCCCATGTCGGCGGTGAGGGCGGCATCGACATGGCGAAGCTCGGGCGCACGGTGCGCACCGCGATGCGCATGCTCGACAACGTCATCGACATCAATTACTACTCGGTGCCTCAGGCACGGACCTCGAACCTGCGCCACCGCCCGGTGGGCCTGGGCGTCATGGGCTTCCAGGACGCCTTGTACAAGCTGCGCCTGCCGTACGCGTCCGAGGGGGCCATGACGTTCGCCGATCGCTCCATGGAGGCGGTGAGCTATTACGCGATCCTCGCCTCCACCGAATTGGCGCACGAACGCGGATCCTACGCGAGCTACGACGGATCGCTTTGGAGCCAGGGCGTCCTGCCCATAGACAGCATCGCGTTCGTGGAAGAGGCGCGCGGCGGCTCCTTGACCATGGATCGCAGCGTCCATCTCGACTGGGCGCCGGTCCGCAAGGCCGTCGCGAGCTACGGCATGCGCAACTCCAACTGCCTTGCCATAGCCCCGACCGCCACCATCTCCAACATCGCGGGCGTTGCGCAAAGCATAGAGCCGACCTACCAGAACCTGTTCGTGAAATCGAACCTTTCCGGTGAGTTCACGGTCCTGAACGAGCACCTCGTCCACGACCTGAAGGAGCGCGGATTGTGGGACCCGGTCATGGTCAACGACCTCAAGTATTACAATGGACGCGTGCGCGGCATAGAACGCCTGCCCGACGACCTGAAGTCGCTCTACGCCACCGCCTTCGAGATCGAGCCGCGCTGGCTCATAGAGGCCGCCTCGCGCCGCCAGAAATGGATCGATCAGGCGCAGAGCCTGAACCTCTATATGGCGGAACCCTCGGGGCGCAAGCTGTCCGATATGTATATGTTGGCGTGGGAGAAGGGGCTCAAGACCACCTACTACCTGCGCACGCTGGGCGCCACGTCGGTCGAGAAATCGACCCTGAACGACGGGGCGCTGAACGCGGTGCGCGGACCGGCCCCCGAGGAACCCAAGGCCTGCGCCATAAACGACCCTCAGTGCGAGGCATGTCAGTAAGATGATGGAGGGAAACATGCTCGACTTTGAAGGTACGCCTGCGACCGCGAAGGCGCCCCAGGGGGGCGTCACCGGACTCGAGGAACTGAAGATCGGCTCGGGGCGGGTCCAGGTGGACGACAAGCGCATCATCAACTGCCAGGCTGACGTCAATCAGCTCGTCCCGTTCAAGTACCAATGGGCATGGCAGAAGTACCTGGATGCCTGCGCGAACCACTGGATGCCGCAAGAGGTGAACATGTCGCGGGACATCGCGACCTGGAAGGACCCGAACGGCCTCACCCCGGACGAGCGCACGATCATAAAGCGCAACCTGGGCTTCTTCGTGACGGCCGACTCGCTCGTGGCGAACAATCTGGTGCTTGCGATCTATCGCCACATCACGAATCCGGAATGTCGGCAGTACCTGCTTCGCCAGGCCTTCGAGGAGGCCCTGCACACGCACGCCTACCAGCACATCGTGGAGAGCCTGGGCCTCGATCAGGGCGAGATCTTCAACATGTACCGGGAGGTTTCGTGCATATCGGATAAGGACGTCTTCGAGCTCCAGTTCACGCGCGACCTCATGAACCCGAACTTCTCGACCGGCACGGAAGAGAACGACCGGCGCTTCCTGCGCAACCTGATCGGCTACTACGTGATCATGGAGGGCATCTTCTTCTACGTCGGCTTCGTGCAGATGCTGTCCTTCGGGCGGCGCAACAAGATGATGGGCTCGAGCGAGCAGTTCCAGTACATCCTGCGCGACGAGTCCATGCACCTGAATTTCGGGATCGATCTTATAAACCAGATCAAGATCGAGAACCCGGCGCTCTGGACCGAGGCCTTCCAGAACGAGGTGATCGACCTCATAAAGCAGGCGGTGGCGCTCGAATATCGCTACGCCATCGACACCATGCCGCGGGGCGTCCTCGGCTTGAACGCCGCGATGTTCGACGACTACCTGAAGTTCATCGCGAACAGGCGCTGCCAGCAGATCGGCCTGCCCGTCCAGTACGCGGGGGCCACCAACCCGTTCCCGTGGATGAGCGAGGTGCTCGACCTGAAGAAGGAGAAGAACTTCTTCGAGACGCGGGTGACGGAGTATCAGACGGGCGGCGCCCTCTCCTGGGATTAGGCAAGCCGCCGTCGGTTCTCATCAGTCGCGGGACCAGTCTCGTGAGCGGATAACGAGAGGGTACGGCCGGCAAGCGGCCATACCGGAGAAGCTGCGGGAGAAAGCCGGGGCTTCATCGCGAGTCGCGCTTGCCGTCCGCCCGCGTGCCTTTTCCCGGATTGGCGGAGCATGGGGCGGGAAGAGGCCGCGCCCGACCGGGACGGTTGCCGAAGCCGGCGGCCGTTTCGGCCCCAACGCGACAGACATGCGCGGCGGACAGGCCTCGGCCCGGAACACGCGCCCTAGCGTTTCGTCCGCGGGGACGCGCCGACCCTCCCGGCGCGCGCCTTACGGGGCGCGCCCGCCCGGCCAGAGGAGGCCTTGCGGACGGGGGTGTCGCCACGCGGCGCGCGTATCGATTCGCGCACGGCATCGCCCTCCTCGGGCGCCACGGCGTCGATCGGCCGGGCGAGATAGTCGGACAGGCTTGCAAGGCTTCTAAGGCCCGCCACGACCTCGGGCCAAGGCTCGGACCAGACGTACGGGAAATCGCGTTCGCCAGCGTGCGTCGGGGTGTAGGCGAGACTTTCGGTGCCGGGGGTGAACCCGCAGTCTATGCCGTCTTTGGTGTTGCCCCGGGCGTCGCAGCGATACCAGCCGGATGTCGGCAACCAGACAGCGGCCAGCCCGTGCGTCACGTAGAGGCCGGAGCCGGCGTCGAGCACAAGGCGCTGATAGCAAAAGCCCGCGGGAAGGCCGCAGGCCCGCCACAGCGCCACCAGAAGGTGGCTCTTCGCGAGGCAGAGACCGCTGCCGGCATCGAGCACCGCGGAGGCCGAAACCGGCATCTCCTCGCGCTTGAAATCCACGCTGTGCAGGATCTCGTCGCGCACGAAGGTAAAGCAACGCTCGGCCGTCGCCACCGGATCCTCGCGGGTGACCTGCTCCGCGACCCAGCCGACTCGCGGGCTATCCCCGTCGACCACGGCGTCCATGCGTAGAAAAGCTTTATCGGGCGCACAATGTCCCACGAATCCATCTCCCTGCCGAGATCGGCCACGGAACGAGGCGGCGCAAACGCACGGCGCCCGCTGGCGCCGATCCGACGTATAGGCCGCCTATGTCTTCATTTTAGCCCAGGCCTTGGTTTCATGAAAGTTTCACGGGCCGCGTAGAGCCGCTTTCACCGCGAAACGGATAGGGCCCGGAGCGCGCCATGGCCGCGCAAGAAGGCGCCACGCCCGGAAAGAGGGGGCTTGCCTTGGCGTGATGCCGGATTATCGTGCGACAATTTCAGGAACGACGAATCCAAACAGGCTTTTCGGCCCTCTTAGTCACGATGAGACACCTGGGACATCACCGAGGAGGCGCGAGATGCTGTATCAGAAGAATCTTCCGGGCTGGGAGCGCGGCATTCGGGTGGTTGCAGGCGCGGCGACGGGCGTCTACGGGGCGGAAGGTCTGCGGGGGGCCGCCATGGCGGTCGCCCCGCTCGTAGGCGCGGTCCTGGTCGCAACGGGCTTTGTCGGATTTTGCCCGGCCTGCGCCCTCGCCGGCCGACGCCTCAAGAATCCCGACCGCTAAGGGGGAGCGAGCATGGATGACGATCCGCGAGCCCCATGGCTCGAAAAGGCCCGGCGCGGCGACCTCGACGCCCTGGGGCACCTGCTTGCGATTTGCGAACGGGATATCCGGCGCTACGCCTATCGGCACTGCCGCGCGAGCGACGTGGACGATGCCGTGCAAGAGACCCTGCTGATCGTGACTTGCAAGCTCCGGACTTTGCGGGCGCTGGCCTCGTTCTCGGGTTGGCTCTGGCGCATCGTGCGACGCGAGTGCCGGCGCCTGGAGAGCCGCCTCTTTGGACTCGAACCCCTCGACCACGAAGGGCCGCTGCTCGACGAGCGCAGCGACCAGGGGCTGCGCCTCGATGTGGCCCGCGCACTGCAATCGCTGAGCGCGCCCGACCGGGATATCGTGCTGCGTTGCGACTTCGAGGGCCGGACCGTGCGGGAAATCGCCCGGGCCCTGGCATTGACGCAGGCGGCGGCCAAGTCGCGCCTGCACCGCGCGCGGGAACGATTGCGCGAACACCCCCTTCATGAGGGGGGAGGCGGGTACCGGGCATTCGGCCCTACGATCGCCGCGCTGAAGGGGTCATGGCCTTCGATAGGCTTGCGCATCCCGGGGGCCCGTGTGGCGCCCAGCGCGGGATCGCGAGGGCCTGCCGACAGGGAATCGGTGCGCAAGGGCGACTCGGCGGTTTGTCGGCAGACAGGCCATGTTCGGCGCGCGACCAGGGACCTTGAGGGCCTGCGCACATTCCGGATCAGCCGCGGGTCGCCGGCGGCTTTTGATCTATCGCAACGCGCCGGCGCGTGCATGCGCTTCTACTGCATGGTCGAAGGCCGCGCCTGGCCGCTTCGCATCGTACGTGCGCACCGCGGACGTGCACTGGCTCCGGGCGTAGACGTCTTCGTGTCGGACAACGAACCGGGAGTCGACGAGCGCGATGAGCGAGCCGTTTTTTGCTATGTCCGAGCGCCCGCAGGGCGCGCCCCCCTACACCATCCTGACCGCGCCGATACGACCCGAACCGGGCAGCCCCCATCGTTACCCGTGGGCATGGCAGAAATACCTCGACGCCTGCGCCAACCACTGGATGCCCCAGGAAATCAGCATGGAGCGCGACATCGCCCTTTGGAAGCAGCCCTACGGGCTGTCGGAGGACGAGCGGCGTATCGTGAAGCGTAACCTCGGGTTCTTCACGACCGCCGATTCGCTGGCCGCGAACAATATCGTGCTCGGGACCTATCGGCAGATACGCGCGCCGGAGTGCCGGCAATACCTCATCCGACAGGCCTTCGAGGAGGCGATCCACACGCACTCGTATCAATACATCGTCGAGTCCCTGGGCCTGGACGAGGGCGAGGTCTTCAACGCCTATCGCGAGATCCCGTCGATCCGCGACAAAGACGTGTTCCTGCTGCCCCACATCGCGGTGCTCGCCGCCCCCAGGTTCCAGACCGGCACGCCCGAGACCGATGCCGCCCTCCTCCGCTCGCTCATCGTCTTTGCCGCCATGATGGAGGGCCTTTTTTTCTATGTCGGCTTCGCGCAGATCCTGGCCCTCGGACGCCAGAACAAGATGGTGGGGGCCGCCGAGCAATACCAGTACATCCTGCGCGACGAATCCATGCATTGTAACTTCGGCATCGATCTCGCAAACCAGATCAAGATCGAGAACCCGGATCTATGGAGCCCGGACTTTCAGGCCGAGA
>JAKAXT010000083.1 GCA_021816425.1 Pseudomonadota bacterium | reverse complement strand
GGCCCCTGTGGCGCCATGCGCGTGATGAACAAGAACATGCGGTTTACGATGCAGTGTGTCGGCGGTTCTATCAGTTTCTAATCGGCACCAAGAGCTAAATGACACCCACTAATTCCGCTGAAGAGCCATTCTCCTCCACCTTTGTTATGGTTTTGACTCCGCACGAGTCCGGTCCGATTCAGTCTATCCAGATACGAATAACAATGTCGCATTGTTATTTTTTATGGAATCCAATTATTTTCTATTTTCGTAATTTGGAACATTCTCCATTAATTATGCCGTTTTGACCGCATTTCACGCGCGCATATAACCGGTCTTTGCCATAACGGCGCCCCTCGTGTGCGGGCCTGTTCGATTGCGCGGGCCAAGGCGCCAGTGACCCGGCAAGCCCGCCCATGGCATCGAGCGCGCCTTTCGGGCCCGCTCCGGGGGACCGCGGCGGGCCCTGCGATCCCGCTGGATCCGGGCCGAAGAACCGTGGAAGCGGCGCGAGCCGCCATGGGCGCGCGGGTCGCCCACGGCGCGGCGGATGCGGCCGTTGGCGTGGTCGAAGAAGCGTGAGGCCACGAACCGGAGACAGGGCGGTTTCGCGCTGACGGGCGGCGGGCCGCCCGAACGCCCGTTCGCCCATTTAGAAAACGGCGCGTTTCGATCCAGAGGCGCGGGGCCGATGACGCCCCGTCATGCGCGTACGGACGACCCAGGGAGCCGGCGCTTACCTGCGTCGGGTCCGTGACACCGCCGCGCGCTCGCGGCCCCAGCAGGGGCGGCCGATGGCGGCAGGGGTCGGCACGGACGGATGCGGCGGGGGCGGGGGGTACGCGCGTCGCGGAAGCGGGCCCTCTGCGGAGGGCGCAGGCGAGAGGCGAGAGGCCGATCGATGTTATCAGGGTGCCCGCGGAGCCACGCGGGCAGGAGCGGCCTTGCGCCGCACACCCGATATAGCCTCGCGGGACTAAAGATACCGCGCTCGTGGCGCGCACGCTGCTCGGCGTGGATCGCGCTTCGGTTCAGGCGAGCCCGCGGTCTTGGCCTCGCCCGCCGCCGCTACATCCCCCTATGGAGTTGGGGATGGGTGCGGTTGTCGGGGACGAGGAGCTTGTTCAGCGCGTTCAGATAGGCCTTCGCGGAGGCGAGCACGATGTCGGTGTCGGCGCCGTGGCCGTTCACGATGCGCCCCTGGCGCTCGAGGCGCACGGTCACCTCGCCCTGGGCGTCGGTGCCGCTCGTGATCGCGTTCACGGCATAGAGCTGCAGGATCGCGCCGCTCGCCACCACGCCCTCGATGGCGCGAAACGCCGCGTCCACGGGCCCGCCACCCTCGGCGCGCGCTTCATGCTCCTGGCCGTTCCATGCAAGCCTGACATCCGCGTGCGGCTTGGTGCCGGTGCCCGAGGCGGTCTCCAGGGTCAGGAGCTTCACCGACTCCACCGCCTCCAGGGCGCCCTCGCTCACGAGCGCCTGGAGGTCCTCGTCGAAGATCTCGTGCTTCTTGTCCGCCAGGTCCTTGAAGCGCTCGAAGGCCTGATTCAAGGCCGCATCGTCCTTCAGGGCGATGCCGATCTCGGCCAACCGCGCGCGGAAGGCGTTGCGCCCCGAGTGTTTGCCGAGGACCATGCGATTGGCGGTCCAACCGACATCCTCGGCACGCATGATCTCGTAGGTCTCGCGGTTCTTGATCACGCCGTCCTGATGGATGCCGGCCTCGTGGGCAAAGGCATTGGCGCCCACGATCGCCTTGTTGGGCTGTACGGCGAAACCCGTGATGGTCGATACCAGACGGCTCGCCGCCACGATGTGCGGGGTCTCGATACGGGTATCGCACTTGAACACGTCCTGACGGGTCCGCACGGCCATCACGATCTCCTCGAGCGCGGCGTTGCCGGCGCGCTCCCCGAGCCCATTGATCGTGCATTCGACCTGGCGGGCGCCGTGGTACACGGCCGCCAGGGAGTTGGCCACCGCCAGACCCAGATCGTTGTGGCAATGGACCGAGAAGATGGCCTGATCGGCGTTCGGGACGCGATTTTTGAGCATCGCGATGAGCTCCCCGAACTGCGCGGGGACGCTATAGCCTACGGTGTCCGGGATATTGACGGTGCGGGCGCCCGCACGGATCGCCGCCTCCATCACCCGGCAGAGAAAGTCCGGGTCCGAGCGGCCGGCGTCCTCCGCCGAGAATTCCACGTCGTCGGTGAATTGCCGTGCATAGCGTACCGCCTTCACCGCCCCTTCGAGCACAGCCTCGGGGCTCATGCGCAGCTTCTCGCGCATGTGGATGGGTGAGGTGGCGATGAAGGTATGGATGCGGGCGGCGCGCGCGGGCTTCAGCGCCTCGGCAGCGCGATCGATATCCTTGGTAAGCGCCCGGGCGAGCCCGCACACACGACTCTCGGTCACGGCCTCGGCGACCGCCTTCACGGCCTTGAAGTCGTCGGGGCTCGCGATCGGGAAGCCGGCCTCGATCACATCGACCCGCAGGCGCTCCAGGGCGCGCGCGATACGCACCTTCTCCTCGCAGGTCATGGACGCGCCCGGACTCTGCTCCCCGTCGCGCAATGTGGTATCGAACACCAAAAGTTGATCGGCCATCGCTCTCGCCTACCGCAATCGACGCCAGATGGCGCCTCTCACCCGCATTATCGGCGGGACTCTAGCCAAAATCCCCCGCAAAGTCTATCGAAGGGGCAAGCGCGCCCGGCGCCTTTACGCCCTTGACGGCCTCCCTCGAGACTCCTATCGTGGGGAGGAGTGACCCCGTTTGCGTAGCGGCACCCCTGAGGCCTGCAACGATGACGAACCGCGACTCCCCGCACCTCTTGCGCATCCTCGAAGAGCGCCTCCTAAACGGCGGTCAGAACCCCGAGGAGCCGGGTCCGGACGCGTTGCTCGCGGACGATTTCTATGAGATCGGCTGTTCAGGACGACTCTACGACCGCGCCGAAACCCTGCGACACCTGACCCATGAGGCGCGCCGCAGCCGCGCCATACGCGACTTCCAGGTGCACTTCCTGGCCCCGGAAGTGGCCTTGACCGTCTACCTGCTGGAGAGCGGGGACGACGAGAAAGCCGTGGCGCCGTCGTGGCGCAGCTCGCTCTGGCGATGCCACTACGGCCGCTGGCAGATCCACTTTCACCAGGGCACACCGGCTTCGGCGCGCATCGAGGATCCCGCGTCCTTCCTCCCCTGAGGCGTTGCGCCCGGCGGCACCCAGCCGGTCTCCGGGCGCGCGCCCCGGGGCCGGATCAAAGATGCGGGCGGGAAGACCCTTCCTGACCGTCGCCCGACCTGCGCCTATGGAGCGAGCGGCGGTAGCGGCGCACGAGCGAGTCGACCGGACCCGACAGGGCATAACAGAAGAACAACGCGAACAAGACGCGCGCGGGGTCGAGCGAGATCAAGACGAAGATCAGCACGATGGCGAGCACCGCGATGAAAGGTACGCGCCCCTTCAAGTCGATGTGCTTGAAGCTGTGGTAACGGATGTTGCTGACCATGGCCGCGCCGATCAGGACCGTGACCGTCAAGGCCGCCGCGCGCAACCACAAGTGGGGCGGGCCGTAGCCCTGCAGCACCCACACGAGGCCGGTCACGACCGCCGCCGCCGCCGGGCTCGGGAGCCCATGGAAGGACAGACGCCGGTCGGCCGTGGCCTGGATGTTGAAGCGCGCGAGCCGCAAAGCCGCGGCCGCCGAATAGATGAACGCGGCAAGCCAGCCGAGCTTGCCGAGGCCCGAGAGCCCCCACTCGTAGACGACAAGCGCGGGGGCAAGCCCAAACGACACCATGTCCGAGAGGCTGTCGTACTGGGCGCCGAAGTCGCTCTCGGTGTGCGTCCATCGCGCGACGCGCCCGTCCAGCCCATCCATGACCATGGCGACGAACACCGCCACGGCGGCGTGCCAGAACTCGCCCTTCATCGCCTGGACGATGGCGTAGAACCCGGCAAAGAGCGCGGCGGTCGTAAACAGATTCGGCAGGATATAGATGCCTTTACGCTTATCTTCCATCATCACACCCTTCAAGGAATCGGCGGGGTCGGGCCCGCAAGCCGGGCCAGGACCTGCGATCCGGCCTTCACCTTATCACCCAGAGCGACCTCGGGTCGTGCCCCTGGCGGCAGGTAGACGTCGACGCGCGAACCGAAACGGATGAATCCGTAGCGTCGCCCCCGATCCACGACGTCCCCCTCGTCCACGTAGCAGAGGATGCGTCGGGCGATGAGCCCCGCGACCTGCACCACCACGACATCGTCGCCGCCTGCCGTCGTAAGCCAGAGCGCGTTGCGCTCATTGTGCTCCGAGGCCTTGTCGAGCGATGCGTTCAGGAAGCGTCCGGGGCTGTACCAGCGCTGGCGGATTCGGCCGGCGACCGGGAGGCGGTTGGAATGCACGTTGAAAACGTTCATGAAGATGCTGCATTTCACCGCCGGCCGCCTGAGATAAGGGTCCTCGGCCGGACCTACGGCGATGACGCGCCCGTCCGCGGGGCAGAGCACCGCGTCCTGGCCCTCGGCCAAGACGCGGCGCGGATCACGAAAAAACTGTAGCACGAAAACCACGAATATCCACAATGGCGAGGCGGCCCATGGGCCTGCCCACCACGTGACGACCGAGGCGGCGGCCACCGCCAAGGCGATGTGGCCCCACCCTTCGCGCGCCACCAGGGGGAACGTCGCCCCCCCGGGCATGGCTTCCGACACGGACGTGCTCAATTTTTCTCTTTGTCGACGATCTTATTGGCCCCGATCCAGGGCATCATGGCGCGCAGACGCTCGCCGACCACCTCGATGGGGTGCTGCGCGGCCTTGGCGCGAAGCTCGGGGAAGCGCTTGCCGCCGGTCTCGTTCTCGGCCACCCACTCGCGCGCGAACTGGCCGGACTGGATCTCGCCCAGAATGCGCTTCATCTCGGCCTTGGTGGCCTCGTTCACGACCCGCGGGCCGCGCGTCAGGTCGCCATATTCCGCGGTATTGGAGATCGAGTAGCGCATATTGGAGATACCGCCCTCATACATGAGGTCCACGATCAGCTTCAGTTCGTGCAGACACTCGAAATAGGCCATCTCCGGCGCGTAACCCGCTTCCGTCAAGGTCTCGAAACCCGCCTGCACGAGCGCGGTCACGCCGCCGCAAAGCACCGCCTGCTCCCCGAAGAGGTCGGTCTCGGTCTCTTCCTTGAAGGTCGTGGCGATGACGCCCGCGCGGCCGCCGCCGATCGCCGCCGCGTAGGAGAGCGCAAGCGCCTGGCCCTGGCCCGATGCGTCCTGACTCACCGCGATGAGGCACGGGACCCCGCCCTTCTGGGTGAAGGTCGAACGGACCAGATGGCCCGGCCCCTTGGGGGCGATCATGATGACGTCCATGTCGGGGCGCGGCTTGATGCGCCCGAAATGGATGCTGAAGCCGTGCGCGAAGGCGAGCGCCACGCCCTTCTTCAGGTGCGGCTCCATCTTCTCGTAGATCCCGGCCTGCAGCTCGTCGGGGGCCAGGATCATGACCAGATCCGCGTCCTTGACGGCCTCGTTCACGGGCTTCACGGCCAGTCCGGCGCGCGCCGCCTTGGCGGCCGAGGGCGAGCCTTCGCGCAAGCCCACCACCACATCGACCCCGGAATCCTTCAGATTGTTCGCATGCGCGTGGCCCTGCGAACCATAGCCTATGATCGCCACCTTCTTCTTGCGAATGAGGCCGAGGTCGGCGTCCTTCTCATAATACACTTGCATGCGATTTCCTCGCCCGGAGGCCGGGCCGTTAAGGGTTGGTCAAGATTCAGGATGCGTCGGATTTGCAGGTAACGGTACCGCGGGCGATGCCTATGACCCCGGAACGCACCACCTCCAGAATACGTCGCGGCTGCAAGACGGAGATGAAGGCGTCGATCTTGCTGCCATCGCCCGTAAGCTCGATGGTGTAGGCGCGGTCGGTGACGTCGATTATACGCCCCCGGAAAATGTCCGACAGCCGCTTGATCTCGTCGCGCTCGTCGCCTTCGGCGCACACCTTTATGAGCAACATCTCGCGCTCGATCCGGTCATTATCCGTCAAATCCACGAGCTTCACCACGTCGACGAGCTTGTTCAGCTGCTTGCGGATCTGATCGACCACGCCCTCGGATCCGCTCGTGACCAGGGTCATGCGCGACAGGCTCGGGTCCTCGGTGGGCGCCACCGTAAGCGAGGCGATGTTGTAGCCGCGCGCGGAAAAGAGCCCGGCCACGCGCGACAGGGCGCCCGCCTCGTTCTCCAAAAGAATGGAAATGATGTGGCGCATCACGCCAGTTCGCGATCTGTCGCCAGATGCATCTCGTGGTGTCCGGCTCCAGCCGCGATCATGGGATAGACGTTCTCCGTCTGGTCTGTGATGAAGTCGAGGAATACGAGCCGATCGCGCCGGCCCAGCGCCTCCTTCAAGGCCGCCTCCACGTCATGGGGCTTGTCGATACGCAGCCCCGCGTGGCCATAGCTCTCGGCAAGCTTCACGAAATCCGGCAAGGCCTCGAGATAGGAGTGCGAATAGCGGCTCTGGTAGAAGAACTCCTGCCACTGGCGCACCATGCCCATATAGCGGTTATTCAGGTTCACGATCGTAAGCGGCAGATCATACTGCTTGCAGGTCGACAGCTCCTGTATGCACATCTGTATGCTTGCCTCGCCCGTGACGCAGGCCACCGTGGCGTCGGGATGCGCGAGCTGCACCCCGATCGCGGCCGGCAACCCGAAGCCCATGGTGCCAAGTCCACCGGAATTGATCCACCGGCGCGGCTTGTCGAACTTATAGAACTGCGCCGCCCACATCTGGTGCTGACCGACGTCGGAGGTGATGAAGGCGTCGCCCCCCGTCAGCCGATAGAGCGTCTCCAGCACGAACTGGGGCTTTATGACCTCGGTATTCGCGCGGTCGTACTCGAGGCAATGGCGCTCGCGCCATGCGTCGATCTTGTGCCACCAAGCCTTCAGGGCCGCCTCGTCCAGGCGCACACCCTTACCCTTCAGGGCGGCGAGCAGGTCGCGCATGGCAAGGCCGGCTTCGCCTATGATCGCAATCTCGACCGGGACGTTCTTCTGTATGGAGGCCGGATCGATGTCGATATGGATGATGCGCGCGTTCGGACAGAACTTGTCCAGGTCCCCGGTCACCCGGTCGTCGAAGCGGGCGCCGACTGCGAGCAGCACATCACACTCGTGCATGGCCATATTGGCCTCATACGTCCCGTGCATGCCGAGCATGCCCACGAACAGGGGATCCGTCGCCGGAAAGGCGCCAAGCCCCATCAAGGTATTCGTGCAGGGAGCGCCCAGCCAGCGGACCAGCTCAGTGAGCTCGGCCGCGGCGTTACCGAGCACGACGCCGCCGCCCGCATAGACCATGGGGCGCTTGGCCTGCGCGAGGAGGTCCGCGGCCTTGCGTATGGCGGCCGGGTCGCCCTCGCGCACGGGCTTATAGGAGCGCAGCGTCGGATCCTTGGGAAAGACGTAAGGCGCCTTGTGCGCCGTGATGTCCTTCGGGATATCCACCACCACGGGTCCGGGACGCCCGGTCGTGGCGACATGAAAGGCCTTGCGCATGATGGGCGCCAGATCGCGGACGTCCTTCACCATGAAGTTGTGCTTGACGCAGGGCCTCGTGATCCCGATCGCGTCCACCTCCTGGAAGGCGTCATCGCCGATCAGGTTCGTCATCACCTGGCCCGTGAACACGACGAGCGGGATAGAGTCCATATAGGCGGTGGCGATCCCGGTCACGGCATTGGTCGCCCCGGGACCCGAGGTCACGAGCACGACACCGGGCTTGCCCGTGGAACGCGCATAGCCGTCGGCCGCATGCGCGGCGCCCTGCTCGTGGCGCACAAGGATGTGCTTCACCTCTTCCTGCTTGTAGAGGGCGTCGTAGATATGTAAAACCGCGCCCCCCGGATAGCCGAACAGGTACTCGACGCCCTCGTCGCGAAGGCACCGCACGAAAATCTCCGCTCCCGTGAGCTCCAAAACGATGTCACCCCGCGATTTATGGCCTTTTTCGAACCCCTGATTTTCGGATAAGGAAGGCGACCGGTCAAGGGCTTGCGACGCCGACCCCCCCAGGCCGCCCTAACCCCGGCGCCAGACGGTGCCTGTCGGGGTGTCCTCGAGCACGATCCCGCGCGCCTTCAATTCATCGCGCAGGGCATCGGATCGGGCCCACTGCCGGTCGCGCCGCGCCTGGTCGCGCAAGGCCACCAAGGCCTCGATGTCCGCGTGATCCCCGGTCCCCTGCAGGAAGGCCGCGGGCGGCCGCGACAGCAGCCCGAGGACCCCCCCCAAGAGCCGCAGGGTGGCCGACAGCCGGCCGACCGCCGCCTCGTCCCGCTCATCGCGCGCGCGCTGGATGGCGTGCCCGATCTCGAAGAGCACGGCGAGCGCGCCCGGGGTGTTGAAATCGTCGTCCATGGCCGCGTGGAACCTCCGCGCATAGTCGCCATCGGCCTCGGCCACCCCGTCCGGGGCGTCCTTCAGGGCCTGGTAGAGGCGCGTCAGGGCCTCGCGGCACTGCCCGATCGCGAGCTCGTCGTAATTCAAGGGGCCGCGATAATGGCTCGCGAGCAGAAAGTAGCGCAGCACCTCGCCATCATGGACCGCGAGCAGATCCCGCAGGGTGCGGAAATTCCCGAGCGACTTCGCCATCTTTTCGCCGTTCGTGCGCACGAAGCCCACATGCATCCAGGTGTCGGCGAAGGCCACCCCGTTTGCCGCCTCGCTCTGCGCGATCTCGTTCTCGTGGTGCGGGAAGGTGAGATCGAGTCCGCCCCCGTGGATGTCGAAGTGGTTCCCCAGGCAATGGGCGGCCATGGCCGAGCACTCGATGTGCCACCCGGGGCGACCGGGCCCGAACGCCGAAGGCCACGAGGGCTCGTTCGGCCGCGCCGACTTCCAGAGCACGAAATCCAGGGGGTCATCCTTCGCCTCGTCGGTCTCCACGCGCGCCCCCACCTTGAGATCGTCCAGGGTGCGGCCCGACAGGCGTCCGTAGCGAGGAAAGCGGCGAACATGAAAATACACGTCCCCGTTCCGGCCCTGGTAGGCGTAATCCTTGGCCACGAGCCTTTCGATCATGGCGTTCATGTGGTCGATGTAGCTTGTCGCGCGCGGCTCATGGTCGGGCGGCTCGACCAGCAAGGCCGCCGCGTCCTCGGTCATGGCGGCGATGTTGCGCTCCGTGAGCGTGCCGAGGTCCTCGCCGTTCTCCTGGGCGCGCTTGATGATCTTGTCGTCGATATCGGTGATGTTGCGCACGTAGGTCACGCGGAAACCGAGATGGCGCAGGTAGCGGACCACCGTATCGAACACGACGAACACGCGGCCATGCCCCAGATGGCAGCGGTCGTAGACGGTTACGCCGCAGACATACAGGCGGACGTGGCCGGGCTCCAGGGGGACGAACTCGTCCTTGGCGCGCGTCAAAGTATTATAGATCTTCAGCATCCCTCGTCCCGTATCCGAGCCAGGCGTCGCATCGTGAGCGCGCGCGGCATGAGTGCCAATATATCCTTGAGTTCCGGACCCGCGAGCCTGCCGGTCAAGGCGGCGCGCAGGGCGTGAAAGAGCCGCTTGCCGCCATACCCCGCATCCTTCAGGACCGATGGCAGGTCCCCGGCCGCGCCCCCGGCATCGAGGTGCGCGGCCGCCGCACGGAAGAATTCCCCGCCCACCGCCGCAAGCGCCGCGCGCGCCGCCGCGTCCAGGGGTTCGGGGTCCCCATACAGGATGTCCGCCCAGCGGCGATAGTCCCCCGGAAAGAGGGCGTTCGGGCGCGTCGCCTCGACGAATCGCAGCCGGTCCGGCTCGGGAACCCGGTGGGCTACGAGCGGGACCCATTCGGAAAGCGGCGTCTCGGCCATGGCCAACCGCTGCCAATGGAGCAGCTGTTCGCGATCATAGTGCGCCGGCGCATGCCCGATGCGCCGGCAGTCGAAGAGCCGGGCAAGCTCGGTGAGGGGCAAGAGCCGGTCCGAACCCACCACCGCCCCCAGGCGCGCCAGGTAATTCACGACCGCAAGCGGCAGGAAGCCCTCCTCGCGCAGCGCGGCGAGACTGCCCGCCCCGTCGCGCTTCGAAAGCGGCACGCCCGCCTCGCTCAGCACGAGCGGCAGGTGCCCGTACTCGGGAACCGGCAGTTTGAGCGCGCGCAATATCAGGATCTGGCGCGGGGTGTTGGCCAGGTGGTCCTCACCGCGGAGCACGAGCGTCACCCCGGACAGGGCATCGTCCAGGGCGTTGGCGAAGAAGAACATCGCGTCACCTTTCGCGCGGCGCACGACGAAATCCCCGAGGAGCGTCGTGGCCACGTG
>JAKAXT010000082.1 GCA_021816425.1 Pseudomonadota bacterium | reverse complement strand
CGATGTTATGATGGCGGGCTACGCAGGGCGCGCCTAAGGGAAGGAACACCATGATTCAGATGCAAAGCGTGCTGTCGGTCGCGGACAACAGCGGCGCCAAAAAGGTGCAATGCATAAAGGTCCTCGGGGGCTCGAAGCGCCGTTATGCCGGGATCGGGGACATCATCAAGATCAGCATAAAGGAAGCGGTCCCGCGGGGCCGCGTGAAGAAGGGCGACGTCTACGACGCCGTGATCGTGCGGACCAAGGTCGGGGTACGCCGGGCCGATGGCTCGGTCGTGCGCTTCGACAGCAATGCAGCGGTGCTCCTGAATCCGCAGCATCAGCCGGTGGGTACGCGCATCTTCGGCCCCGTGACCCGCGAGTTGCGCAGCGAGCAGTTCATGAAGATCATCTCGCTCGCCCCCGAAGTGATATAGGTGCGCCATGCAGAAGATCCGGAAAGGTGATGAGGTGGTGGTGCGCGTCGGCAAGGACAAGGGCAAGCGCGGGAGCGTGATCCGGGTCTATGCCGACGGTCGCGTGTTGGTGGAGAACGTGAACCGGGTCAAGCATCACGTCCGGCCGAACCCCAACAAGAACGTTACGGGCGGCATCATCGAGCGTGAGGCCCCGGTGGCGGCGGCGAACGTGGCCTTGTTCAACAAGACGACAGGCAAGGGCGAGCGCGTCGGGTTTCGCACCTTGGATGACGGCCGCAAGGTGCGCGTCTTCAAGCGCAGCGGCGAAGTCGTGGATGCGTAGGGGAAGGCGATGACCAGCAGGCTTCAGGAGTTGTACGAAAAGACCATCCGGGCGGACCTCATGGCCCGTTTCGGGTATGAAAACCCGATGCAGGTCCCACGGCTCGTCAAGGTGACGCTGAATATGGGCGTGGGCGAGGCCCTGGCGGACAAGAAGGTGATCGAGAACGCGGTGGGAGACATGCAGGCGATCGGGGGACAAAAGCCGGTCGTGACGCGCGCCCGCAAGTCGGTCGCGGCCTTCAAGGTGCGCGAGGACTGGCCGATCGGTTGCAAGGTGACGTTGCGGCGCACCCGCATGTATGACTTCATGGATCGCCTCATAAGCGTGGCGCTGCCGCGCGTGCGGGATTTTCGCGGCCTGCCGAACCGTTCGTTCGACGGCCAGGGGAACTACTCGCTCGGGATCAAGGAACAGATCATCTTCCCGGAAATCGAGTACGACAAGATCGATGCCGTGCGCGGCATGGACATCACCATAACGACGACGGCCAAGACCGACGAAGAGGCGCGAGCCCTGCTGTTGGCCTTCAAGTTGCCGATTCGGGTTTAAGGGGCGGATATGGCGAAGAAGTCGAAGATATTGCGCAATCGGCAACGCGAGGCGTTGGTGGCGAAGTACGCGCAGCGGCGCGCCGAACTGAAGGCGGCGTCGGTGAACATGCGGCTGTCCGAGGAGGAGCGCCAGCAGGCATTCGCGGCGCTTGCCAAGCAGCCGCGCAACGCCTGCCCCGTGCGCGTTCGTAACCGGTGCTACATGACGGGCCGGTCGCGGGGTTACTACCGGAAATTCGGTCTGGGCCGGAACAAGCTGCGCGAAATGATGATGCGTGGCGAGATCCCGGGTGTTGTGAAGGCGAGCTGGTAGGTAGACGACCATGATGAACGATCCCATTGCGGACATGTTGACCCGCATCCGTAACGCCCAGCGCGCCGAGAAGATCAGCGTCCGCATGGCGGCCTCCAAGCCCAAATGCGCCCTGGCCAAGATACTGAAGGAAGAGGGCTATGTCGGTGACTTCCGGGTCATCGAAGGGGTGAAGCCCGAACTCGAGATCGAACTCAAGTATTACGCCGGGCGGCCGGTCATCGCGCGTATCGATCGCGTGAGCCGGGGCGGCCGGCGTGTCTATCGGTCGCACGACGCGCTTCCGAGCGTGGATGGGGGCCTTGGGATCGCGGTCGTGTCGACGTCCAAAGGCATGATGACCGACCGGGCGGCGCGCACCGCGGGCCTGGGCGGTGAGATCGTGTGCGTGGTGGTTTAAGGAGCGGGGCATGTCTCGAGTTGCGAAAAATCCGGTGAACCTGCCGTCGGGCGTGACCTTGGCCCGCAACGGCGCGGATCTCACCATCAAGGGGCCGAAGGGTGAGCTCGCGCACCGCATTCATGAGCTCGTGGGTATCGAGCAGGAAGGCAATGTGATGCGGTTCACGCCGGCGGACGCCTCGTCGTTTGCGAATGCCCTGTCGGGCACGACCCGCGCCCTCGTCCAGAACATGGTGACCGGGGTGACGAAGGGGTTCGAGCGCAAGCTTACGATCGTGGGCGTGGGCTACCGCGCCGCGGTCCAGGGGCGCAAGCTGAACCTGACGTTGGGGTTCTCGCACCCTGTGGCCTATGACATTCCGCAGGGCATCACGATCGAGACCCCGAGCCAGACGGAGATCGTGATCAAGGGGGCCGACAAGCAGCGCGTGGGCCAGGTTGCCGCCGAGGTTCGCAGCTACAGGCCGCCCGAGCCCTATAAGGGCAAGGGTGTGCGCTATAGCGACGAAGTGGTGGTGAAGAAAGAAGCGAAGAAGAAGTAAGGCGACCCTATGAAAGACAAGGTGACAGCACGCAAGCGGCGGGCCTTCAGGGGCCGCAAGCGTATCGCGGTTTTGGGCGTCGAGAGATTGTGCATCCATCGCACGCCGCGGCATATGTACGCGCAGGTGATCGGGCCGGATAGCCGGGTCCTGGCCAGCGCGTCGACGGTCGAGGTCGAGGTCCGCAAGGACCTGAAGGGCGGCGGCAACGTCGATGCCGCGCGGCTCGTGGGTCGCAGGATCGCCGAGAAGGCGAAGGCGGCGGGGGTGGTGAAGGTCGCGTTCGATCGATCCGGGTTCCGTTATCACGGCCGCGTCAAGGCCCTGGCGGATGCGGCGCGCGAAGGCGGACTCGAGTTTTAAGGAGGCATTGTGGCGGCAGGCGGGTCGGATTCGGACGGTTACAGCGATAACCTCCAGGAAAAGCTCATCAGCATCAATCGCGTGGCCAAGGTGGTCAAGGGCGGCCGGCAGTTCGGTTTCGCGGCGCTCACGGTCGTGGGTGATGGGGACGGGCGTGTCGGGATAGGTCAGGGCAAGGCCCGCGAGGTGCCAGTCGCCGTGCAGAAAGCGATGGACGACGCGCGGCGCAACATGGTGCGGGTGCACCTGAAGAACGGGACCCTGCACTACGGTGTGACGGCGAACCATGGCGCGTCCAAGGTGGTGATGCGGCCGGCGTCCGAAGGAACCGGGATCATCGCCGGCGGCGCCATGCGCGCCCTGTTCGAGGTGGCCGGCGTCCGTAACGTGCTGGCCAAGGCCTTGGGTTCCACCAACCCCATCAACGTCGTACGCGCGACGCTGAAGGCCTTGCTCGATGTGAGCAACCCGGCGGAGGTCGCCGCCAAGCGCGGCAAGACCGTCGAAGAGATCACGGGCGGCTAGGAGCGGTCATGGCGAAAAAGCAGATGAAAGTGACCTTGGTGCGCAGCATGTTCGGAACCGGCGCGCGGCACCAGGCATGCGTCCGGGGCCTGGGGCTTCGGCGGTTGCACCAGAGTGTGCTGGTCGAGGATAGCGAGGCCACCCGCGGCATGGTCCGCAAGGTATCGTATATGGTGAAGTGCGAGGAGGTGGCCTGATGCGTCTGAATACGATCAAGCCCGATCCGCATCGTACCGCCGCCAAGCGCGTCGGGCGGGGCGGGGGTTCCGGGCTCGGCAAGACCTGTGGTCGCGGACATAAGGGCCAGAGGGCGCGGGCCGGGGGATACCATAAGGTAGGATTCGAGGGTGGGCAGATGCCGCTTCAGCGGCGCCTGCCGAAGTTCGGTTTCCGCTCGGCCATGGCGGCCGAGACGGCGTCGGTGCGGCTGTCGGAGCTGGGCAAGTTCGAGGGCACGGTCGACCTGGCGGCGCTGAAGGCCGCGAACGTGGTAGGCGCTGCGGCCACGCGGGCGCGGGTGTTCCTGTCGGGGTCCATCGGGAAGGCGCTGGTGCTTAAGGGGGTTGTTGCGACCAAGGGCGCGCGGGCGGCCATCGAGGCGGCGGGCGGCAGAGTCGAGGATTGATGGCCGCCAGGGACGCGAAACGCCAGGGGACGCTTACGCCCGGGATGCTCGGGCGCCTGAGCGACCTGAAGCAGCGGATATTCTTTCTGCTGGGGGCTTTGGTGGTGTTTCGCATCGGCGCGCATATCCCGGTGCCGGGGATCAATGGCGCCGCACTCGCGTCTTTGTTCCAGAAGGAGAGCGGCTCGATCATCGGCATGTTCAACATGTTCTCGGGCGGCGCGCTTCAACGGCTGTCGGTCTTCGCGCTCGGGATCATGCCGTATATCTCGGCCTCGATCGTGATCCAGCTCTTGACGCCGGTGATCCCGAAGCTCGACGAGCTGCGTAAGGACGGGGGCGAGGCCGGAAGGCGCAAGCTGACCCAGTACACGCGTTACGGGACGACGGTTCTGGCGGCCTTTCAGGGGCTGGGAATATCCATAGCCCTCGAGCACCAGACCGCCGGCGGCGTCTCGATCGTGATGCATCCGGGCGTGGGCTTCGAGCTTTTTACGATGATCACGCTCGTCGCCGGCACCATGTTCTTGATGTGGCTGGGCGAGCAGATCACCGAGCGCGGCATCGGCAACGGGATCTCGATGATCATCTTCGCGGGGATCGTCGCGGGGCTGCCCCAGGCGATCGGCGGGACATTGGAGCTTGCGAGCAATGGGTCTTTTCAGCCCTTGTTCGTGCTGCTTTTGTTCGTGGTGGCGCTGGCTGTAACCGGCTTCGTCGTGTTCGTGGAGCGGGGTCAGCGGCGGATCACGGTGACGTATGCGAAGCGCCAGCAAGGGCGTAAGATCTTTGGCGGTCAGACGACCCATCTGCCGCTCAAGGTGAACACGGCGGGCGTGATTCCGCCGATATTCGCGTCGAGCATGATCTTGTTTCCGACCATGGCGGCGAATTGGTTCGGTCACGCGAAAGGCATGGGATGGCTGCAGGGCGTGGCCAACGCCTTGGCGCCTGGGCAGCCGGTCTATTTGATCGTCTTTTCGGCGGCGGTGATGTTTTTCTCGTTTTTCTACACCGCGATGATCATGGACCCGAAGGATACCGCCGAGAATCTGAAGAAGTCGGGCGCGTTCATACCGGGGATACGGCCGGGGGAGCAGACCCGGCGCTATATCGACGATGTGATGTCGCGGCTGACCTTGTCGGGCGGGATCTACATCACTCTGGTGTCCTTGTTGCCGGAGTTTTTGATCCTGAAGTGGAATGTGCCGTTTTATTTCGGGGGCACATCGCTGCTCATCATCGTGGTGGTGAGCATGGATTTCATGGCGCAGGTGCAGGCGCACCTGATGTCGCATCAATATGAAAGTTTGTTGAAGAAGGCGAACCTCACGGGCGGGGTGAGCGGGCTACCTAAGTAGAGGGAACCATGAAAGTCAGGGCGTCTGTGAAGAAGTTGTGCCGTAACTGCAAGATCGTGCGGCGAAAAGGGGTTGTCCGGATCGTGTGTAGCGAGGCGCGCCACAAGCAGCGTCAGGGCTAGACTTGCTATTCCGGTATTTCTAGGCTAGGCTTGCGCGCTTTTCGTTGGCGAAGGGCGCGTTTAGGAGAGAAGATACGATGGCCCGTATTGCAGGCATCAACATCCCGAATCATAAGCATGTCGAGATCGGGCTTACGTCGATCTTTGGCATAGGCCGGCAGCGGTCGCGGCAGATCTGCGACGCGGCGGGCGTCGCCACCACCGCGAAGGTAAAGGATCTGACCGACGCCGAGGTCGACAAGATCCGTGTCGAGGTCGGCAAGCTCGTGGTCGAGGGAGATCTGCGCCGTACCGTGTCCATGAACATCAAGCGCCTCATGGATATCGGCAGCTATCGCGGCATGCGCCATAGGCGGGGCCTGCCGGTGCGCGGGCAGCGCACGAAGACCAACGCGCGCACGCGCAAGGGCCCGCGCAAGGGCATTCGGAAGTAAGGGGTAAAAGATAGATATGGCAACTAACACATCGGCAACGGGCAAGGCCAAAAAGCGCGTCAAGAAGAACGTCGCCGAAGGCGTTGCGCATATCCAGGCGTCTTTCAACAACACCATGATCACGATCACCGACCGGCAGGGGAACGTGTTGTCCTGGGCGACGGCGGGCGGCGCGGGATTCCGGGGTTCGCGCAAGAGCACGCCTTTCGCGGCGCAGGTGGCGTCGGACAAGGCGGGACGCGCGGCGCAGGAGTTCGGTGTGAAGGCGCTCGAGATTCGCGTGAAGGGCCCTGGGCCGGGACGCGATTCGGCGGTGCGGGCCCTGCATTCGGCGGGCTTTGAGATCAGCAACATCATCGATGTGACCCCCATCCCCCATAACGGTTGTCGGCCGGCGAAGCGTCGGCGCGTCTAGTTGACGGAGAGAGAGAAGAATGGCCCGTGAGAACGCGGATGCAAAATGCCGTAAATGTCGGCGCGAGGGCGGTAAGCTCTTTCTGAAAGGGGAAAAGTGCTTTACGGACAAGTGTCCGGTATCGAAGCGTACCTATCCCCCGGGGCAGCACGGTCAGCGGCGGAGCCGGCTGTCGGATTACGGAACGCAGCTGCGCGAGAAGCAGAAGCTCCGCCGTATCTACGGCGTGTTGGAGGCCCAGTTCGCGAATTACTACGTCGAGGCCGACAGGCGGCGCGGCAATACGGGCGAGAACCTGTTGAAGCTGCTCGAGTGCCGGCTCGATAACGTCGTCCACAGGATGGGGTTTGGCGCGTCGCGCTCGGAAGCGCGTCAGCTCGTGCGCCACAACGCCATTCTGGTGAACGGCAAGAGGGTCAACATTCCGGCCTATCAGTTGTCGGCGCAGGATGTGATCGAGGTCAGCGGCCGTGCGAAGGATCAGCTGCGCGTGAAGGCGGCCCTGGAGGCCGCCGAGCAGCGCGGCTTCCCCGAGTGGCTCGATGTCGACATGAAGGCCATGAAGGGGACCTTCAAGGCCGTCCCGGAGCGTCGCGAGGTGCCGGGCGAAATCAACGAGCAGCTCGTCGTCGCCCTGTACTCGAAGTAAGTCTCGGAGGGGAACCATATGCAGAGTTCGGCAGCGGAATTTCTTAAGCCTCGCAACGTCGGGGTGCAGGCGGTCGGTCCGATGCGGGCGCGCATCACGCTCGAGCCGCTCGAGCGCGGTTTCGGGCACACCTTGGGGAACGCGCTCCGTCGGATATTGCTGTCGTCGATGCCAGGCTGTGCCGTGACCGAGGCGCGGATCGAAGGGGTCTTGCACGAGTACTCGACGATCGAGGGCGTTCAAGAGGACGTCATCGACATCCTGTTGAACCTGAAGGGCCTTGCCATGCGCATGGAAGGCCGGGGCGAGGCGCGGGCGACGATCGACAAGACCGGGCCCGGAGTGGTGACGGGCGCCGATGTGCGCACGGACCAGAGCGTCGAGATCGTGAACCCCGACCACGTGATCGCGACCCTGACCAAGGCGGTGACCCTGAAGATGGAGCTCACGGTGGTGGCGGGGCGCGGTTATGAGCCGGTTCCGGCGCGCGCGATCAACGAGGAGCGGGCGCTCGGCGGCATGCAGATCGACGCCTCCTTCAGCCCCATCCGGCGCGTGTCCTATACCGTGGAGAACGCGCGGGTCGAGCAGCGCACGGATCTCGACAAGCTCGTGCTCGATATCGAGACCAACGGGGCGATAGACCCGGAGGCCGCGGTACGGCGCGCGGCGAATATCCTGCGCGACCAGATGGCGGTGTTCGTCGACCTCGAGAGCAAGGGGACCGAGGTGCGCATCGAGGAAGAGCCGGATATCAACCCGGTGCTGCTGCGGCCGGTCGATGATCTGGAGCTCACCGTGCGGTCGGCCAATTGCCTCAAGGCCGAGAACATCTTCTACATCGGTGATCTCGTGCAAAAGAGCGAAATGGAGCTTTTGAAGACGCCGAACCTCGGGAAGAAGTCGCTGACCGAGATCAAGGACGTCCTGGCGTCGCATGAGCTGACGTTGGACATGAAGTTGGAGAATTGGCCGCCGGCGTCGCTTCGGAACAAGGTTCCGGGCGAAGGCCTGGACCGGTAAAGGAAAGGGGGATCCATGCGGCACGGCAATAGCGGGCGGAAGTTCAACGTCACGAGCGCGCATCGCAAGGCGATGTTCAAGAACATGACGGTTTCCTTGTTGCGGCACGAGCAGATCGTGACGACCTTGCCAAAGGCCAAGGAGCTGCGTCGGATCGCGGAGCCCTTGATCACGATGGGCAAGACCGCGACCGTGGCGAACCGGCGTCTGGCCTTCGCGCGGCTCGGCGATCGCGAAATCGTGGGCAAGCTGTTCGACGAGCTCGGCGCGCGCTACCAGAACCGGCCGGGCGGCTACCTGCGGATCCTGAAGATGGGCCTGCGCGCGGGGGATACCGCCCCTATGGCGCTGGTACAGTTGATGGATCGGCCGGAGAAGCCGGAGTCCGGCGAGAAGGAAGAGGCGGCCTGAGGGCGGCATAGCGAGCTTCAGGCGGGAAACCGCTGAAACGGCCGGCATCATTGCCGGCCGTTTTGTTTTGGGGGGCGACACGGGCCGCAGGGTCCAAAGGACCCCGCTCAGGGCGTGCGGGCGGGCTGGGCGGGCCCCTGGGGGCGCAGGGGTGGCCTGGTGCGGCCCGGGACCCCACCACGACCGGGCCCGTCGGCTTCGTCCCTTCGGCCGATGGGCGCCGGAGGCCCGGAAGGATGTAATCGAGCCCCGGGGACGACGGGGGGTGGGGCATGGAGGCCTTCGGGGACGCGGCGAGGATACTGCTCGTTCGTCTGGACAATATCGGGGATGTGGTGATGCTGTCGCCGGCGGTGCGGGCGCTCAGGTCGGCCCTCCCCCGGGCGCGGCTGTCCCTCCTGGTGTCTCCCGCGGGGCAGGCCGCGGCGGCCCTGCTTCCGGGGCCGGATGAGGTGATCGGGTATCGGGCGCTCTGGCAGGACGCGCGCGGCGACAGGCCCTTCGATCCGGCACGGGAAGAGGAGTGGGTACGCGCCATCGCGGCGCGCGCGTTCGACGCGGCGTTCATCTTCACGAGGTTTTCGCAAAGCCCGTTTCCGGCCGCCTACGCCTGTTATCTGGCCGGGATCCCCACGCGCATCGCCCAGTCGCGTGAGTTCGGGGGCGGGGTGCTGAGCCACTGGGTGCGACCGCCCCCGGATAGCGCCCACCAAGTCGATCGCAATCTGCATCTCCTGAGGAGCGTCGGCATCCCCGTGGAGGGGCCGGAGGCCGCGGCGCCCAGGCTCGCCGTGCCGCGCGCGGCGCGCGCACGCGCAGAGGCCATGCTGCGCGAGCGGGGTGTGCCCGGCGACTTCGTCGCCATCGCCCCGGGCGCCACTTGCGCCGCCCGCCGTTATCCCGCCGACCGCTATGCCCAGGTGGCGGCGGGCCTGTTGGCCACCGGCCGGCCGGTGGTCGTGGTCGGAGGACCCAGGGACAGGGCGATCGGCGAGGCGATGGTGATGGCCGCCCCCGGGGCCGTGTCTCTCTGCGGCGCGACCGATCTCGCGGAACTTGCGGCCTTGCTGCGGCGCTCGCGGCTCGTGATCGGGAACGTCTCGGGCCTTATGCATATCGCCGATGCGGTGGGCTGCCCCATGGTGGTGCTCAATTCGGGCACCGAGCTCGAGGAGCAGTGGCGGCCACGCAGCGCGCGTGCCCGCATCCTGCGGCGACCGACGGCCTGCTCCCCTTGTTATCGGTTCGAGTGCCCCTACGATCTCGAATGCCTGCGGATCGCGCCGGGCGAGGTCGTGGCGCACGCACGCGCTTTGCTCGGCGAGACCTTGCGGGAAGTCGCCGGTGGTTGACGTGCCCGCTTTGACGGCGGTTCTGCGGTCATTCGCCAGGCGGCGCATCGCATTCCTCGGGGACGCGATCCTGGATCGCACCCCGAAAGGCCGCGCGGCGGGGTTCGGCGGGGGGGCGCCGGTGCCGGTCGTCGGTCTGAACGCCGACGACCCGGTAAGGCGCCTGAAGGGCGCGGACCGGTCCGTCAATCCCCTCGCCGATTGCCCGCGGGGGCGGCCGCTTGGGTCGGCGTGGATCATGTCCCGGCCTTCGAGGGCGAGACCGCGCACGCACCGATACGAACGGTGCGGCCGGATCTCTTCGTAAAGGGGGCGATTAGGCCGCCGAGCCTTTGCCGGGGGGTGGAGCCGGCGGTAGGGCTGGGCGGCCGTGTCCGGCTCCTCGAGGACGGGGACAGCAATTCCGCGAGCCGCCTCATGGAGCGTATCCGCGGGAGGCGAGGATGGGCGCGTCGACATCCTGCAGAGGCGGCCCCTGCGGCTTGTGATCTCCGATCGCGGCGAGGCGGAGACGCGCGCGGTCCCCGGGGTGCGGGCGGTCCGCCCG
>JAKAXT010000004.1 GCA_021816425.1 Pseudomonadota bacterium | reverse complement strand
CCGATCTGCGAAAACGTGAGCTCGCCCTCGCCCTTATAGTACCAGTCGGTTCGATAGGTATCGCCGCCGTAATAGAAGGGGATGAACTGCTTGCCGGTGATATGGCCGTTCGTGCTCGTCGGGGGGCCGATGAGACCCTGAACCTCCTGCCGGCTCATGCCCGGACGGAGCTTGGCGAACTTGCTGCCGGGACGCGGCTTTCCGGTCAGATAGAAGGTGTGCTTGGCGTGCGCGGTGGCCGCCGCATGACCGCCGGAGCCTCCCGATGCCCCCCCGGAGGGGGTAGCGCAGGCGCTCAAAGACCCGATTGCGACGATTACGCAGAATTTCCACTTATTCATAGTTCCTCCCTTGTTGGTTTTTTGTAATGCGAAAGGACTCTAGCAGGTACGTAAGGATGTGCCAATGATATTTGGTAATTCCGCAAATGCGTGATCGTAGGGTCTTTCGTCGGGGTTGAAACGCCGGACGCTCGGTCTCTGAATGCCGAAAAGGCGGCGGGGGCCTTGGGCGGCTTGCCGTCTAAGGCGTGTTTCCGGTTTGGTACAGGATGGCCACGAAACGGCCCCGGCCGTCGGTCGCGACATGCAGCGAGGTGGCGGGATTCGGGGGCGCGGCGCGCAGGCCTTGGGTGATGGCGAAGGCGGAGGCCGTGGGATAGTGACCACAGACCGAAAAGGGGGTCTGAACGGTCGCGTGGGGCATGATGTCGACGAGCTCGGCGACGAGCCGCGGCGAGACGCGCGGCCCGAATGACACGAAGTCGGGGGCGTACCCGGCACGGCCCACGAACGGCGCGTAGAGCCGTCGCCGGTCGGCCTTGCGCGGCGCGGCGAGCCAGCGCATGTCGATGAGCCGACCCGCGGCGCGCGCGGGTTCGGTCGAGAGCACGAACCACGCGCTTCCCTCCCCCGGCATGTCGCCACGGCGAAGCTTGGCGCGGCGCTTAAGCTCCACGCGCGAGGGCGCGCCCTCGTCCACGCCCCCCACCAGGGCATGGTCGAGGCCGTGCTGAATCGCGGTCCACGCCTGGCGCAGGGCCCACTCGAAGGACAAGGCCCCCTGGCTTATGGTGAGATTGGGGCCGGCGAGACTTGCGAGCCGCGCGATGTAATACGCCGCCGTGTTGCTGTTCATGTTGACGAAGTCAAACGGCGAGACCGCGTTCAGATCGGCGCGCGTCTGCGCGAAGACCCGCGCCGGAGTCCTCAGGTCACCAAGGCCCGTGGCGAGATACACGCCGGTGGACGAAGGGGGGGCGGCCTCGCGGACAGCGGCGAGGGCCCCAGCGGCGGCCAGATGGATGAAGCGCGAGGCCTGGCGCAGGGAGCGGCCACAGAGGCCTTGGATATGGCCGGCGAGCGCCCGGTCGAAGGCCTCCCCGCCGGCGCGGTCGCGGGAGGCGCAGACATGGGCGAGGGCCGCGGGCGCATGGAAATAGACGGGACGGCTCATGGTTGCCAGGCCACGACCAGGGAGACGTAGCTTGCCCCGAAGCCGAAAAAATTGAGCTGATAGGGGCCCGGCGGGGCGGCCAGCGGCTTGCTGAGCGGCGCCAGGGAGAGCCCTGGATCGGCCTCCTCGAAACCTGCGGCGGGCGGCACGAAGCCCGCCTCGAGACAGCTGAGGAACGCGGCGGTCTCCAAAGCCCCGCTCGCCCCCAAAGTGTGGCCGAAACTGCCCTTGAGGCTCGTCACAGGTGGCGGGGTGCCGTAGAGCCTGTGGAGGGCCCGGGCCTCGGCCTCATCGCTGTCGGTCGAACCCAGGCCGTGGGCCTTTATGGCCACGATGTCGCGCGGCTCGCGTTGCGCCACGCGCAGGGCCTCGGCCATGACGGCGTGCATGGCATCCGCGTCCGGCGCCTGTCCGGCCGGCCCCATGGCGGCACAGACATGGGCCCCGCCCAGGACGACGGCGCGCGCCCCCCGGACGCCGGGCGGCGAGGCCTGCAGGGACAAGGCGGCCAGGCCCTCGCCGAGATGGAGCCCCGCGCGGTTCCGATCGAACGGCCGGCAGCCGCGCGGATCGAGCAGCATGAGGGACCGAAAGCCGTTCAGGGCGATCGGGCTCAAGGCCTCGAAGCCCACCACCAGCGCGGCGGGGCACTCCTCGCGCCCGATCGCCTGCGCGGCCAGCAGCAAGGCGTTGGCGCTCGACGAGCAGGCCGTGGACAAGGTGAGCGGCGCGCTCTCGAGCCCGAGATCCCGGGCGAGGTCGTCCGCTATGTCACCGCACGATCCGAGCCAATCGTGGCCCGACTCCATGTATTCGCCCAGAAAGAAGATGCCGGAGGTCCCGACGACGAGCCAGGCGTCCGGCACGCAGAGCGCCGCCCGCGCCGGGCGGGCCACGGCGCCGAGAGCGGCGCGCAAGCCGGCCGGGCTTGGGGTGAAGTCCGCGGCATCCATGGCCGCCGTGAGATCACCCCGGTCGTGGTTTGGGAACGCCGGCAACCCCCGCGCCGGCGCGCCCCTGCCTTCGCGCAAGGCCCGCACGACCTCCGCGCGTCCCGGCCCGAAGGGGGTCCGCATATGCCAATCGGCGAAGCTTGCCCTCACATCACGCGGCACCGGCGGCCTGGAGATAGAGCGCGAGCGTCCGCACGGAGCCCAGGGCGCGGCGCGCCTCTTTGCTGTCTTCGATGCGGATCGCGTACTGCCGGCTCAATGCCAGGCTGATTTGAAGGACGTCCAGGGAGTCGAGCCCCCAGGGGCTCGCGGGCCCGAGGAGCGGCGCATCCTCATCCAAGGACTCCGGGGGCTCCGGCCGGTTGCAGGCCGTCGCGATCAACTGCTTTAGTGCAACCACGAGCTCATCGCGAACCTCACCCGTCGCTCCGCCCATCCCCACCCTTCCTTATTGCGGCCGCAGCTCGCGGTGGAATCGCACGGCGGCCACGATGAGGCAGACCGCGCCAAACCCGAGCAAGCGCAAGGTATCCGGCAGGACGCCGGCCAGGCCGTCACCGCGGACGAAGATCGCCTGGAACCCGTCCAGCCCCCACGACATGGGCGAGATCACCGAAAGCTCCTGCATGGCCGCCGGCATCACCATCTTCGGAACCAAAATGCCACCGATCGCGGCCATGATCAAGACGGACACGGCCCCGAAACTCGTGGCCTGCTCCTGGCTCTGAACGAAGGTGGCAAGCAGCAGGCCGTAGCCTATGGCCGCCAGGTTGGCGGCCGCCGCGACCAGCGCGAGGGCGAACGGGGCATGGCCGACGGTGAGCGCATCGCCCCCAAGGAGCGGCAGGACGTACATGCCCTCGCCCAGGACCATGAGCAGCTGAAGGGTATTGATCAGGAAATACGGCAGGATCTTGCCGGCGAGCAGCACCCATGAGGGCACGGGCAGCGCGCGCAGGCGGGTGATGATGCCCTGCTGGCGCTCCTTGATCACGGCGACCGACAGGGGCACGGTCAGGAAAAACATCGCGAGCAGCGCCCAGGCCGGCGCGTTTTGCTGCGCGGACGTGGGCACGGGCGCGCCATCGAGCCCGCCCTTGGCCACGACAAGGCGGGCAGGCCGCGCGAGGGGCTCGGGGCCCGCACCGCGGCCGTGAGGCGCGACACGACGCACGATGGACGCCAGGCGGTCGGCCGCGACGCGCGCGAAGGCGCGGCGCACGAGCGAGATCCCGAGGGCGCGCATCTGCGCCGGGAGCGCCGGATTTACGTAGAGGACCGCCGTGGGCGGCACGGCCTTGTGTCGGGCCCTCCCCAACACCACGGCAAGCGCGGCATGGCCCTCGCGCACCAAGGTACGCGCGCGCGCGCGTTCGGCGCGATCGTCGCCCGAGACCTGCGCGGATACCGCCAGGGAATGCTCGCGCCGGAGCGCCGCGAGCAGCCGTCCCGGACCCGCCCCCTGCCCCGCCAGGAATACGAGATGCATGGGCCTTGGGATGTTCTGGCGAAAGGTGTCTTGCAGCGCAAGCGACATGATGAGCACGAAGACCGCGGGCATGACGATCAGCATGAGCAGGGCCTCCTTGTCGCGCAGAAGCCCGAGCGTCTCCTTGACCAAGGCCCCCCGCAGCTGCGCCGCCCGCCTCACGGCTCGTCCCGCAATTGCGTGCCGGTGAGGGCGAGGAAGGCCTGCTCCAGATCGCGCGCGCCGACGGCCACAGAGAGCGGCCGGATCCGGGCGTGCGCCAGCCTCTTCAGAATGGCCGGCAACCGCCGATAGGGGTCGTCGGTGACGAGCGCAAGCTGCGGCGATGCGATCGTCACGTCCTCGACTCCGGCCATGGTCCGCAGGATATCGGCCGCGGCCTCCACGCTGCGGGGATCGAAGCGCAGCTCGATGCGCTTGCCGGTGAAGCGCGCAAGCAGCGCGCCGATCGCGCCCTGGGCGATGAGGCGCCCCCCGTCGAGGACCGCGATCTCGTCGCACAGCTGCTCGACCTCATCCAGATAATGGGAGGTGTAGATGATGGTCTTGCCGGCGCGGTTCAGGGCCCGGAGGTTCTCGTGGATGGCGTGGCGGGATTGGGGGTCGATGCCGACCGTGGGCTCGTCCAGCACGAGGACCGGCGGATCGGGCAACAGCGTCGTGGCAAGGTTCAGCCGTCGTTGCTGGCCGCCGGAATAGGTCTCCACCCGCCTGTGGGAAAGATCCTGGAGCCCCGCGAACTCCAAGCCAAACGCCACGCGCTCGCGAAGCCGGACGCCGGAAAGCCCGCTCAGGCGCCCGAAGGTCTCGAGATTCTCGCGCGCGGTGAGGCGCGGATAGAGCGCGAGCGACTGGGGGGCGAGCCCGATCAGATCCTTGTAGGCGTCGGGGGCCTGCGCGAACCGCAGACCATGGACCGCGATGGTGCCGGCGCGCGGACGCATGAGGGCGCAGAGCATGTTGAGCAGGGTGGTCTTGCCCGCCCCGTTGGGCCCGAGCAGTCCGAGCAGCGCGCCCTTCCTCACCGCCAGGCTCACGCCCTCGATGCTATCGCGATCGGCGCGCCGGTAACGGCCGAAGAGGTCCTGAATGTCGACCGCGGGATCCGTCTGGGCGGGCGGCGGCGCAAGCGGCTCCGGGGCGGGTGTGGAGGACAGGGCGGCCATTTTCAAGAGATTAGCAGCGCGCGCCGGGCGAGGCCAGACAAGGGCGCGCTCATGTCGCCGCCCTCAGCTCCCGAAACAGGCGCTCCTCGCGGGCGGCGAGGCCGGTCAGAAGCGCCGCAAGCTCCCCATAGGCGCCGGCATCGGTCCGCGCGCCCTTGCAGATGTGGGCACCCACCAGCGCGAACTGCCGCCACTCGTCCCCGATGGCGGTCGCCTCCCGGGATAAGTCCTGCAGACCGGGGACCGCAAGATGCGTGGCCGCTTGGGCGAGAAACGCCGCAAACAGGAAACGAAAGCCCGCGCCGCCTGTCCCGATCTCCTCCTGCATGCGCACGATCTGTGCGACCTGCGCGCGGGCCCGGTCCGTGCCCAGGCGCGCGGGCCAGCGGCCGATATCGCGCCCGAGCGCCCGTATGCCGCGCACGCCCAGGGGCAGGAGCGGAATATCGAGCATCTGTCGACAGGTCGACCGGATGCCCGCGCGTATGGCGCCTCCGATGTCGGGATCGGCGGGTATCGATTCCGGGTAATACAGGAGACCGCGCGGGGCGAAGGCGCCGCGCGCGAACCGCGCACGGGCGAGCGCCTCGGGCGGACAGTGGACGACCTCCTCGAACACAGTGTCGCTCAGCCAATAGCCCGCGTCGTCGCGCGCGAAGGCCACGAGGTTGTGGCCGTTGAACTGGAAACGCATCGTCGAAGGGAAATACGGGAGCCAGTAGACACAGGCCTGAAGGCCTACCGCGAGCCCCTGGGACAGAAGCTCCTCGAGACGGCGCGCCGCCGCCCCGTCGTCGCGGAAACGCTCATAGCGCATGCGGATGCCGAGGCGACGGGTGGCGTTGCGCACGATGGCAAGCGGCGCCACGCGGTAGGCGGTCACCGGAAGCCCCCCGACCCTCAGGAGTCCCGTGTGCAGGAAAAAAAGCCCGCTCCCCATGCCGAACCACAAGGGCTCGGGCAGGTCCAGCCCCCGGTCGCGCAAAAGCGCCCCGAGCGTGCCGGTTTCGCAATGCCCCGAATGCCGATGCGGGAAAGAACGCGGGGCGCTCATCGATCGGTCCCCGGCAGGCGCAGCAGCGCCTCGACCGGCAGGCCGAGCGCGCGGCCATAGCGCTCGAGCACGCGCGGGGGGAGCCGCGCGAAAGTCCGGGGGCGCAGGTGTCTGCGCACGCGAAAGCGCGCAAGCCCCGTATTGGCCGCGAGAAGCCGGTAATCCATCTGGCAGGCCGTCATATGGTAGGCAAGGACGCTCGCCTTCCCCGCCACCACCTGAAGGCGGACCGCCTCCAGCTCCTCCCGCAACGCGTCCCGGGCGTGCTCGTTGACGATGCGCTCCACCTCCCAGCCGCGGCTTGCCACCACGACGTAGCGGCCCTGCGCATCCTCGGCGTAACAAGCGCGCCGCCGCCCCTCGAGGATCGAATCGTCCTGCGGGACCTCGCTCGCCTTCATGCCCGGGCCTTTCGCTCAGACGACCGTGAGGTGCACATAGCAGGTCGCGAAGCGCGCGCTCTCCGGCACGAGACAGAGGAGGCGCTGACCTTTTTCGAGGGCGCCCGCGTACAGGAGTTCCTCGAGCATCACATACATCATGGCCGAACCGACGTTGCCCCTCTGTGGCATATTGCTGAACCACTTCTCCTGGGGGATGGGAAAACCGATGGCCTCGAGGGCCTTGCTCAAAAGCGGCCGGAAGTACTCGGAGGAATAATGGGGCAGGAACCAGTCGACGTCCCGCGCCATGAGCCTGCGTCGGGCGGCGATCGCCGCCAGGGGGCGCGTGACGGCGGCCTCGACGATATGCCGGTCGAGCAGACGCGTATCCTGTTTGACCGTGAAATACCGCTCGCGGCTCGCCACCGCGGGCGACACCTCCCGCCAGCCGCGCAGGCGTCCGTCCGCGTCCTTGTCCGCGCCGCTGTACATGCACACGGGGAGTTCACCGGCGTAGGAAAGGCAATCGATCCAGTCGATGCGCAAAGACGGGCCCGAGGCCGCGGGGACCGCGCCCAGGACGGCGGCACCCGCGCCATCCGACAACATCCAGCGCAGGAAGTCCTGCTCGAAGGCGAGTACCGGTCGCCGCTCGAGGCTCTCGACGTCAGGCTCGGCGTCGAAGTTCTCGGCGCGCATGAAGCTCGAGGCGAGTTCCGAGCCCGTGCTCACGGCGATGTTCGCGCCGCCTCCGGCGACCGCCATGTGGGCATACTTAAGGGCGGTGGCGCCCGCCGTGCAGACACCCGCGATGGAACTCACCTCCATGGGGGGCGCGGCGAGCGCGCCCTGCACCATGTGCGCATGGCCGGGCTTCAGCTGATCCGGGCTGCTGGTGCCGCAGGCTAGGCAGTGCACATGCGCGAGGGGCACGCAGGCGCGCGCGAGCGCGCTCCGCACCGCCTCGGCGGCCATGTCGGCGTTGCTGTGCGTGAGGGCGCGGGTCTTCGGGTCGATGGCGTAGAAGCGTTGCTTTATGCCGTTTCTTGCCAGGACCAGCCGGCGCGCCCTGGACGGCACGCCTCCGGCCAGGCCGAGCACGGCCTCCATCGTGTCGTTGTCCACGGGCGCGTTCGGGAAGAAGGCGCCCAGGGCGGTAATGAAGACGGGTCGCAGCAAGGACTTGTTCACAGAAAGTCACCACAGCGATCGCACTCGCTGCCGGAAGGGGCCTCGAGACGCCGCGCCGCCTCGCGCAGGCGCCCCGACAGGAAAGGCCGCAGAAGCCACGCCGCCGCCAGGGTCAAGGGCAACACGGTCACGATCATGGTCGCGAGGAACACGGCGTAAAGCACCAGGACCGCCCGTCGTGGACGCGAGCCCGGAGGGCCGATACGCCGCAGGAGCCGCCCCCAGAGCAGGAAACTCCGGTGACCTATGCGTTCGCTGGCGATGTAGCGAGGGTCGACGCGCACGGCGCCCAGGCCGCGCAGCAGGCTTTGAGTGGGCGCCCCCGAGAGCAAGGGGAGCGCGACGCTCAAGGCGCGCCCGAACCGCGCCGCCCCCTCGATGTCCGCGGCGCTCACGCCAGCCTCGGGAAAGATCTTCCAGAAGGCGTCTTTGCGTCCGGTCAAAAGCCAGCGCGGGGTCGTGATGAAGGTGCTCCACGGCGGCCCCCGGTCGACCAGCACCACGTTGTCGATAAGCCGCGCGCCGCATCGTTCGAGGAGCGCGACCATCTTCGCCTCGGCGGTGAGCCACATGTTCCGGCAGGCGATGAGCGTGATGACCGGCTTTCCCGCGAGCACCCGGGCCGCGTCCGACCCCAGAAAGCCCGTCATGGGCAGAGACGGCGACAGAAACCAGACCTGGTAGGCCAGGATGATGAGATCGAAGCGCTCGTCCGGATCGAAGGCCACGGGCGCGATCGCCGGCGGATCCAGATAGACGCACTCCGGAAAGGTGTCGAGAAAATCGAGGAATCTCCACGGGAACCGGTAGGGCTCGCGAGGGACGATGGGCGCGTCCACGACCTCGATGCCCGGGCAGGCGCGAAGAGGGGCCGTGAAGGACTGGACGGCCCGCGCGAGCTGGCCCGTTTGCGAGTAGTGGACCACGAGAACGCGTTTTGCGGCCTGCGACGCTGCCATGATCGTTGATTTCCCGCAACCTACGCTGCGCTCGTGCGTCCGAAGCCGTGATCGTTCGATACTTCAAAAAGCCGGCGAGCTCTGGCGAGGAGTATAGCGGCCGCCCCCTACGGGGTAAAGGACGGCGCTGGGCCCTGCGGGCCGCCCGCGACACCCGGGCCTTGGGCGGGCGGGGGCGCCACCGATGGGCCGGGAGAAAACGGTCACCCGGGGCGTCGTCGCCTTTGGAATGCGTCCATCGTAGGCGGGCGGCCCAGGCGCGCAAGGCCTGCGAGCGGGGGCCGCCCGACGGCACGGCCCCGGTCGCGACCAATCGCGGGGATGGATTCGTCTTCCCTCCCCTCCGCCACCGCCGGGCGACCGGGGGTGCCTCCCGGGGAAACGCGAAGGGGAGCGCAAGGAGGAGCTCCATCGGGGCGCACGCGCCCGTCGGATCTCCACGATGCCGCAACGGACGCCGGCCGCGATTACGGGCTTTGTGGCGAGAAGCGGGCGGGCCTCCCGGGAAAGGCGCGGGACGCCTGCGTGGAAGGGACGCCTCGAGGCCCGTCGCGCGCGGCCTGCCCCCGCACCCGCCGCAAGCGGCCGGGGAGGCGCACGAGGCGACGTCCGGGTTCGTCGGGGGCTCGCGCGCCATCGCGCCGCCGACCGCCGAGGTCGTGGGGGCGGATGCCGACTCGGGCGGCCGAGGCGAACAGGCGGGCAGCGGTCGCCGCCCGCGCCCGGAGCCGCTCATGTCGCGCGCGCAAAACGCCGCAGGGCCGTCGACGTCATGATGGCGGGGAAGACGACCGGCGCAAGGACGGTCCTTGCTCGAAATGACGCGCGACGGCCGCGTCTCGGTGGGCGACCCCGGACCGAAAAGCGTTCACATAACCGGGCTTCCGCGCCGTCCATCTCCGCCCTGAACGGCGGAGTTTTTCGCGTGACGCGGTAAACGATGTCATGACGGCCGGCGGATACGCGCGCGGCGAATGTGGGAATATCTTTTGCAGCCTCGAACGGTTCGCGACGGCGCGCCGCAGGGGTGGCCGCGCCGATGCCGAAGCAAGGGCCGACCGGCGAGGGGCCGTCGCGCCTGCGCCGTTGCCACGGAAAACGGGGGACACCATACGAATCAAGGGTCTCGCGCGCCATTCGACCATGAGTCCGTTATTTTGGGAATCATCGCGGTTCGTCGGTCATCGAATCGCGGCCGCCGCCCCCGGGGGTCGTCCCGGCGCCCGCGGGATAGCGCGATGGCGTCCTGGCCCTTCGGCCGGGACCTGCTAAAGTGGGTTTTCCGGGCCCTTGCGGCCCAATCAAGGGGGAGAGGACCTCGAGACATGAGATATGCAAGATTACGGGCGGCGCTCTGCGCCCTGGCCTGGGCGGCGGCTCCGGCGTTCTGCCCCGGTGCGCGCGCCGCGGTCGTATCGACCAAGCCCTACCTCCTGGTCGCGGCACCGCGCGAGACCGTGGCGCGGGGCCAGCGGGACTATGGGCCGATCGCCGCCTTCTTGACGAAGGTCCTGCATCATCCGGTCGTCTATAAGCATCCGAATGGGTGGCTTACCTACGAACTTTGGATATGGAAGGATTACGGAGACATTTATTTCGATGGTCCGCAGTTCGGGGCGTGGCGGCTCCACCACCTTCACCAAACGCTCGGACCACGAATTCCGCAGCCCCAGGACTGGCGGCTTTATACCTGGAAGGGCTCGCCCGTGAAGAACCTCGCGGACGCCGCCACCGGGGCCATGCTGTGCGCGCCGCCCGTGCCCAATTTCGCAACCCTTTGGGTGACGAGCCTTTTTCCGAACCCGGCCCGTCAGCCTTACATCCACAACATGCATGGGTGGAAACGGATATTCAAGGCCGTGGCCAGCCATCAATGCATGCTGGGCGTGGGGCCGCGCCTAAGCGTTCACTACCTGGACCCGAACGACCGGAAAGTGACGATCTTGAAGCGCAGCCCCCACTACCCCAACCAGGCCGTTACCATAAGCCGGAAGCTCCCAAAGAGCGCGCGTGAAGCCATCGTGCGCGCACTCTTGAGCCCGGAGGGAGAAAAGGCCATGATGCGGTTGCGCAAACGTTTCGCACACGGCCGCCGCCTGGTCGCCGGGCATGCCAGCCAGTATCGGAACGTGGATCAGAGTCTTGATGCGCAGTGGGGCACGGTCTATGCGTCCGGCATCGACCGCTACCTTAAGCAAGACGCTAAACGCGAAGGGTTCGCGACCGGTCAACAGGTTGCTCCCTGACACACGGAAACCAATAAAAAAGGACGGAGCATGAAACAAAATAAATGGAAAACTCTCCTGGGAGGAGTGCTTCTCACCGCTGCAACGACCTGCGCCTTTGCCAAGGGCATACCGCACGTTCCGGGGGCGCCCGCCATTCACGGCCACCCCGTGGTCAACGCGCCCAAGATGCTGATGTGGCCGCGTAACGCGCGTCCCGCGGCCGCCGACCTCACCGATCCGACCGCGGACCTTCTTTTTGATCTGCACGGCAGCATCGAAAGGGGCGCCTGCCGCAAGGTGGATCTGGTGGTGTCCACCGAAGGCAACTACCACATGGCGCTGAACACGCTCTGGCGCAAAGTGCTTCTGCCGCGCTACGGAAGGACCATCCGGAGCTGGTACTACACGACGAGTCCGCCGGTCGCGTTTCCCCAACTGCTGCATCACGACGATTTGAGCTTCGGCAATTTCTATCTGCACTGCCGGCCCGAAGTGGCCATCGCGGCGCCGCGGCTCATACATAAGCTCGAGGCCCATGGGTTTACGGAAGGCAAGCCGATGGCGATCATGAAGAGCCGCGGCAACGTCCTGCTTGTGAAGCACGGCAACCCGCTGCATATCCACAGCGTGTGGGACCTGGGCCGGCCGAACGTGCATCTCGTCACCCCCAACCCCTATAACGAGCCGGGCGCCTTCCTGAACTACGCGAGCACGATCTACGAGATCGCCAAACACGACCCGCACCCGCCGAAGGGCTGGACCGCGAATCGCCTGTTCAACGCGATCTTCAACAGCCGCGTGAAGGACAAATGGCTTATCGGGGCGCGCATCCATCACCGGGACGAGCCGTGGTCGGTGGCCTACGGCAAGGCGGATGTGGCGGTCATCATGTACCAGCTCGGCAAGTACACGAAGGCCGTGTTCCCCCATGTCTTCACGCTGGTCCCGCTCGGCGGCACGGTCTCCGATCCGCGGCCGCTCCCGGGTAACAAGATCGACACCACCTACCTGATCCGCATCAAGGGGCACTTCACGGCTCGCCAGCGCGCGGCGCGCCGGGACTTCATCAAGACCCTGGAGTCGCCCATCTTTACGCGCATCCTGAACCAGGATGGGCTGCGCCGTCCGTAGGAGGTACTAGCGGGCGAGACGGCCACGCGCCGTCTCGCCCGGGGCGCACAAGCCGATTTTCCATGCGGCTTGTGCGCCTTTTTTTATGGGCGTGGCGCATGCCCCCGCTTCGAAAGGGATAGCGCCCGCGTCGCGCCCGGATCGAAGGCGGAGACGCCCGTCGCCCTCCCGCACGGCATCCGCGGCGCGCACGAGGACCCTCTCTGGCTCTTGGGCGAAGACCTGCTAGAGTTACCGGCTTAGACCTTGCGGGTTTTATGAAGATAATCACCCTGGTGTGGGAGTAAGGATATGAAGCACGAAAAATCGTGGGGGGCGGCGCGCGCGCTGATGGCGGCCGCGGCGTCGACGGCAACCATCTGGTCCGGCGCCCAGGCGGCGGTCGTGGCGACCAAGCCTTATGTTTTGGTCGCGGCACCACGCGAGACCGCGGCGCGCGGGCTGCGCGACTACGGGCCAGTCGCGGCCTTCCTCACGAAGGTGCTCCATCACCCGGTGGTCTACAGACATCCGGACGGCTGGCTCACCTATGAGCTCTGGATCTGGAAGGATCGCGGCGACATCTACTTCGACGGCCCGCAGTTCATTTCGTGGCGCCTGCACTATCTCCACCAGACACTCGGGCCGCGCGTGCCGCAAACGCAGGACTGGCGCCTCTACACCTGGAAGGGGTCGTCGGTGAAGACCCTCGAGGGGGCCGCCACCGGGGCCGTGCTCTGCGCCCCGCCCGTGCCGAATTTCGGGACGCTCTGGGTGACGGGCCTTTTCCCGAACCCCGCCCGCCAACCCTATATCCACAACATGCATGGATGGAAGAAGATCTTCAAGGCCGTGACCGACCGTCAATGCACTCTCGGCATAGGCCCGAGGCTGAGCCTCCATTACCTGGACCCCAACCATACGAAGGTGACGATCCTGAGGCGCAGCCGTCACTTCCCCAACCAGGGCTTTTCGCTCAGCGCCAAACTTCCCGAGACGGTCCGCGCGACCATCGTGCGCGCCCTCTTGAGCCCGGCCGGGGAGAAGGCCATGGCGCGATTGCGCAAACGCTTCGCGCACGGCAAGCCTCTGGTGGCCGGGCATGCCAGCCAGTACCGGAACGTCGATACGGGGCTGCGCGCGCAATGGGGCACGATCTACGCCACCGGCATCCAGCGCTATCTGAGACAAGACGCCAAGCGCGAAGGGTTCGCGACCGACTAAGGCGCCCGGCCGTGCGCGCGGAAGCGAAACGCTCGCCTGTCCCGCGCCCCGCGGCCCGCCGGAACCCCCAAGAAACTCCGGGGCCGGGCGCCCTTGGGCGCCCCTGAACGAAGACGGCTCGCGCCGACCTCGAAGTCGCCTCTCGGGCGCACCGGCCTATTTTCCATGCGGCCTGTGCGCCTTTTTTTCTTGGCCTCCCGCCTTGCCTCGCACCCCATCTCTCCTTAAAGTAGCAAATCCCTTCCAGGCCCGAGACTGTTCATGACCTCAAAGAGCGCTTCCTCGTCCACCGCGCCCGCTTTCTGCGCCGGGATGCAATCCTTCGGCGCGCCCTGGCCCGATTTCGCGGAGCTCGGCTCGCGCCCGGCCATTCCCGAAGACGCCCGGGCGGTCAAGGATGCGGGCTCCCGGGAGGCCGCCTACCAGACCCTGCTCATGGCCGACGCCCTGCGCTACGTCACGCTGCAGATGTGCGCGTCCAAGGCCTCCGGACACCCGGGGGGCTTCGCGTCCAGCGCCGAGGCCTACGCGTCTTTTGTCATGCTCGGGCACACGCACATCGTCACCGAGGTCGGCCATCACGCGCCGGGCTTCTACAGCGCCATGTTCCTGGACGGATCGCTGGAAGGGCTCGGGATCCACACCATGGCCGACCTCATGGACCGCTTCCGGGAACAGCATGGATTGCTCGGGCACCTGTCGGGGGCGATCCCGGGGATACTGGCGCCCGCGGGCCCCCTGGGTCAGGGCCAGCACTTCGCCATGGCGGGGGCCCTTCTGCATCCGGGACTGCTTTTCCCCGTGACGATAGGCGACGGCGGGCTTGGCGAGCCTTACGTCCTGAGCGCCATAAAGCACTTTCACACGAGTTACCCGGCGGCCACGAATTTCCTGCCCACGCTCGTCTGGAACGGCTTCAGCCAGGAACACCATTCCATGGTGTCGGAACTTTCCAACGACGATATGCGCCGCTACTTCGAGGCCCACGGCTTCGGGCGCGTGGTCCTTATCGACGCCAAGGATTTCGATGACGCGGGCCAGGCCGGACGCTACGTGGACTCGACCCGGTTTTCCTTCGCCGGGCGCCTGGCGTTTGCCCAGGCGGTGCTGGCCGCGGCCGACGAGGCCGCGCGCAGCGCGCTTGGCGGAACGCTCACCGCCTTCATCATCAAGCAGCTGAAGGGCGCGGGCGTCCACGCGCACGGGGCCAAGTCGCACAACCTCTACGCGGGCGACACGCTGGATAAGCCGCACATCGAGGCGGCGCTCGCGGCGCGGGCCCTGAGCCCCGAGGCCTGGGCCCTGGTGCGGGAGAATTTCAGGCGGGCGGGCGGCGGTCCGGCGGCCCAGACGATGGTGACGGAGAAGACCCTCGCGCTCCACGACCTGGGCGCCTTTCCGATCAAGGAGTACGGTGCGACCGAGAAGGCGGTGTCGTCCACGGCGGTGGGGGCGCTGGTCGCGTGGGTGGGCGGCCGTGACTCGCGATTCGTCGTCACCAACGCCGACGGCAACGAGGCCTCGGGGCTCAAAAACATCAACGACGCATTGAAGATCCGGCACCCGACCTCGGACCCCCTCTACAACCAGGAGCCCGGGGGGCAGGTCTACGAGCCGCTGAGCGAGGACGCGTGCGCGGGACTTGCCGCGGGGCTCGCTTTGTTCGGCGGTCGCAGCCTGTGGCTGTCCTACGAGTCCTTCGCCATCAACGGCTGGCCCATCTATCAGACCGTGACCCAGGCCATGGCCGAGCTGCGGCGGCGCACGCCATCGGCCGTCTGCCTATTTACCGCGGGCGCCCTCGAGCAGGGGCGCAATGGCTGGACCCACCAGCGGCCGGAGATCGAGAATTACATCGCAGCCCAGATGCGTAACGGCAACGTCTACCTGCTGTTCCCGCCCGATGCCAACGCCGCGCAGGCGGCCTACGAGTATGCGGCGACCAGCTGGAACAAGGGCATGGCCATCATCGCCTCCAAGAGCCCCCTTCCGATCTACATGACGGTCGAGGCGGCGCGGCGCGCGGTACGCGAGGGCGCGGCGGTCCTCTACGAGGGGCCGCAGGGGCGCCGCGGCCGGGTCGTGTTGGCGGCGGCCGGGGACATGATCCTGCTGTCGGTGTTTGCCGCCAAGGATCGGCTGGAGGCCGAGGGATTCGGGGTGCGCATAGTGGCGGTCGTCAACCCCCGGCAGCTGTATCGGCCCTCCGACGTGGCCGCCGAAACCGTCGCCGAGCCCGACCGCGGCTTCATGGACGACGCGCGGTTCGCGCGGCTCTTCGACGGCGACCGCCTGGTCGCGGTGAGCGGCGGCCCCTCCGGTTCGCTCGAGCCCGTGCTGTTGCGCACAAGGAGCCCGCGGCGCGCCACCCTGGCATGGAGACGCGGCGACACCACGGCGCAGCCAGGGGAGCTTTTGAACTATAACGGGCTCGACGCGGACAGTATCGCGGCCCAGGTCCTGGCGATGGGCGAATAAGGTGGGCACCCGAGGCGAGGGGGGGCGCAAGGTCATCGTTCTGGACGATGACCCGACGGGATCACAGACCGTCCATTCCTGCCTCCTGCTCACCCGCTGGGACAAGGCCACGCTTACGAAGGCCTTGCGCGCCGAGGGCCCGCTGTTCTTCATTCTGACGAACACGCGCAGCATGGGGCCCGACGAGGCCGCCGGCACGGTGCGCACGGTGTGCCGCAACCTGCGGGAGGCCCTCGATGACCTGGCGCGCGAAGGCCTGACGATACGCCCCATCTTCGTCAGCCGCTCGGACTCGACCCTGCGCGGCCATTACCCGGTCGAGACCGACGTCATGACCGAGGAGCTGGGTCCCTTCGACGCCCACTTCCTCATCCCGGCATTCTTCGAGGGCGGGCGCGTGACGCGCGGCGGGCGCCACTACGTTTTGATGGACGGCGTCCCGGTACCCGCGCACGAGACGGAGTTCGCGCGCGACACCGTCTTTGGCTATCGCAACAGCGACCTTCGCGAATATGTCGCGGAGAAGACCCGTGGGCGCATAGGGGCCGGCGAAGTGACGCTCTTTGCGCTGTCGGAGGTGCGCGCCGGCTGCGGCGCGCGCCTACGGCAGCTTGCCGACAACGCCTGTTGCGTGGTCGACGCCGTCGAGCAGGGCGATCTCGACCAATTCACCCGCGCCGTCGACGAGGCCGTCGATGCCGGGCGGCGTTTCCTGTTTCGCAGCGCGGCGAGCCTGCTCACGTCGTTTGCGAAGCTTCCCCCCCAACCCGTCCCTCCGGAGGCGATGTCGGGCTATGCGCGGGGGCCCGTGGGGGTGGTCGTAGTCGGCTCGCATGTGCGCAAAACCACCGAGCAGCTGAGCGCGCTCCTGAACGAACCCACCGTATCGGCGGTCGAGATCGACGTCGGGTGCGCCGCCAAGGCGGATGACGCCTTCGCGGCCCGGATCCTGGGCGAGATCGACGCCGCGCACGAGGCGCACAAGACCGCGGTCCTCTTCACGAGCCGCGAGGAGCGCCAGTTCGCGAGCCGCGAGGAGCGTCTGCGGTTCGGCGTGGCGGTCTCCGGCTTCCTGATGCGTATCGTACAGTCCCTGCCGCAGACCACGGGTTTTCTGATCAGTAAGGGAGGGATCACGTCCAACGACGTCCTGAGCACGGGGCTCGCCCTGGACAGCTGCGAGGTCGTAGGCCAGATCGTACCGGGCTGCTCCGTGGTCTGCTGCCCCGCGGATCACCCGCGGCACCCGCGGATGCCGGTCGTGATCTTCCCCGGCAACGTCGGCGATGCCCAGGCCCTGCGGACCGCCTACCGACGCATGATCGGCCAGCCATAGATCGGCGTTGGCCGGCCACGCCGCTCGCCGATCGCGCGCCGCCGGGCCTTGGCCCCCATGAGCGCGCACGGAAGGCTTCGGGCGTCACTGGCCTGTCCGGTCTCTTCAGGGCGGGGAGACCCGGGTCTCGGGCGACCTGGCCTGCCAGGGTCGGGGGGCGGTGATCCGCGCGGGCCCCGAAAGGCCTTGCGAGCGACCGAAAGACGCTTCATGGGGGCGCGGGATGGCGCGCCCCGCCTTTCCGCTTCGCCCGAATCCCGTTTCGGGGCCCGGCACGTGTCGAAGCGGGGGGCGGGTTCAGGCATGCCCTGGCGCGGCAAGCAAGGGCGGGACTTGCGCGGATCCGGGGTTTTCCTTATAGTGCGCGGTCTTTGTATCAGCATAACGCCCTTACCGAGGCGCACCATGAAAGCCGAAATCCATCCCGAGTATCACACCATCACGGTCACTTGCGCGTGCGGGAATGCCTTCAAGACGGGCTCCACGCTGGGCCATGACCTGGCCGTCGAAGTCTGCTCGGTCTGCCACCCGTTCTACACGGGCAAGCAAAAGATCGTCGACAGCACCGGGCGCGTCGAGAAGTTCCGTCAGAAGTACGGTCTGCGCGGCAAGTAGACGCGGACTGGCATGACGGAGAAGGCACGAGAAGCGGCGCTCTCGTATCATGCCGCAAGCCCCCCGGGCAAGATCGCGGTCGTAGCGACGAAGCCGTGTGAAACGCAAGGCGACCTGGCGCTCGCCTACACGCCGGGCGTCGCGGAGCCCGTGCGCGCCATCGCGGCCGACCCCGAGGATGCCTACCGCTACACCGCCAAGGGCAACCTGGTGGCGGTGGTGAGCGATGGGACCGCGGTCCTGGGTCTCGGGAACGTCGGGGCGCTGGCCGCGAAGCCGGTCCTCGAAGGCAAGGGCGTCCTTTTCAAGCGATTCGCGGACATCGACGTCTTCGACCTCGAGATCAACGCCCGGTCCCCGGAACAGTTCATCGAGGTCGTGGCGGCGCTCGAGCCGACCTTCGGGGGCATCAACCTCGAAGACATCGCCGCGCCCGCCTGCTTTGCCATCGAAAAGGCCCTGAGCGAGCGCCTCTCGATCCCGGTCTTCCACGACGATCAGCACGGAACCGCGGTGATCGTCTGTGCAGGACTGTTGAACGCCCTCGAACTCCAGGGAAAATCCCTGAAGACCGCGCGCATCGTCTGTCTCGGCGCGGGCGCCGCCGGCATCACCTCCATGCGGCTGCTCATGAGCCTGGGCGCGGCCGTGGAAAACATCATCCTGGTCGACAGCCGCGGCGTGGTGCACAGTGAACGCGCCGACCTGAACGAGTACAAGCGCCCCTTCGCCCATGTGACACCGCTCAGGACTTTGCGCGAGGCCATGAAGGGGGCCGACGTTTTCGTGGGTGTCGCGGCGGCCGATCTCGTGGACGCGCCGATGGTGCAGAGCATGGCGGGGCGCCCGATCGTGTTCGCGCTCGCCAATCCGGTCCCGGAGATCCTGCCCGAGGTCGCGCATGCCGCGCGCGCGGATCTCGTGATGGCCACCGGCCGCTCGGATTACCCGAACCAGGTGAACAACGTCCTGGGCTTTCCGTTCATATTCCGCGGCGCGCTCGACGTGCGCGCCCGGACCATCAACCAGGCCATGCAGCTTGGCGCCGTGCATGCCCTGAGCGCGCTCGCGAAAGAGCCGGTGCCGGCCGAGGTCATGCGCGCCTACCGCCTCGATAGCCTCGAGTTCGGCGCGGACTATTTCATACCAAAGCCCCTCGACCCGCGTCTGCGGGACCGGGTCCCTCCGGCCGTCGCGCAAGCCGCGATCGATACCGGCGTGGCGCGCGCCCCCTACCCCAAACACTACCTGCCACCCCCGGATCGGTCGGCCTGATCGCGCCCACCTCACAATCCACCGTGAGCGCGGGGCCTTGCCGGACGTGCCGTGAACGCAAGCCTCCGCGGCCAGATCGCGGGGCGCGGCGCATCCAGGGCCCGCCACTGACGGCCGGCACGATCCCGGAACGGGACGGTCGCTGATGGTCTACGGCGCCCCGCGCACGGTCCGCGATCACGTCCTGTACGTGGAGCGCAGGCTCAAGGCCGCGCACGTGGCCTTCGGGCACGGGACCCTGGACGTCCGCGACGAGGCGGCGTGGCTCGTGTCCGGGGCCCTGAAGATCCCGCCGGACCGGCTTACGGCAAAGCTCGGCGAGGTCCCGGGCCGCAAGGCGGTGGCGCGTATCCGCACCCTCCTGGCCGCGCGTATCCGCACCCGCCAGCCGCTCGCCTACCTGCTTGGCGAGGCATGGTTCATGGGGCGCCGCTACCTCGTCGATCGGCGCGTCATCGTCCCGCGCTCCCTGATCGGCGAATTCCTGCCGGAAGACGGGGCCTCGCCGCTTGCCGATCCCGACATCCGCTCCATCCTCGATCTCTGCACGGGCAGCGGGGCGATCGCGATCGCCGCGGCGCGCGCCTTCCCGGGCGCCAGCGTGGACGCGGTCGATATCTCGCAGGACGCCCTCAAGGTCGCCTCGCGCAACGTCCGCCTCCACGGCCTCGGCGAGCGCGTGCGTCTCATCGCCTCGGACCTCTACGCCGGGCTCGAGGGCCGGCGCTACGATCTCATTTTGAGCAACCCGCCCTACGTCTCCACCGCCGAGATGGCGGCTTTGCCGCGGGAGTACCGCACCGAGCCCGCGCTGGCGCTCGAAGCGGGCCCCGACGGGCTCGATCTCGTACTGCCCATACTGCGGGGCGCATCGAGGCACCTCACGGACGAGGGGCGCCTGATCCTGGAGGTCGGGGCGAGTCGCGAGTCGCTCGAGGCCCGCTTCCCCGATCGGCCCTTCCTGTGGCTTGCCTCCGCCTACGACGAATGCGTGGGCTACTGGCACAGGGAAGATCTCTCGGACTTCGCGAACGACGAATAGCGCCCTCGCGTCTTCGGTAGAGGTCCGGCGCGGCGGTCCGCCGCCTGCGGCCGTGCGGCTTTATGAGCCGCCCTTGCACGGACCGATGCGCATGCCGGTGATGCGCTGATGCTCGACCACCTTGCCCAGGGCCGTGCTTATGACCGCGCGCGTGCGGCCCGCGAAGCTCCGTCCCCCCGGGCCCAGACGCAGGCGCGCCGAGACATGCACGCGGATCTCCCCGCGGCCGCCCGCCTGGCTCAGGCGGCACACCTCGCTTACGGTGATCAGCGTCCCCTGGACGCTCACGGGGCTGACCATGCGGCAATGGCTCCCCTCGTTGCGCAGGATCTTCCGTGCCGTTATGTGACCGCCGCGCAGGCACGTCGAGTAATGCATGGGGCCACCGGGCGCGCGGGCCGTCATCCGCCATTCGCCGGCCGCGATCTGCGGCGCCTGGGCCGCGGCCGCCACGGCCCATGCCAGGCCCCAGACCCCCAAGGCTATGCGTCCGATCTTCGCCATGTCCATTGCGCCGCTCCAAGGAGATAGGGAGATTAGGGGGGCCGGATGCGGCCGCTGTCAAGGGCGGCGGGCCGTAAAGGCGCCCGGGCCGCGGCCCTCAGCGGTCGTGTCCGGCCGCGTAGAGGCCGTCTATGGCGGCCTGGTAGCGTTCCTCTATCGATTGGCGCCGGACCTTCAGGGTCGGCGTGAGGAAGCCGTTTTCGATCGTCCAGGGGCCGTTTACGCGCAGCACATGGCGGATCCGCGTGTATCCCGGAAAGGCGTGGAGCTGTTCGTTGGCGCGATCGCGCAGTATTTCCTCGTCCTCTATGTCGCTCACGGCAAGCAGCGCCAGGGCGCCCCGCCCCTCCCCCACCACAAGCGCCTGCTCGAAGGCGCGGTCTTGGAGGATGGCCTGCTCGACGTCGGCCGGCGCCACCTTTTCCCCGTTCGACAGGACGATGATGTCCTTGGCCCGCCCGGTGAGATACAAGAGACCGTTGTCGAGACGCCCGAGGTCTCCCGTATGGAGGAACCCCTCGGCGTCGATCGTCTCGGCGGTGGCCTCGGGATGATTCCAGTACCCCCGCATGATGCTCGGACCCTTGACGCAGATCTCACCGTCCAGGAAGCGCACGGTGAGGTTCGCGAGCGGCCGGCCCACCGAGGCGAGATCGCGATCGGCGAGATGAAGACAGCTGATCACAGGGGAGGTCTCGGTGAGTCCGTAGCCCTGCAGGAAGTGCAGGCCGAGGCCCGTGAAGTAGGCGAGCAGGCGAGGCGATGCCGGGGCGCCCCCCAGGAACACGTAGCGCAGCTTCCCACCCAGGCGGCGGCGTACCGCGCGCCCCACGAGGGCGTCATAGAACCAGGCGGACAGGCGCTCGAGCCCCCGGGCGCGTCCCTCGAAGACGGCCAGGCCCGCCGCCGAGGCGCGCGCCACGAGCCGCTCGCGGCGGGGCGATCCCTTCATCTCCTCCTGCATCTTGCCGTAGGTGCGCTCGAAGATCTTGGGTACGCTCACGAGGATGGTGGGCCGCGCGATGCCGAGATCCGCCCCCAGATCGGAGATGCCCCGCGAGAACACGGTCTCGGCGCCCATGGCCATCGCCACGAACTCCCCGACGGTCCGTTCGAGCATGTGCGACAGGGGCAGAAACGACAGGAAGCGGTGCGGCTGGACGGCAACCTCGGGGATCGCGGCGAGCAGGGCCCCGACATTGGCAAGGATGTTGCGGTGGCTCAGCATGACGCCCTTGGGCCGCCCCGTGGTCCCCGAGGTGTAGACGATGGTCGCGAGCTCATCGGGATCCGGCTCACGCGGCGCTGGCCGCGCCTTGCGGCCGGCCGCGAGCCACTCCTGGAACGGCACGACGCCGCGCACCTCCTTGAAGCTCACGATGCCCTGGAGCCCGCAGGCCAGGATTTCGGGGGCCGGCGGCCGATCGATGAACAGCCAGCGAACACCGGCGTCCTTCAGGCAGTAGGCGATATTCTCCGCGCGGTCATTGAAGAACAGGGACACGACCGTGAGGCCCAGGGACAAGGCCGCGATGTCGCAGAACACCCATTCGGGGGCGTTGTAGGCGCAGATGCCCACGCGATCCCCCGGAGAGAGCCCGCTCGCGGCGAAGGCCGCGCGCGCCCGCGCGACCTCGCGCCCGGCCTCGCCCCAGCTCCAGGCGCGCCACCCCCGGCCATCGTAACCCCGGTAGGCGGGTTCATCGGGGGTCGTGGCGATGCGGCGGGCAAACAGACCGCCCAGCGTGGCCGGGGCGTTCGACAGGGGGCCGCTCATGCGTTGGGGGACCGGCGCGCAAGAAACTCCCCCTGCGACCAGGCCTCGTCGGGCGTGAAGCGCGGTCCATGGCGCTGGGTCAGTTCCAGAAGCCGGCCGCGCACCTCGCTTGCCCCCAGGGCCTCGGCATAGCCGAGCGGCCCGCCGCGGAAGGGCGCGAAGCCCGTGCCGTAGACGAGGCCGATATCCACCATGTCGGCGTCACCGACGATGCCCAGGCGCAAACAGCGCGCGGCCTCGTTCACGAGCCGCATGATGAGCCGCTCGCCTATCGCCGAGTCGGGGGCCGGCCGGCGGCTTAGCGGGGAGCGGCGCGGGGGGGGATAGCGATAGAAGCCCTGGCCGGTCTTTTTCCCCAAGGCGCCGGCCTCGACCTTGCGCGCGAGCAGCGCCGGGACCGGCATGTCGAGGGCCGCGCCCAACGTCTGCGCCACGGCCAGGCAGACGTCGAGCCCGACTGTGTCGGCAAGCGCGATCGGACCCATCGGCATCCCGAAATCGGTGGCGGCGGCGTCGATGTCGGCGAGCGCCACGCCCTCCTCCGCCAAGGTCACGGCCTCCAGCAGATAGGGCATGAGGGCGCGATTCACGAGGAAGCCGGGCGAGCTTTTCACGTCCACGGGCAGCCGGTCGAGGCTGACGGCGAGGCTGCGCATCGCGGCGAGGGTCGCGAGCGTGGTGGCGGTCCCGCCGATCACCTCGATCAAGGGCATCTTCGCCACGGGGTTGAAGAAATGCAGCCCGACCAGGCGCCCGGGGACGGCGAGCCCGGCGGCGAGCTCGTCCAGGGGGATGCTGGAGGTGTTGGTCGCCATGATGGTCCCTTCCGGCACCCGCGCCTCGATCTGCGCAAACAACGCGCGCTTGGCATCGCGATCTTCGACGATGGCCTCGATGACGAGATCGGCTCGCGGCAGGGCCGCCCCCCGTAAATCCGGCATCAGCCTGTCGCGCGCGGCCTCCGCGGCGCGGCCCTTCAGGCGGTCGGCGAACAGCCCATGGGCCTTCTTGATCGCGCGCGCGACCACCTCCGGCGCGCGATCCTGGAGGCTTACGTGGAAGCCCTTGAGGGCCGCCCACGCGGCGATGTCCGCGCCCATCACGCCGGCGCCCACCACATGCACGCGCTGGATCCCGTGGGCCCGTTCGCGGGCGCGCCGCTTCAGGTCCTCGGACACCTCGAACAGGTGCACGAGGTGTCGGCTCGTGGGGGTCACGAGCATCTCGGCGCACGACAAGGCCTCGGTCTCGAGCGGGGCCTGGCGCGCCCAGAGGGACACGATGCGGCAGGGGGCCGGATAATGACGGCAGTCGACCTTCGCCTTCAGGCGCCGATGCATGAACGCGCCCAGGTAAGGCCGCAGGAACGGCGCCCCGACCCATGCCTGGTGCCAGGGGGGGCGCGCCTTGGGGGGCACGTCGCGCAGGAGCGTGCGGGCCGCGGTGTCCAGGTGCCGATCAGGGACGCACTCGTCCACGAGCCCGAGACCGCGGGCGCGGCGCGCCGACACGGCCCGCCCGCCGAGCATCAGGGAGAGCGCCGGCAAGGCCCCGATCAAGGCCGGCAACCGCACGGTCCCGCCGAACCCCGGGTGGATGCCGAGCTTGACCTCGGGCAGGCCGAGGCTCGTACGCTCGTCGTCGCAGGCGACGCGATAGCTGCAGGCGAGCGCGAGTTCGAGCCCGCCCCCGAGACAGGGTCCGTGGATGACCGCCACCGACGGGTAAGGGAGACGGGAAAGGCGATCGAGGACCATCTGCCCGGCGCGCGTGAGTTCGGCGGCACGGGCGGCATCGAGGATGCGCCGGAACTCGCGTACGTCGGCGCCGACCGCGAAGCCGGCGGGCTTGCCCGAGCGGATGATCAGCCCGCGCGCGGATCGCGTCTCGAGCTCGGCAAGCACTTGGTCGAGTTCGCCCAAGACCTCGCTCGAGAGCACGTTGTGGCGCCGCTCCGGCATGTCCAGGACGAGCTCGACTACGTCGTCCTTCTCGGAAATCGTCCAATTCTTGCCGGTCATGGTGCGCCGCCTCCCCGTATCAGCATGGCCCCCCCTTGGCCCCCGCCTATGCACAAGGTCACAAGCCCGAGCGCCCCCGGCTCGTCGCGCAGCGAACGCGCCAGGTGCAAGACCAGCCGCGCGCCGGTGGCGCCGACCGGATGGCCGAGCGCCACCGCGCCGCCGTGGGGGTTCAGGCGCGCGGCGTCGATCGCACCGAGGGGGGTATCGAGTCCGAGCTCTTCTTTCGCGTAGGCTTCGCTCGCGAACGCGGCCTGGCAGGCGAGCACCTGGGCGCTGAAGGCCTCGTTCAGCTCCACGTGGCGCAGGTCCTGGAGGCCGAGCTTGTGCGCGCGCAGGAGCTTGGCCGTGGCATGCACGGGCCCAAGCCCCATCTGCGCGGGATCCACGCCCGCCCAGGCGTGGTCCACGATCTCGGCCAACACCGGCAGGTGTCGACGCTTCACCATGGCCTCGCTCGCCAGCACGAGGACGGCCGCGCCGTCTGTGATCTGCGAGCTGTTGCCCGAGGTCACGCTCCCGAAACGGTGATCGAATACGGGCTTCAGCCGCCCGAGCTTCTCCAGGTCGGTGTCGGGCCGCACGCCGTCGTCCTGACCGTAGTAGTCCCCGCGTGATCCGCAGAGGGGCTCGATCTCGTCCTGCAAGAGCCCGTCGGCCTGGCTCGCCGCCACCCGCTGATGGCTTTGCAGGGCATAGCTGTCCTGCGCGAGCCGATCGATCTGGAAGCGGTGCGCGACGATCTCGGCGGTCTGCCCCATGGAGAGGGCCACCACGGGGTCGCGCAGGCCACGCAGCAGCGAGAAGACCGGCCGCAGGTGCCCCACGCGAAAATCAGCGAGCGCCCGCAGGCGCCGGACCGGGGTCTTGGCGCGATACAGGCGCGCGAGCCAGCGGCTCATGGCCATGTTCCACTGGATGGGGGCGCGGCTCATGGCCTCGGTGCCCCCGGCGAGCACCAGATGGGCGCGCCTCGCCCTGATGTCGTCGTAGGCGTTCGCCACCGCCTGGAGACCCGAGGCGCAGTTGCGCTGGACGGTGTAGGCCGGGACCGCGACACCGGTCCCGACGCGCAGGCCCACGATGCGCGCGATATTGGCCTCGTCGGGGGCGGCTATGACGCAGCCCAGTATCACCTCGTCGAGATCCTCCGCGCCGAAGGTTTGACGCGCGAGCAGGGCGCGCGCCGCCATCACGGCGAGATCCGCGGCGCTGAAAGGCCCGGGCTCGTCACGGGCCTTCAGGAACGGCGTGCGCATCCCATCAACGATAAACACCCTGGCACTCATGTCGCCTCCTTTCTCCCGGTGCGCGCAAGCGCCGTCAACAAGGCCTCGACCCAGGTCCGCACCTCGCCCACGCAGCGCACCACGGGCCGCGCCCCCGCTCGCGCCTCGAAGATCGGCGCCTGCGGGTCGCGGTTTATGGCGACGATCTGCGTTTCCAGCGCGATGCCGGCCATATGCTGCGGCGCGCCCGAGACGCCGAGCGCGAACAACAACCGCGGCGCCACCTGGAGTCCGGTCTGTCCGATCTGATGTTCAGCCGGCAAAATCCCGCTCTCCTGCACGAACCTGCGGGTCGCGCCAAACGCGACCTCGCAGCCCATCATATCCGAGAGCCGCGATTTAAGCCTCATGAGCCCCCTCTCGAAGAAAACCGGGTCGGCCACGCCGTGCCCCAGATCGATCACCGCCTCCGCCGCGGCGAGGCCCGCGGCGCGGTGACGGCGCAGGGCGCGGGCCAGGCCCCCCGGGCGCGCCAGGGGGGGCGCCAGATCCTCCACGATACAGGAGGACCCGCCGGCCGGCGCGGGGCCCGTCGCGGGGCCCGTCGCGGGGATGCGGTTACCGGCGACGAGGATGGCGCGGTCGGGACAGGGGGTGAGCCACGATGTCTTGGCGCGCTCGCAGACCAGGTCGCCGCCCCGGCGGGCGATGACATCCGTGTAGAGGGGACGGCGAAGCCGCTTGGCCAAGGCGCCTGCAAGCGCGGCGTGGTCGGCCCCGAGGACGAGGAAGTCGGCCTGGGCCAGGTGATCGGCGAGCAGCGGGGCGCAAGGCCCCGGGGCGTCGGGCGCCAGTACCCGAAAGAGCGGTCCGCCGACACCCTGCGGAGGCGGGTCTTCCGGGTCGTGCGCAAGCCATACGGTGCCGACCGGGGGCCCCAAGCCCCGCGCGAGCGCCGCCGGGGCCCGTCCGAGCGCCCCCGAGCCCGCGATGAGCATCACGGGCGCAAGCGCGGCCACCCCGGGCACGACGCGTGTCGGCTCGGCCGGGGCGCCCCCGATCTCCGCGAACAACCACGCCGCCAGGTCTTCGGGCCCCTCCATCACGGCGGGCGCGGCGGCGGCGGAAGGCGCCTCGGGACAGGCGGTGGCGGGCGCGGACGCGAGCCTCTGTTCCTTCGGGGGCGTCTTCAGGGCCTCGAGCCAATCGCCTATCCCAAAGTCGTCGCTGCGGCCTGTGGCGTCGAAGCGACCCGATGCCACGAGCGTGCGCCCATAAGCGACGCGCCGTCGCGCGCCGCGACCGCGCGTCAGGGCATAGCCCCGTCGGCCCGCCCCGGCGCAACCGGCCACGCCGTCGATGAACTCGGTGTCCAGGGCACCGGCCAAAGCCGCCAGGAAGGCCGGCTCCGCGGGGCCGGCCTGGATCAACGCGGGGGCAAGCGGCGCGATGAGGGCCGCCAGGGCCGCGGGATCCGCGAGGCCCGCCGTGGTCACGGCGCGCGGGTTGGCGCCGGCGGCCCGCAGGCGCTGCACGAGATCGGGACAGGGGCCGGCGGACAGGACCAGGGTCGTGAGCCCAAGCGCGGGGTCGCGGTCACGGGCCTCCAGGACCTGGTCCAGGGCGGCGCGATCGCCGCCGTCCAGACGGACGTCGGCGGCATCGGGATGGGAGACATCGCGCACGAGCACCACGATATGGCCGGCAAGCCCCGTGAACGCGGGTGTCGGTCGGGTGCGCCGATCGGCCCTGCGATTGGCGAGCACCCCCACCGCCTCCTCGTAGGCCACGCCCGCGCCGAACAAGGCGGCCACGGCGCGGGCACGGGCGCCGACCCCCTCCTCGCAGGCGGACTCGAGGGCGCGCAGGGGGCCCAGGACGCGCTCGTCGGCGCCACGGGACGCCAGCGCCACGCGCCGCTCGACCAGCGCCGCCCAGACATAGAGCTCACCCGCCCAGTCGACCACCGGAAACCACAGGAGCTCGACGTCACCATCGCTGCCGACGCGGGCCTTCAGTTCGGGCACGCGCGGGCGCACGAAATTTGCGAAGGCCCGCAAGGCCCGGTCGAGGGCGGGGCTGCGCGTGGCGCGCACCTCCTCGAACCGCGCGAACAGCGGCGCGAGATCCTTCAGCACGAGGAAGCGCTGGATCTCGTTCGTGCCCTCGTAGATGTTGAGGATGCGCGCGTCGCGTCGCCATTTCTCGATCGGCTCCGAGAGCGCGGCCGCCTGGGGGCCGCAGGCGCGCTCGAGCGCGATCAAGACGCGATGCAGGCCCTCGGACGCCAGGAACTTGGAGAGCGCCGCCTCGATCCGGAAGTCCCCGCGGCGCAGATCGGCGCGGTCCATGAGGCCTACGAGGCGCGCGCCCAGGGTGCGCACCCGCTCGTACTCGGAGCGCGCCACCTTGGCCACCTCGGAGCCGGCCTCGAAGCGGTCCGCGTAGTCCTCGAGCAGGCGCTCGAGGAGGCTTGCGGCACCGACCACGAGTCCGCCGCGCCCTACGCTCAGGGTCTCCAGGGCGCTCACCTGCCCATGCCCCTCGAAACCTATGATGCGGCTCGCGCACACACGTACCGACGACAAGGCGAGCTCGTTGGTGGGCGAGGCGCGCTGGCCGAGCTTGCGTTCGTCGCGACCGACCCCCAGGCCTTCGGAGCGTCGCTCGACCATGAACCCGGTCTCGCCCCCCGGCGCCTGCGCATACAGGCAGTAACGATCGGCGATCGAGCCGTTCGTGATCCACATCTTCGCGCCCGACACTTCGAAATACTCGTAGACGGGACCTTCCGGGGTGTCCACCGGCACGCCCATGTCGTCGTAGTCATGCATGATCCCGGAATCGAGGACCACCCGCCTACGGCCCTGCCCGGCATCCCAGGCGCTGTCGTCGAGGCGCGCGAGGGCGCCGTCGGGGAGGCGGTAGAAGACCCCGGTGTCTGTGAACTCGAGGCGCCGCTCATCCAGCAAGACCCGAGGCCCCTGCGGCGCGGTGAAGCGCCAGAGCCCCCCGTCGCCCGCCGCCAGGGGCGCGCGTACGGCGCGGGCCCGCGTGGCGACCGCTCCTGTGTCGGAACCGGCCTGGGGCTCGGTGAGCGCGAAGGCGCTGATCTGGCGATGGGCCAGGAAGCGCAGGAAGCGCTCGTGGGCCGCCGTGCGTTCGGGCAGACGCGAGCGCTCCTCGGCCAATCGCGCGGCCAGCCGCGCGAGGCCTTCCTGCAGGGCCAGGGCACGCTCGGCGAGGCCGTCCAGGTCGCGGGCGCGGGCGGTGGCCACCAGGTCCTGGAAATCGCCCAGGAAGTCGCGCGCCAGATACTTCAAGGCCGACCCGGGCTTCAGGAAGCGGGCCTTCACGAGCGCCGCCATGGTCTCCATGGTCTTCTTGATGGCCGCCGGGCGCGGACGCTCGCAGAGGGCCCGCAGCCTGCCTGCCGCCCGGCGCAGATCCTCGAACGCCCCCTCCGGGAGGCCGTCCAGTTCCTCGGCCAATCGCGGGATGTCCTTTTGCAGGGCGAGCAGCACGGGCATCGTGCCTATGCTCGTGCTCGCCATGACCAGAAGCCCCACCGACGGGTCGACACGTCCCATGAGAAGACCCGCGAGCACCGCGTATTCGGCCTTGCTGAGGCCGCGCCCGCCCAGGTCCTCGGGGATCACGGTGGCAAAGGCCTTGAAGGCCTTCAGGTGCTCGACATCGGACGCGGGCATCCCGTGACGGTCGTCGATGTAGCGGCCATACGGCTTGCCCTGCGGATCCCGGAAGCCACGGCGCACGAGGCGCAGGACCTGCGCACGCATGCGCCGCAGCGCGGGGTCGGCGCGAAAGTCTTCCGGCACGAACACCTCGGTCGCGCCCAGAAGTTCCCCGAACAGGAAGGCCCCGCTTCGGTACGCAAGGGCCGTCGTCGGCCGGGGCGCGAGGGGCAGACGGCCCTCGACCGCGCCTGCCGCGCTCGAGCGCGGACCTTCGAAGAAGCCATGGCGCAAGAACAAGGCCGCCTCGGGCTCATCGGGGGCCGTCCACAGGCCCCGTTCCCAGGCGGCGTGCGCGCGGCCGTCGGGGCCGGCCGGCCACTGCGCGAGGACCATGGCGTCCCGGTAGCGATGACTCAGGATATCGTCCTCGGAGTAGGCGATGCCCCCGAAGACCTGGCCCGCGCACCAGGCGACACCGTCCTGGGATACGCCGAAGCGCTCCTTCAGGAGCGCGACTGTCGCCTCCGGCTCGCGATCGCAACAGGCGCGCAGGCGATGGGCGAGCATGAGCGCGTATTCGATGACCGCAAGCAGGCGCTTGACGGCGCCGAACTTGATCACGGCCTCCGAGCCGTCGCGATCGCGATAGCCGCCGGCAAACTGGATGCGCGCGCGGGCGTGGGCCTCGGCGCGCGCGCCGAGCGCCTCCCCGAAGCCTTCCATGAGCGCGATCAGATAGCGGGCGAACAGGGCGTCGACGAGAAGGGGCGCGCGGCGCGCGGCGGGGACGCGCACGCAGCGGGCGACATCGAGCCCGGCGGCCCACCCGGCACCCGCCGTATCCGGGGCGCCCGCGCCCTCCCCCGCGTCCGCGCCTACGTCCGGAAACCAGGAGGACAGCCCATCGGGTTCGCCGGAAAGGTCGGCCGCGAGACGCGCCAGGCGCCGGCCGCGCCTGCCCTCGGCAAGCAGGTGATGCATGGCCACGAAGCCAAGACCGGTGTCGTGCTCCGCGAGCGCCGCTATGAGATCCTCCGGGCGCGCGTGGCCGCGATGCAGGAATCGCACGAGGTCGTCGCGGTCGTCGCCGGTCCATGCCTCGGCCATTGCCCTAAGGCGCGTCACCGGAAAGAGTGCCGCGGCCGCCTCGCGCAGGGCACGCCGCGCGCTCGCTTCGAGATCCGCGGGGCGCGCCGACGGGCGCGTCCGCGGGAGCCGGCCCAGGAGCGCATCATGCAAGGCCCCGTGCGCGCCCCGGTCCCAGAGCCGAAGCAGCCGCTCGAGCCCCCGGGGGCGGGCCGCGATCAGGGCCTGGCGCGTCGCCTCGCGAAACGCGGGGCCTGGGGCCACGGGCCGCGCCGCGATACGGGCGGCAAGGCCTTGCAGGGCCCCATCCTCCTGCGGGGCGGCCGCGCCCGGGTCGAGACTGGCGGCCGCGCTTCCATCGAGATCGAAGCGCTTGGCACCTGGAAGCTCGTAGATAAGCCCATGACCGTCGGTGCGACGCCAGTCCACGGCCCCGACCGCGAGCCTGCACGATTCGCATTTTATGCAATTCTCGAAAGTGGCCCACGCGCCGCCGGCCGAGCCTCCCGGCCTGTAGACCTCGGCCGGGCACACGCGGCGCAGGCGCGCGCCATCGGCGGGCGGGAGGTCGCGCGGGACATGGATGTGTCGCCGCTCCGAAAGCGGGCGCCCCAGGGGAGCGAGCCACGCCATGGGGGAGTCGGCGGGGCTCCCGTCGAAAATCAGGCGCGCGCGCACGGCCCGTTCGACACGGTAAAACGGTGCGTCCCTGAGGCGCGAGCGCCCCCCGACCAGGGCCACCGTCGCATCGGCCACGAAGCCGAGGGCCCCGGACGCGGCGAGCCCCGCCCCGCGCGCCAGGGCCCGCGCCGCAAGGGATCGCGCCCTCTCCGGAATCGCCGCGGCGAGGCGGGCCGAAAGCCGCGGCTCGGAACGCCCATAGAAGTACCCTATGCCGCGGGCGAGCGATGCGAGCATGGGTCCCGTAGCGCGGACCGCCTCCAGGCGGCCGCCGCGTCCGAGCAGGAAGGTCACCGCAAGCGGCGGCGCGTCGGGCCTGGCCGTCACGCGCGGCAAGGAGGCCGCCTGCGCGAGCGTGGCGCGATCACGCAGGAGGGAGAGCAGGGCCCGCGCGCAGGCGCGCGAATGCGCCGCCCGGTCGGCCGTCATCGTGCCCACGAGCGCCGGGAGATGCTCGAAGACGAGCGGGCTTGCGTGCAGGGCCTTGGGCCAGGCGGCCGCGAAGCGCGCGTTTTCATAATCGACGCTTTGGCGCAGCCGGCCCTCGTAGGACGCGGCCAGGGCCGCCGCCGAGTAGTCGCCGCGGCCGCGCAGATCGAGCATGGCGTCGGCAAAGGCGACCCCCGACATGGCGGCGGGCCCCATGAAGTTCGGGTAGGGGAATTCGAGCCCGAGGCCCAGGGAGGCGCCTCCGACCGCAAGCCCGTCATAGACGCCCACCGCCCCCTCGCGCAGGCCGCCCGACCGTATCACCTTGGCCCCATAGGCGACCTGGGTGGCGCCCTCGAGCAAGGCCGCGACCTCCGGCAGGCGCAGGAAGCGGCGCAGGAGCTGGGGATGGTCGACGGGGCTTTCGCGGGCCAGGGACTCGAGCGGGAGCACGAGCCCCGCCGACACGCTGTCGCGGTTCGTGTACAAGAAACCCGTGGCATTCAAGGGTACCGCGCGCCCCTTCCAGAGGCCGTTGCGCAACAACCATTCCTGGGCGATGCCCTCGCCCGCGCCGATCCCGAAACGCGCCTCGATATCGGCGGCGGGCAGCGCGAACACCGCCTTGATCCCCTGGGCATAATGCACGACCGGTTGCTCGAGCCCCGCGCGCCCGAGCAGACCCGCGGCGTCACCCTCGGCCAGGAACACGACGGGCGCCTCGATCGGGCCCCGCGCGGTGTCGACCCCGACCACCCGCCCGCCCCGGAACCGCAGGCCGGTCACCGTGGTGCGCGGCAGCAGGGTGGCCCCGTGGGCGATGGCGCGACTCGCCAGATAGCGGTCCAGCTGGGGGCGCAGCACGGTCCAGGCCTCGCCGTAATCGTTCCCCGCCACCGCCCGGGCCTCGAATCCCGCGCACCCTTCGCCGCCATGGACGAGCAGGGAGCGACCGACGATGCGCCGCTCGCGGGGCGCGAGGCCCCATTCGCGCGCGCCGAGGACATCTTCGCGCAGCAAGGGCTCGGCGTGATAGACGCCGCCCGACCAATTCTCCGCGCCGGCGAATTCCGCGCCCTCGAGGAGCAGCACGCGCACGCCCGCGCGCGCCAGCCGCAACGCCGCGCTTATGCCGGCCGGTCCCGCACCTACGATGACAACCTCGGGTCCCTGGCCCATGCATCCTCCTTGCCTCCAGTATAGACGCACCCGCGGCCCGGCTGGGCGGACGCGCGTTTCTTCCGTAAACGCCGGGTCCCCTCAGGTCGCCCGCGCGCGGCGCTGGCAGGACGCCCCTTGCGCCCGCCTTGCCAAGGCCGCCAGGGGAGGGACGCGGCTTGCGTCGGATGGCGGCCGGCGACAAGGGCGCTAGGCTTGCAGGCCTGATCGCTCACGGAGGATGCCATGCCCGGGACGGCGGCCGAGAAACCGCGCGACGGCGCGCAAAATCCGATAATCGCCATCAACATGGCGCGGATCGCGAACCGTCCGGAGAGTTACGAGGCGATGCACGAGGTCGGTCCCAAGGTGTGCATCACGACCGCGACCCACCCGGGCTTCCTGGGCTTCGACCAGCTCCTGCAAGTCGGCATACACCCCATGGCCGGGCGCTACGGAGGCGGCGCCCTCGATATGCGCGAGACCCTGAACCCGATCGGCATGTTTCAGTACACGGTGTGGGAGGACGCGCGCTCGCACGAGGAGATGCATTATCTCCAGTTCGACACCATCTACGAGCTTTGCTCTCATTGTCTTGCGATGGTGGTGGAAGGCCCGTGGGAGCCCCTCTACGAGGTCACGGCCTCCGACCTGCCGCCCTCGATCGGGCTGGCCGACGTGCCGGCGCTCATGATGGGGCGCGCGGCCGCCCGGATGCCCGTACCCAAGCTCGCGCTGCCCGATCGCGTCATAGTGCTTGGCGATCATGGCGTGATGCATGGCCACGAGGACGATTTCGAACAAGGGGTCCGCGACACCATGCGCTGGCTCATGGCCCATGCCCCGGGCATGCTCGGATGGATGCTTCTAAAACAGATCGGGGTGTCGGCGATCGGTTCGTTTCAGCTCGACCCCGAGGGCATGACCAAGGCGACGCTCGGGGCCAATCCCCCGAAATACGCCACCAATTACGGCGACAAGCCCCTGGACCGCCCGCCGATCCCGGCCGCCACGCCCGCCCAATACTTCGTCCACATGGAGTGGGAGGCCGCGGAGCTCGCCCACCAGGGCCTGGGCAAAGTCCTGGTGAACGTCGAGGCGCGGCGCATCCACGACCAGGGCGTGCTCGCCCACATCAACCGCGGCCCCTACTACATGCTCTTCGCCTCCATGATGGAGGAAGGTACGTGGCGGGACCGGCTCATTCGCTAGGAGATCCGACATGACATCGAACAAGCCCCATGTGCTCGTGCTGGGCGGCAATTTTGCGGGACTTGCGAGCGCCCAGAAGGTCCGTGAATACGCGGGCGACGCGGCCGACATCACCGTGATCGACCGCAACCCCTATCTGCTCTTCATCCCCAACATCCCGGGCGAGGTGTTCGAGGGCCGCGATCCGGCGGCGACGCTTCGGATGGACACGTTCCGCGCATTGACCGACGCGCAGGCGACCTTCATCCAGGGCGAGGTGCAAGCCATCAATCCCGACACCCGCACGGTCGACTTCAGGCCCAAGGAGCGCGAGGGGGCGGCGTCCGAGACGATAGGTTACGACTACCTCGTCATCGCCTTCGGCTGCCGGCTCGCCTATGACAAGATCCCCGGGTTCGCGCAACACGCGCACGCCGCCTCCGACACCTTTTACGGGAACAAGCTGCGCAGGGCGCTGTTCGGGGGCCAATACAAGGGCGGCCCGATCGCGATAGGTTCGGCGCGCTTTCATCAAGGCACGGCGGTCAAGGACCTCGTGCCCATGGCGGACGCCGCCTGCGAGGGCCCGCCGGTCGAGATCATGATGTCCATGGCGACCTGGCTCAAAAACCACGGGCTCGGGGGCCCCGACAAGATCACGGTCTTCACGCCGGGCAGGATGATCGCCGAGGACGCCGGCGAACAGGTCGTCAATTCGCTGCTTGGCATCGCAAGCCAGATGGGGTTCCACTACCGCAACAACGTGGGCGACATCGCCGAGGTCACGCGCGAGGGCGTGCGGTTCACGCGGGGCGAGGCGCTCGACGCGGAGCTCAAGATCCTGCTTCCCGACTGGGTGCCGCACCCGTTCATGAAGGGATTGCCGATCTGCGACGAAGAGGGCTTCGTGATCACGGACATGTTCATGCGCAACCCCAGGTACCCCGAGATCCTGGCCTGTGGGGACGCCGCCGCCGTCACCGTGCCCAAGCTCGGCGCGATAGGGCACCAGGAGAGCGAGATCGTGGGCAAACAGATCGCCTGCGACCTCGGGCGCCTCGGCAAGGAGGCCGCCGCGGAGCCCTTGAAGCCCCTCGTATACTGCATAGGGGACATGGGCGACAACCAGGCCTTCTACATCCGCTCCAATTCCTGGTACGGCGGCGACACGCAGGTCCTGAAGATGGGACGGGTGCCGTATCTTCTGAAGATGCAATACAAGGACCTGTTCTTCCGCACCCAGGGGAAGATCCCGCCCTGGGGCCTGGATGCGGCGCAGTTCCTCGCCGAACGGCTGTTCGCGGCTTAAGTCATGAGCGGGCCTCTTCCCGAGACCGGACCGGAGAGCTCGACCCGGATCCCGGCCGGCGCCTGCGAGTTGAGTACGCGCCAGTGGCAGGCCCTGGCGCGCATGGCGGATCGCTATGCGGCCTTCGAGGACGTGGCCGGAGGCCCCCTGGGAGATGTCGCGACCAAGACCGCGGAAAGGGCCTCGAGCCTCTTGCGCGACCACGACCTGCCGAGGCTCGCGCATGAGATCCTGGAAGCGGCCGAGGCCTTGAGCAGCGCCGGGGTCTTCGCGGCGATCGGCGAGGGCGCGCGCCCCGCGAAAGAGGCCCTGGGGCGCACCCTCGATGCCGAAGGCATGGCGAAGGCGGGCGCTGCAATCCTCGAACTGCACGACCAATGGCAGGCCGTGCGGCGGCTCACCGCGCGCCTGGAGACGATCGAAGCTTGGTTCGAAGGCCCTGCGGCGGGCGCGCTCGCTCAGGCCTTCACGCGCCTGCTCGACGCAACACGGGATACCGACGTGGCGCGCCTCGGACACGATCTCTTGAAGCTCCTGGGAACCCTCTCCAGGACCGGCGCCCTAAGCCGTCTCGCCGACGAGGTCCCCTATGTCATCGACACCGTGGCTCGGCTTGCGCGCATGGCGCCTTCCTGGCTCGACGCGGCAGGGCCGGCGCTCGCAAAGGCGCGCGCGGACCTCGCCTTCGCCCACGCGCTTGCGGACACGGGTCGCGCTGTCGGCGACCTTGGGAAGGGCCCCGCGGGAGAGGCCCTGGCGCGCGCCGCCGCCGAACTCAGCCTCTGGGCGAGCGGGCACGACGTTGCCGGACTGACCCAAGAGGTGGTCGCGCTTCTCGCCTCCTGGCGCCGCGCAGACGTCTTCCCCGCGGCCCGTGAGGCGGGCCTTGCGCTTGCGGGCCTCGCCGCGTCATGGGAGCGCGCGCAAGCGGCGGCCGGCGGGGACGGCCAGGCGATGCAAGGCCTTTTCCTGGGCATTTCCCGGACGCTGGATCGCATGCAGCGCGTCCGCGCGGACTTTGCCCGCGGGCAGGACGAGTCGCCGGGGGGCCTGAAGGGACTCTACCGCCTCCTCATGGATGCCCGCGTGCAGGACGGGCTGCGCCAGGGCGCCGCCCTGCTTCAGGCCTTGAGCGGCGCAACGCCCGACGCGCGCGCGGAGGCCGCGGGTGATGGCGGGCACGGGGGCGACGGCGCCCGACCTTGAGCGCGGCGTGCCCGAAGACCGTGCCTCGACCCGCGCCGATCGTGGCGGCGGCGCCCGCGCCCGGCCCCCCGCGCCCCACGGCGTGGCGCGCAAGCACGGACCGACTCCTCCCAAGGTCGCATGGACCCGTCCGCTCGCTTCATGGATAGTCGAACGAGCAGGCTAGACGGGGCTTGCCCCGTTCGACAGGGAGGTCCTATGTCGACAGTAGCGGAACGGTCGGGCGCCCGCACGAGCGTCGGCGCGCGCGCCCTGCCATACGGGCCGCGCGTCAACCTGGGCTGTGGACCCGTGATGCCCAAGGGCTGGGTCAATGTCGACGGAAGCCGCAGGTCCTGGCTCGTCGCGCATGCCGCCTTCGCCGACCGCCTGCTGGTACGTCTGGGACTTCTGCGGGCAAGCGCGTTTGGGCCGGGCATAGTCCACCACGATTTGCGCAAGCGCCTTCCGTGGGCCGACGAATCGATTGCGGCGATCTATGCGGGCGAGGTGTGGGAGCATTTCGAGTACGCGGACGCGCTGCGCCTCACGCGGGAGTGCCTGCGCGTCCTGAAGAGGGGCGGGGTCCTGCGGCTCTGCGTCCCGGACGGGGTGGAGTTCTGGGAAAACTACCTGGGGATATTTTATGAGGAGCGGGCCCGGGAACCGGGCGCGCGCGACGCCGCGCGCCTGCGCCGGCACGTCCAGATGTACTTCGATGACATCTGCACGCGTCCGCCCGGTCTCAAGTCCTTCGGGCACTTTCACAAGTGGCAGTACGACGAGATCCAGCTCGTGGACCTCTTTAGGCGCTGCGGCTTCCAGGATGTCGCCCGAAAGGCCTTCGGGGTGAGCCGCATACCCGACATAGGGGCGCTGGAGCGCTCGGATTTCCTGATCGTCGAGGGCGTGAAGCCGTAAGAGCGCGCCCCGGCGTCCCGGACCTCAATGCCCGCTTGCGTGCTTGTGGATTCTCCTCAAGGCCTCCGCGCGCGCCTTCGGGCCCGCGTTGTTCAAGAGCGCGGGGCAGTCGACTTTGTGTCCGGGCGCCGTGTCGATCAATGGCAGGAGCGCGGCGGCGGGCGTGAGAAGCGCGCCCAGGGCCACAGCGGCTCCGGCCCGCTCTAGGAGGGCGGTGCGCGAGACGCTGAAGGTGGGTTTTTTGAGCGTGCCCCCGATGTGCAAGGGCCCTCGCGCGCTCACGATCGTGATGTGCTTAGGTCTCGTGTACACAGTCAGATGGAGCGCCTGGCTCTTCATATTGACCGTGCCCCGCCCAAGAATGTTGGCAGACGGCGTGTCGATCAGGAAGGTGCGGGTCTTCACCAGGCCATGGCGTGCGCCCAAGCGTATTACCGCGCACGGGATGCGCTCCTGCTTCATGCCCGAGATCCAGTCCAGGGCCGCATTACCCACATGCAGCTGGGCCAAAGCAACATAAAGGTTGTTTATAGAGCCGTTTGCAAGGGCAAGACCTAAATGACCGGTCGCGTCCGCAGACAGGGCCGCTATCGAATTTCCGCGGCCCCTCAAGTGCAGGCGGCCGCCGATCTTGCCGGTCCCGGCGGCCTTGAACTGGATTTTCGGGAGCAATAGTCGCAGCCGAAGCCCGCGCGCCGTGGCCGTCAGGTCCGTTCGATAGAGAGGGCCCGACGTATCCATCGTATAGGTCGCCGCAACGAGACCGTCCGCCACGCCGAAGTTCAAGGGCGCGAGGCGGACGACGCCGTGCCGGATGATGAGATGGGCGTAGAGGTCCCGTATGCGCATGTGGGAGGCATAGACATGCTCGCCGCGAAAGACGACGTTGGCGTCCAGGTCCCTGAGATGGCCGCGCCTGTAAGGCCTGTCCGGGAGCGCCTTCTTCGCGTTCTGTGCAGGGACTGCGACCTTGACGTGACCGCCGACCTTTTTCGGCTTGGCCTTCACGAAACCGGCGAGATCCTTGAAATTCAGGTGACGGGACACGAGGTTTGCGTGCATGAGGATCGGGTGGCCAGGCGTGACGCTCATCGTGCCCTCGAGATCGCTCTTGCCGACGAGGCCGTGGAAATGGGTCAGATTCCAGGTCTGTCCATGGCGCGTGAGCTGGCCCGATAGCTTGAAGGGACCCGTCTGCGGCAGCGGGAGATTGACGGCCTTGTTGACGCGCCCGAGCCCCGAGCCGTCGAGCAGGATGTGAATATCGACCTTCTTCAAGGCCATGGGCGCAATCAAGGTGCCGTCTACGCGCGCCCAAAAGCGGCCGATGCGGACCGTGACGAGCACGGGGTAAGGGCTCTCGTCGTTCTCGACCTTGGCGGGTGAACCTAGCGCCCCCGTCAACGTGAAGGGTGACCCCTCGTAGCGGCCGTGCCCCGACAGCAGCAGACGCGTGGACGGCTCGACGCTGCGTACGTTTAAGGCGAGGTCCGTGGAGGCCGGGGCGTCGCGGACCGTAATGTCTCCCCGCGTTATGACAAGGCGGCCTATGCGCGGCACGGCGTGCGGTTCGTGGGCCGCCGTCTTAGGCTTCGCGAAAATCCAATTGGCGCGGGTGGGTGTCGGTTTGTACAAATGGACTATGGGGTGGCGCAGGACGAGCGAGGGCAGGACTAAGTGTCCCTGGAGCAATGGCACCAAGGCGACCCTGACGCGCAGCTGCCGCACGGCGACCATGGGCCCCTTAGCCCACGGCGAGTTCGCGACCGTGAGGCGATTCAGCGTGATACGAGGGGTGAGCGACCAATCGATGCTGAGGGGCCCATGGATGACGACGCGGCGGTTTAGCTTGGCGCTCCCTTCGCGCTCGATCAAGTGCTTCAGGAGCGGCGGCGCGAAGGCCATCGCGACCCCGATGACGACCACGAGCGGGAGGACCACGGCGGTCGCGATCTTGGCCCATAACGGTAAGCGCTTCACGGCCACGTCATCCTCCTCGGAGGATCGTAGCCTCGCGGGCCCGCGCCTGGCATCCCCTCTTCGGCCTAATCGACGAACACGGCCGGCAGGTCGACGATCTCTTCAACGGCCTCTCCCCCGACCGAGACCACGGCCAGGGCTTGGCGCCGATAAAGCCGCCGCATGAGCGCCGCGGGCACGAGCGGACGCGGGCGCCGTGTTCGGTCGGCGGGGCGCCCGAGAAGACGTTCAAAGAAGTGTACGGTATGCCAGTCCTCGGTGCGCAAGCAGAGTTTCTGGCGGAAATTCTGCAAGAGCGTGTCGGCCAGATCGCGATCGCCCAGGGCCGCGTAGAAGCTTGCGATCGATTGCGCGGATATGATGCCCACGGTGCCGAAGGCGCGGCCCTTGTCCCAGAAATTGAGATCGGAGAGCCCGTCCTTGTTGGCGCTCACGACCTCCTGATACTCGTCGCACAGAAAGAGGACGGGGCGGGAACGTTCGGCTACGGGGCGCCTTTGCATATATTGGAAGAACCGCAACTTGATGAACGTGTAAACGACCTTGGCGCCGATGCCCCAGACAGCGAGCGGCAGGTCGACGAGGAAGACCGCGCCCGAACCCAGGGTCTCGATGGCGACGGCATCACGGGGTGGACAGAAGGCGTCGATGAGATCGGGGTGCGTGAAGGGGGTGAGGACCTGGGCCGCGCTGGCGAGGACGCCGGCCACCACCTTGGCATCGAAGCGCGTGAAGACGCCCTCGTGGTAGGACTGGTAGCCGCGCAGGAGCCGCAGGGCCCCGGGGGCAAGGCCGGGCGCCTCGTCGCGCAATCTCCGGTCGCACTCGGCGCGCGCGTCATCCCGGAAAAGGTAGTCGTAGAGGCCCGCCAGGCTGTAGCGATCGGGCAGGAAGGAGAGCACGCCCAGGGCGTTGCGACAAAGCTCCACCGCGGTCTCTGTCCAAAAGGGGTCGCCGGGCGCGCCGTTGAGCAGGAGGGCCGACTTCAGGAAGCCCGCGGCGGCCTCCGGGGTGAGTCCGCGCAGGAGATTGAAGGCGCGTCGTCCGGGCCCTATGACGACGAGCCCTCTCCCCGCCTCCCTGGCAAGGGCGGCGGCGGCCATGCCGAAGTCGCCCTTGATGTCGAACAGGAGGCCGCCCATGCCTTGGGCGAGACACTGGAGCAGGGCCGGCTGAATGACGGACGTCGTCTTGCCCGAGCCTATGCCGCCCAGGATGAGCAGGTTCTGGCCGAGGTCCGCGGCGTGGAGGACGAGGGCCCGGCGCCCCTTGTCCTGCCAGAGGCCGCGACGGTGCAGAAGACCCTCGGCCGCCCCGAGCCACAGGCGCGCGCCGCCGGGGCTGGCCGTCCTTGCGCGGCGCCCCGGTATAAAAAGACGGAGGAGCGGCGCAAGCGGCACGCAGAGGACGAGCAGCGCGCGAAGCGCGCGGGCGCGCGGGGCGCGGGTCGGGACCGGCCTGGCGAGCGCCGCCTGCGCTCCTGCGCCCCAGGGCGCGGCCCGGGGATCGCCGGGGCGCGCGGCCGGGGCGGGGCGGCCCCCCTGCCCCGCCGCCAGGCGGACCGCCTCGTCCAGCAGACCGCGCGCCTCGAGCTCCTCGCCCAGATCGAGCAGGGCCCGCAGGCGCCTCCTGTCCGCGCGCTTACGTAAGGCGCGCGCCCATGTGCGGGGTTCGATGGGCATCCGGGATTCTCCTGATAAAAGGCGAAGCTAGCAGGCGGTATCATCGCCTGCCTATCCTGGATATGCCGGGGACCACGTGCACCCTGCGCTTTCCGTACGACGACTGCGGGCCGACCGGGGACCGGGGCTCGTGGCTCGCGCCGCCTATGGCGGGCGACGGCGGCTTACCGACCGCGCCCGCGCAAGGACTTATGATTTTTCCGGCCGCCCCGGTCTCGCGTGGTCGCAGATCGCGCTGCCCGCGGGAGCCCCCGAGGATTTTATCGACCCGGAAATACTATGGAATGCGGTGGAGTCCGGCGCCTCCTGGGGGCGGCCCAATCTCGCCTGCGAGATCATCATGGGGCTCCCGCGCGGCCGGCTTTTATCCGCGCATGCGGCCTTCGTAGGCGGCTTCCTCGAGGAGGCGTTCGTGACGCAGGCGTGCGCCGTCGACTGGTCGATCCACTACGATCGGGAGCGGAACCTTCACGCCCACGCCCTCGTGAGTCCGCCGTGGACGGGCGCCCGAGGACGGGGGCTCCCGAAGGGGTCGTCGCCCGCGGGAATGACGCCTACCGCGCTGCGCGCGCTCTTTCGGCGGCACTGCGAACGTCAAGGCGTGACGGATGCCATGCCGCACAACCGCGGGGGCGCGAGCGTGCCTACCACCGCCTGCGTGCTGGCGGGGCGCGGCGTCGTGACCCGCCTTTCGCAAGGGCGGCTAGCCCTGCGGGCCTTCGCCGCCCGCCCCTTCGGGGGCAGGCGACCGCCCTGGCTCAGGCTGCGGTGGCGGCGCAGGGAGCGGGAAATGCGCACGCGGGCGCCACGGAGGGGGTCGGGCCGTGAGCGCGGCGGGGCGTGAGCTCGCGGCGCCTTGCCGCACGGCCTGCGCCGGCGCTCGGAGGCGGGGCGGCGGCCAAGGCCGTGTGTCCGAACCCCACACCCCGGAAGGGACGCGGCCCGGAACCGGCCTCGGCCAGCGCACAAGGGCGGCAATCGGGGAAGACGATGAGGGCCGAGGTATCCACGATCAGCGCGGGAGGCCGGCGTCATCATCGAGCGGATCTCCATGCGGTGCGGAGGCATAGGGTGCTTTCGGGTGAGCCGCGCAATCCGGCCGGCGGGCCTCTTCATTCTTGATGCTAAGCGCCAGAGGCGGTTTCTGCCTTATAAAGAACGGTATTCCGCCATGGCGGATGGCGATGGGAAGCCGGGGCGGGCGCGGACCTGGGCGGAACGCCAGCAGGGCTGCGAGCCTCTCGGACGTTCGGACGGCCCGGAGGGCGTGACGGCTGTGGTAGCCTCGCGCCATTCAGACATGGATGGAAGGACACCATGAACCCGGTGAGACTCTTTGCGATCGTCCTCGTCATCGCGGGGATCCTGGGCGCGGCCTATGGCGGCTTCAGTTACACGCGCAAGACCAAGGAGGCGCAGCTCGGGCCCGTATCCCTGTCCGTGAAACACAAACGCCACGTCGACATCCCGCTATGGGCCGGGGCCGGCGCGGTGGTCGTGGGGGGCGTGCTGCTGCTCGTGGCGGGCGGCCCCGACCAAAGCGGCCGCGGACGAGGCTGACACGACCCGGGTCCCGCGCAAGCGGCGCGGCTCAGGTCGGACAGATCATCTGGCCCAGTTCATCTGTGAGCCGGATGTTCTCGGTGTAGTCGACGGGGCAATCGATCAGCGTCACGGTCGGCGTCGCGAGCGCCCGGCGCAAGGTCGGCAGCAGGTCCTGGGCGCGTTCGATGCGATGACCCTGGGCCCCGAAGGCGTGCGCGTACTGGACGAAGTCCGGGTTCGTGAAGCGCACATTGCCCGTTCGTTGGTAATGCAGCTGTTGCTTCCATTCGATGAGACCGTAACAACCGTCGTTCCAGATGAGCACCACGAACGCGACCCCGAGGCGCATGGCGGTCTCGATCTCCTGGGAGTTCATGAGAAAGCCCGCGTCGCCCGTCACCGCCACGATGCGCTTCCCGGGGGCGGCGAGGGCCGCCGCCACCGCGCCGGGCACGGCGATGCCCATGCTCGCGAAGCCGTTCGAGATGATGCAGGTGTTGGGGCGTTCGGCATCGTAGAGCCGGGCCATCCAAAGCTTGTGGGCGCCCACATCGCAGACGACGATGTCTTCGGGCCCCAGCGCGTCGCGCAGATCGCTGACCACCCGCTGAGGCTTGGGGGGAAAAGCGCTGTCGTGCCGCCCGCCGTTCAATTCGCGGCGGATCAGCTCGCGGAGATTCGCGAAGCGCTCGGGCGGGCGGCTTGCCACGCGCTCGGCGATGGCCGGCAAGGTCACGGCGTAATCGCCTATGACGCCGGAAGTGACGATGTAGTGGGCGTCGACCTCGGCGGCGCGCAAGTCGATGTGCACGATTTGGCGGTCCGCCGTCTTGTGCCAGAGCACCGGCGGGTATTCGACGAGGTCGTACCCTATGCAAATGATGACGTCGGCGCGATCGAATCCGCACGATATGTAGTCGTGCGCCTGCAGGCCCACGGTCCCGAGACACAGCGGGTGGGACGCCGGTATCGCGCCCTTGGCCATGAAGGTGGTGGCGACCGGGATGTTGAGCTTCTCGGCGAAGCGCACGAGCGCATCGCAGCCGCGCCCGCGCACGACCCCGTTGCCGGCCATGATGATGGGGAAGTTGGCGGCCGCGATGACGCTCGCCGCTTCCGCGACCTGCGAGGCCGCCGGATAGGGCGCCGGGGCGGCCTGCACCTTGAGCGGGGTTCCATCGGCGGGACGGCCCGCGATGTTTTCGGGGAAATCGATGAAGCAGGCCCCCGGCTTCTCGATCTGCGCGAGCTTGAAGGCCTTGCGGACCACCTCGGTCACCGTCTCCGGCTCCAGCACCTGGACGGCGTACTTCGTGATCGGCGCAAAGAGGTTCACGAGGTTCAGGACCTGGTGAGACTCCTTGTGGAGACGCAGGGTCGAGGCCTGTCCGGCGATGGCGACGAGCGGGGCGCGGTCCATGTTGGCGTCCGCGACCCCCGTAACGAGATTGGTGGCCCCGGGACCGAGCGTGGCCAGACACACGCCGGCGCGATGGGTGAGCCGGCCGTAGACATCGGCCATGAACGCCGCGCCCTGCTCATGACGGGTGGTCACGAACCGTATCCGCGACTCGAGCAGGGCGTCCATGAGGGCGAGGTTCTCCTCGCCCGGTATCCCGAAGATGTACTCGACCCCTTCATTTTCGAGGCAGCGGACGAAAAGCTGCGCCGCGTTCACCGTTAACGGGTCTCCGCGTGCTGCGCCTTGTGCACGAGGTAGTCGACCTCGCGCAGCAGCTGGCGCCGTCCGCCAGCAAGGCTTGGGTTCGTACGGTAACGCCCGTCCACTATGAAGGTCGGCACGGAGTGTATGCCCTCCTCGTTCTGCTGTTGGCGGGCCTTGCGCACCGCAAGTCCCACGGCGAAGGAGCGGTAGACGCTCGTGAAGCGCGCGGCGCTCACGTGGCTGTGGTGGGCCACCCACGCCGATATCGTCGCGGCATTGTCCAGCACCTCGTGGTGCACATGGATGGCATTAAAGAATTTGTCGTGCAGGGCCCTCAAGAGGCTAAGGTCCTTGAACGCGAAGAAGGCGCGTGCCTGCGGAAGCCAATAGGGGCTGATCGCCGCCGCCTGCCGCTCGAACGTGACGTCCGCCGGCTTATGGGCGAGCCACTTGTTCAGCAGCGGCTCCAGGTGGAAGCAATGCGGGCAACCATACCAGAACACCTCCTGCACGAGGATCTTGGGCCCCGGGGGTACGGGTTGCGCGGGGCTCACCCGGACGTATTCCATGCTCTCGACCACGCCAGCCTGCGCACCCGTCATCGCCAAAGGCAGGGCCAGACCTACGACCAGGGCCAACTGTCTCCTCATCACGCCATCTCCTTGAACAAATTTTATGGTACCGCCCCCATTGTAGCCGCTTTTGTGGTCCCCAAATGGCCCGTTGCGGGGCAGGCGTTCGATAGAGTCAGGATAGTACGAGCACCCGAAGCATCCTATACTGTCCGTGCCGCGAGACCGACCGCCGGGCAGCCGGGGGGCGGGACCCGGGGAGGGCTTGCAAGGGGCGCGCCACGGCCCGTCGCGCGGACGGCGGAGCCCGCCGAAGCGACCCGGGGGGCGGCAAGGCCGGGCGGGCGGCGCAGCCAATCCCGGCCGCTTGCGAGCGGACCGCGGGACTGGGGCCTGTCAGCCCGGAGAGGATGTCGGCCATCCTATGGGAAAGAGGCCGAGCGTCGGAGATTAAGGAAATGACGGGCAAATCCAAGGTCGAGCTGGCAACGTTCCTCACCCACCAGTATCTGTGCGAGTCGCTCACGATCAAGGAGGTCGAGACGCTGCTCGATTACACGGAACTCGTGCAGTTTCGCAAGAACGAGACCATCGCCGACATAGGTGAGGTCGGCGAGGCCCTTTACTTCGTGGTGAACGGCGAGGTGGCGCTCTATTACGACGACGGCGGCCAGGAGAGCGAGGTCGGGCGCATGACGGCGGGCGAGCTCATGGGCGAGATGTCGTTTTTCGACCGCAAGCCCCGCTCGGCGCGCATGCGCGCCAAGTCCGACGACACGCGCGTGCTTTTGCTGTCACGCGCCAAATACAAACGCATACGCGTGGAGCACCCTTATATCGCGGTGAACCTCCTCGAGCACGCGGTGATCAGCCTCGACCACCTGTTCCGGCGCGTGAGCAACGATGTGGCGCTCTTCTCCCAGTACATCCATGGAGGCGGGGTCAAGAGGTAGGGGCGGCCCCCAACGCGGCCAGCAGCCGGCCGTGCAGGCCGGCGAAGCCGCCGTTGCTCATGATGAGCACATGGTCGCCCGCGCGGGCATCGGCCACCAGGCCCGCAATCAGGTCCTCATGCGTGTGATAGACGTGCGCGCGGCGATCCGGCCCCCCCGTGACCGCCGCCTCGACGTCCCAACCGATATCCGGCGGGGCATAGACATAGGTCGCGTCCGCCCCGGCAAGCGAGGGACCGAGCGTCTCGCGGTGCACGCCCTGGCGCATGGTGTTGGAACGCGGCTCCAGAACGGCAAGGACCCGCGCCGGGGCCACGCGCGCCTTCAGGGCCTCGATCGTGGCGCTTATGGCGGTCGGGTGATGAGCGAAATCATCGTAGACCGTGACGCCCCCCGCATTCCCGAACATCTCGAGCCGTCTTTTCACGCCACGGAAGCTTGCAAGCGCCTGCAAGGCCGTCTCCGGGGCGACCCCGGCGAAGCGTGCGGCGCTCAAGGCCGCGAGCGCGTTGGCAACGTTGTGACGGCCGGCGAGCCCCCAGCGCACGGTCCCGAGCTCGGTGCCGCGCAAGCGGACCCGGAACGCGCTGCCATCGGCGGTCAACAGCTCCGCCTCCCAACCATCGGGGCGCGAGAAGTACTCGATGGGCGTCCAGGCGCCGGCGGCGAGCACATCGGCGATGGCCGCATCGGCGCCATTCGCGACGATCAGGCCCGTACCCGGCACGATCCGCAATAAATGCTGGAATTGGCGGGAGATCGACGCCAGATCCGGATAGATATCGGCATGATCGTACTCCAGATTGTTCAAGATCACGGCCCGGGGCCGATAGTGGACGAACTTGGCGCGCTTGTCGAAGAAGGCCGTATCGTACTCGTCGGCCTCGACCACGAAGAAACGCGATTTCGTGAGGCGCGCCGACACCCCGAAGTCCTGAGGCACGCCGCCGATCAGGAATCCCGGATCGAGCCCGGCCGCCTCCAGGATCCAGGCGACGATGCTCGTGACCGTGGTCTTGCCGTGGGTGCCGGCCACGGCGATGACGAAGCGGTCGCGCAGCACCTGCTCGGCCAGCCACTGGGGCCCCGACACGTAGGGGATGCCGGAGTTCAGCGTCTCCTCGACGGCCGGATTGCCGCGCGACAGGGCATTGCCTATGACGACGAGATCGGGGGCGGGCCGCGGGAGCGCGTCATAGCCCTCGGTGAGCGCAATGCCGCTTGCCCGCAACTGATCGCTCATCGGGGGATAGACCCCGCGATCGGATCCCGTGACATCGAAACCCGAGGCCCGGGCCAGCAAGGCCAGCCCCCCCATGAACGTCCCGCCAATTCCGAGAATATGGATGCGCATCAGCTTTTAGGTAGAGGAAAGAGGGTGATCAGTATCCAGCCGCTTACGAAGATGCCCGTCAGGGTCATGAGGGCGCTCAAGACGAGCGGCAGCTCGAGCGCGTGCCAGAGGACCTTCGTGACGATGGCCGCGAACCAGACAGCAAGCGCGATCGCCAGAATTTCGGAGCCCGTCGCCCCGAAACCGTGCCCGAGAGAAAGCGGCCAGGTGATGAGGTTGATCAGGACGTTGCTCCCGTAGATCGCGGTCATGGTCTGTCCGTAGCGGACCCAGAATCGGCGGATCGCGATGAAGAGCCCGACCCAGAGGCCCAGAAGAAAGGTCTGGGCGGCGGCAAAGCCAAACCGCTGGATGTTGTGCGAAAAGCCCGTGTCCACCAGATAATTCGTCACCAAGGCCAGTACGGCCGCCAACACCAGCAGCGCACGGGAGGCGGGCAGGTCCTGCGGGCGTCCCGACAAAAACCCGATGTCGAGAAAAAGTTTGAGCAGTGCCCGCATCTAGGGGCACACACGCAGGGGGGGAACGGGCGAGGGCGGCAGCATAATGACGGATGATAGACTGCTTCGCCGCTGGAAGAAAATGTCGCATCCCTCTACACTGGCCGGCTCATGACGGAACTCCTGACAGACGGTACGGCGCTTGCCGCCCTGAGCGCGGCGATCGCCGCGTCGCCCTGGACGGGCCTCGATACCGAATTCGTCCGGGAACGCACCTACTACGCCAGGCTCTGCCTGATCCAGACGGCGACCCCGGACGGCATCGTGCTGACCGACCCCTTGGGCCTTGACGTCGGACCGCTCGGTCAGGCGCTTGCGGGGCCCGGCGTCAAGATCCTGCACGCCGGCCGGCAGGACCTGGAGCTCCTCCTGCAGGAGACCGGCGTCCTGCCCGCACCACTCTTCGACACCCAGATCGCGGCGGCCCTCGTGGGCCACGACGAGCAGATCGGCTATGCCAACCTGGTGGCGCAGCTCCTCAAGGTGGACCTCGCCAAGGATGCGACCCGCACCAACTGGGCGGCGCGGCCCTTGAGCGACCGGCAGCTCGCCTACGCGCAGGACGATGTGCGCCATCTCGACGCGCTGCGCGCGGCCCTGCTTACCGAACTCGAACGACTCGGGCGGGCGGCGTGGCTCGTCGAGGACTGCGCGGCCCTGAACGACCCCGCGCTCTATCGCTTCTCGCCGGAGCAGCTGGTGCGCCGTTATCGCCAGGGATCGGGGCTCCCGATGCCCGCGCAAGCCCTGTTCCAGGCGCTGCTCCTCTGGCGCGAGGAGGCGGCGCGCAAGGCCGACCTGCCGCGCGCCTGGGTGCTCGCCGACGCGGTGCTCGTGGACCTCGCGGCGCGCCCCCCGAAGACGCGCGCCGACCTGGGGCACCGACGCGGACTCGACGAACGACAGATCCAACGCCTGGGGGATCGGCTGCTCGCCGTCATCCGCGAGGCCCCGGACCTGCCGAGCCAGCCGTGGCCCGCCGCGCGCCTGACCCCCGAGGAGGAGGGCCTCTATCAGGCGCTCACCGCCCTCATAGACGCCCGCGCCCAGACCCTCGGCATCCAGGCGGGCGTCATAGGCTCGCGCCGCACCCTGAAGGAGATCGCGCAAGGGGCGCCCCCCGGCAACCTCGCCCAGGGCTGGCGGGCCGGGATCCTCGGGGTCGAGGGAGAGCGACTCGTCGTGGAGTGCGCGGAACGCCATGCCGACGCTTCGTGACGCGACTTTTCTGATGGGCGCCCCGCGCGTGCGCGACCTGCCGCCGGACGTGGGCGCCGAGGTGGCCTTCGCCGGCCGCTCCAACTCCGGGAAGTCGAGCGCCCTGAACGCGCTGACCGGACAGACGGGGCTCGCACGCGTGAGCAAGACACCCGGTCGCACGCAGCAACTGAATGTCTTTACGCTCTCGCGCGACCACCGCCTGGTCGACCTCCCGGGCTACGGTTATGCCAAGGTGCCGCAGGCCCTGCGCCACACCTTCCTTGCGCTCACGACGGACTACCTCGAGAAGCGCCGGAGCCTGAAGGGCCTCGTGCTCCTGGCCGACATCCGCCAGGGCCTGAAGACCGAAGACCACGCCCTCCTCCAAAGCCGGACCGACATTCCGATCCTCGTGCTTCTCTCCAAGGCCGACAAGGTCAACCGGAGTGAGCGTCACCGCCTGCTTCGCGAGATGGCCCAGGTGGCCCCCGAGACCGCCTACCTGCTGCCGTTTTCGGCCCACGCGCGCGAGGGCATCGAGGAGACCCAGGAGACCGTGCTGGAGTGGCTCGGCCTGAAGCCGGCCACGGCGACAGCGGGATCCGACGCCCCTTAAGGCGTCGGCCCCCAGCCGCCGGAACCCGGGATTCCCGGTCGGCGGTCCAAAGGCGGCCACGCGAGCGCAAGCGCCTCCTCCCGATCCGCGGGCGGCTGGATCCAGCGGGTCAGGATCTCGGTCTTCCGCGCCTTGGCGTCCGGCCCGATGGTCTGGAGGCGCCTTTCCCAGCCGACCGTGGCCAAGGCATCCTCGGGGCCCAGATCAAGACAGGTGTTATAACGCGGTTGCACGTAGGGGACGAGGTTCCGACCGAAAAGGAAATTGACGGCGTTAGGGCCCGCAAACTTCCCTTGAGGAATGGCGTGCTGACCGGACATGAGCGCGCTTCCGCGGGCCGATGGAGAGAGTGCGGATACGCGCGCTTCAAGGACCTCTCCGGTGAGGCGCGCCCCGGGCCTTGACGCTCACGCGAACGAACCCACCTCTGCTCATGGGAACGGACCCACCCAACAATCGTCCCTATAAGATCATGACGGCTCCCGGTCCGCAGCCATCCCTTGGGTCATCC
>JAKAXT010000081.1 GCA_021816425.1 Pseudomonadota bacterium | reverse complement strand
TGCGGGCCTAAAGACCATGCCGATCACAACGCCGCCCGGGTCCTGGCCTGGCGCGGCGTGCGCGCGGTGCTCGATGGCCCTTATGGGCCGCCGACCCCCAAGCGGTGTCGGATCGCACGAACCGGGGACCGAGGCGTCCTCCGCGCCGGGCGGGATCACGATGCACGGACCGCGGACCCCGGAAACCCCCACTACGGCCCGCAGCAGCTGGTTGGCGGGAGACTTCATGCACCCCGGCACCTACCGGCCCCTCACCGGCCTAAACGGTCTCACGCTTCCACCAGGCGTCGCGTCTCGTGTTCTTCGCCGATCGTGATCCGGACGAAATCCCTGAGTCCGGGACCCGCTAAGTGGCGCACCGACATGCCCGCGCTTTTCCGGATACGAATAGGGCGTCTCGCCATTCGCGACCGGGCGTTTCACCAGCAAAAATTGGCCCGTGACGCGGGCACGAACTCTGAACGCGACCCCCGTGCCGCCGCCAGCGCCAGGGATGCGCCGTGCTTAGCGGTGTTGGCGGCATCCCGGGCCGGATCATAGGTGATCTCCGCGGCGCTTATTGTCTGCCCGATAAACAGGAAGGGCGGCCACAAAGGGGTGGCATAACCGTCTGCCGAGCCCGGTCGAGACCGGGGGTCTGAACGCCAGGGCTACAGCGGCATGCGGAAATCGACCCGGCGTCCCCCGCGGCCATCCGGGACGCCGATGTTTTGGACGAGACCCCCCAGGCGCAGGCCATCCCCGCGCACATCGCCCTCGAACGAAAGGACGCCGCCCGCGAAGAGATAACGGCCATGGCCCCTTACGACGAGCGCGCCGCTCAAAGTCCGGATGCGATAGGAGACGCCGGGCGCCGCGAGCACGAAATGCGCGTCGTAGGTCCCCAGGGGATTGACGGGCGCGCTCACGAGCGCGGCGCGGGTCCATGTCAGACGCCCCTGACCCGAAGGGCGCGGTCCCCATACGAGATCCCGGGCATGCAGCGCGAGATGGCCGCCGGGTCCGAAGTTTTGCGCGGCCGGGACCAGGGACGCGAGTACTCCGGCGGGCGCGCTCAAGGCGACATGGGAGAATTCCTGCACCTGCGAGCCAAAGGCCGTCTGCATATGGCCCTGCAGGGGCCCTCCGAGGCGCAGCGAATACCCGATCCGCCCCCGGAAGAGGGGTGACGGCGTAAACGTGAATCGCACGCGGCTCAGGGCCTCGGTCCCGGTGGCCGTGTTCAGGACGAGGGCGGCGCGCCCGTCCCAGATCGTGCCGTGCACGTCGGTGATACCCACGACGGGAGGCAACCCCTGGGTGAGATAGGGCAGCGCCACGCGCGCGGGCGCGGTCGCGACCAGGAAGATCGCATACGCCAGGATCGCGAGCAGGACATAACCCACCTTACGCATCGTCAGTGGACGGCCAGCGTCACAGACCCGCTCACGAGCCCCACCCCCGCGGGCGCGAGCTCGACGTGGGCGGCCTCGACCCCGCGGGCGCCAAGCCCCGCGAGAAAGCGCACGAGCGCATTGAACGGCACCTTGCTGAACACCGCCTCGGCCTTGTGCGATCCCCGCGGCGACAGCTCGCTCAGCATGCCGCCGATCGATCTTAACTGCGCCTGCTGCTCGATCAGGCTCAAAAGCGCGGTGCCCGTGGGGGCATGACCCCCATGCGCGCGCAGGGAGCGCACCAAGACCGCCTCATGGCGCATGACCGAAAGCGTTGCGCGCTGTTTCGGGAGCACGCGTTCCCAATGGGCCACGCGCGCGGCCAGGGGTACCCACAGAAGTCCATAGAAAAAAAGCGGCAGCGCGACCACGGCCGCCAAAAGGACCATCCGGCGCTCCTTCTCGCTGCGCCCAAGCCACGCCGACTGGAGGCGCGAAACCCACGAAGGAACTCTCTTCACGGCGTCCTCCTCGTCATGGTCACAAGCGCCTGCACGCCGCCCTGATGACTTATCACGTGCGTGACCTGGACTGCGAGCCCCGCGCGCACGAGATGATGCTTCAGGGCCGTGAGCGCGTCGAAATTGGCGAGGCGCACGGCGCAGCGCACCTCGCCATGCCGGTACTCGAGACGCGTCAAGGCCCCGTTCGCGAGGCCCGCGAGCGCCGGGCTCGCATCGGTCAGGACCGCAAGAAAACCTTGACCCGCGCCCCCGGCCCGCGCCGCGAGCTTCGCCACCCCCTGACGCATCTGCCGTGCCGGATCGAGTACCGGGGCGTTCGGGAAGCTTGCCGTGAACACCGAGGTCATCTCGGCATTGATGCGCGCCTCCTCGTGCGAGAGCCGCACCCAATCAAAGAGCGTGCGCGCAAACCCGAGGGCGAGCAGCAAGGCCAAGGCCACCAGCGCCGGCCGCAGCGCGCGCAGCGCGGCAAGCCCGGTGGCGCTCACCGCCCCGCCGGTCTCGCCCAGCCGAAAGCCCGGCGCCTCCCCATCCCCTAGGGGACGCGCGTCCGCCACGACGGGGATGCCGAGCTCGCGCGCGATCAGGGCGCGCAAAGCCTCGTCGCCCCCGAACAAGGTGATCGACTCGGGCACGGCCTCGGCCTTTACGGCCTCGGCGAGCGCCTGCCGGAACGCGGCCGGGATCTGCGTCAAAAGGCCTGCGGCGCCAAAGCCGCTATAGGGGCCCGTGCGTACCGCCCACTGACCGTCGGCGAAGCGGCACGACCAGGTCCCAGGACGCCACGGAAGGGCCAGGGTCACGGGGCAAAAGGTGACGCCGAGCCGCTCCTCGTCCATGGCCGCCCGCCACGCCGAGAGCCGTTCCTTGGCGGTCACCGCGACGAAGATACCGGCGTCGGTGTCGCGATGGGAAAAGGCCAGGGTTTCCGGATCCGCAAGCAGCTGCTCCTCGAGCAGATAGGGCAAGGCCTGAGCCAGGCGGCCGCGCCCGCGCCCGGGCCACTGGGCGACCGTAAGCAGGGTCTCGATGGCGGGCGTCCACGCGCGGATCTGGGCACGCCGCGCCGCCCCCGGGAGCGCGTTTAAGGGCCCGCGACCCGTCTCGCCCTCGGGGCCGCGCCATTCAACGACCCCGCTCTCCGGAAAATCCGGCGGCAGGAAGACATTCCAGGGTTGCGCGCCCGGCGCGCGCAGCCAGGCCTGGACGCGGTCTTTCCACGTCGCCCGATCCTGACCGGACCCGCCGTGACCACCCATGCCGACGCGCATAAGGCCCCTCATGTGTGTTTGGCCTTGACCCGATGGTGTTCCCATAACGCCTCCTGCCACAATATGGCGGTCCCCTGGCCGCGCGCCGCACGATACAAGAGCGCGCGTCTGCGCACGACTTGCCCACCGAAGCGGGCGGTCACGTGCACCAGGAAGTAGTTCGTCTGCACGTCGGCCTGATAGCTGGGCCTTACCCCCTGCGGCAAGGCCTGCTGGAACTGGGCCTCGCTCGCAAACGGCGTGCGCAGCGCTTCTTGCCCCAAGGTCTGCGCCTCCTTCAGCGTAAGGCCCGGACACAGGGCCGCGAGCACCAAAGCCGGCGCCGTGTCCACGTTGACCGGCGTCGCAAGCGGCAAGGCCGTCACATAGGGCCGCAATTTCCGCACGATCTTGGCGCTGAAGCCCTTCACGAGCCGCAGCTCGCTTACCCCGCTCAAGGGCTGGCGCCCGGCCCTGTAGGGCGTGCGGCGTCCGAGGTACACGGCGTCGAAGCCCCCGCCTGCCGAGCCCGGGGGCATCTCCCAGGCCACCACCGCCTGCGCGAGCGCCGGGTTCAGGCCCGCAAGCTGCAATAGCCGCGTGAACACCGCCACCGCCCCCGGCACCTCCTTGCCCGCCACCACGAGATCGTTCACGTTGAAGCGTCCTTCCGGATCCAGGAGCCGCGCGTGCACCGTGCCCCCGCCCACCGGGAACCGCGGCAAGGGTTGGGCCCAGCGCTCGGTCAGATCGTCGACCTGATCATGACGCCCTTCATGGGTCACTTCCACGGCGGCCAAGCGGAAGGCCCCATCCATGGCCGCGCGCGCCTGCGCCAGGGCGCGGACATTCGCGCTCTCCTTGAACCATACCGACTCGCCGCGCATGAGGGCCGCGGCGATGGTGGCGGTGAGCGCCACCACCAACAGCGCCACGATCAGGGCGAGCCCCCGCTCGCGCTTCATCGGCCGACCGGGAACAGCCAGCGTATGTGCCGACCGTCCTTCAGCGTCAGCGTCACCTTGACGGCACTCGGGTCCGCGGCCGGCTGGCCCGCGAGCGGCCAGGTCCGGACGTAAAGCCCGTTGGACGCCAGGAGACGTACCTGGAACCTTCGCACCCCCCGCATCAGCACCTCTTGTGCCCGGTGCGCGCCCGGCGCGCGATCCAGAACCGCCCAGCGTCGCCATATCAGCCGCCCGTGCATCACCGTGTAATCCACCCGCCGCAGATCGCTTGCCGGCCGCGATTGCAGGGGCGGCGTTCCGCCCGTCGTGAAATTCAACCGCACGCCGCGCCCCATGCGCCGCACCACGAAGGCCGGCACCAAGGTTCCGGCGCCGTCGCGCACGGGCCGCCCACGCGCCTCGCTCAGATCCTCGGCCAGGCGGTAGTAGGCAAGCCCGCGCGACTGCCAGCGCACGCGCACGGCTTTCAGGTGCGCGCGGATCGCCATGGCCCGGTCGAGCCCGGTGTAGGCGATGGCGCCCACGACCGCGAAGATGGCGATGGCCACCAGCATCTCGAGCAGCGTGAAGCCCCGGCTACGCGTCATGGCTTGCGCACGAAGCCCACGAGCCGCATCAACACGTGGCGTCCGTGGGCGCGGCGGACCGTGACACGCACACGGCGGATCTCCGGCAGCGCCGTGGTGCGCACCCGCGTCACCACCCGGAACCGCCGCCCGTCCTCGCGCGCGCTCGTATGGCGCCTGCCCAGGGGCGGCCAATGCACGATGGCCTCCACGCGCGCAAGCCGGTTCTCGGCCACCCACAGCGCGAGCGTGCGATCCCGCAGCGCCCCCGTGGTCGCGATCGCCTGGGTCAGATTGCGCATCACAGCCGCAAGCGCGATCGCCAGGATGAAAAGCGCGATAAGCACCTCAAGCAGCGTAAAGCCGCCACACTCAGCTCTTTGCCTCACCCTTGACGCGTCCATTGTTATCGCCCGACAAAAGAAACCGGCCGTGATGGGTCACCACCTCGAGCCGAAACGCGCGCCCAAGACCGCTTGGCGTAAAGATCACCGCGCGCCTTTTTCCCAGATCGCGGAGCACGGCCCCCGAGGGCAGGCGCCGGGGCCGGAACAGCGCCCCCTTGGCTTGCGCGAAGCGTCCGTGACCATTCAAGGTCAAGAACTCGTAGCCATGGGCCGCGAAGTCCACGCGGTAAGGCCGGCCCGTCACGATCGCCTGGGTGCGGGCCGCCCGCAGGAGCGCCAAAAGCCGCAGGCCCTCGCTACGCGCCGACACCCCGATGCCCCGCGAAAGGCGCGGGACCAGTACGCCCAGCATGATGCCGATCAGGGCCAGCACGACCAGGATCTCGAACAGGGTAAAGCCGCGCTCCCTCCCTAGAGCTGCCATGACCCGATGACGCCTTTCATGCCGTGGCCCTTGCCGTGCGGCCCATAACTGAAGACGTCCACGCGCCCGTGGATGCCCGGATTCAGGTACTGATAGGGCCGCCCCCAGGGATCGATCGGCAGCCGCGGCAGATAGCCCCCGGTGCGCCAGTCGGGCGCGGCCGGCCCCGAGGTGGGCTTCTGCACCAAGGCCTTCAGCCCCTGCTGCTGGGTCGGGTATTGGCCGTTGTCGAGCCGATAGAGCTTGAGCGCGCTTATGATCGAGCGGATGTCGTTCTTGGCCGCCACGATCCGCGCCTGGTTCGGCCGATTCATGATCTTGGGCACGATCACAGCCGCCAGGATCCCTATGATCACCATGACGACCATGACCTCGATGAGGGTAAAACCACGCGAACGCCGGATCTTGGACATAAGGCTCACTTGATAAGTTGGTTCATATCGAATATCGGCAGAAGGATGGCCAATACGATGAACAGCACCATCCCCCCCATGACGAGGATCAACACGGGTTCGATCAGGCTCGTAAGCGCCGTCACGAACCCCTCCAGCTCGCGCGTCTGGGCCTCCGCGGCGCGCGCCAGCATGGTATCCAGCGACCCGCTCGCCTCGCCGCTGCCGATCAGATGAATCACGAGCGGCGGAAAGAGCTTGGCCCGGCCGAGCGAACGGGCGAGCGAACCGCCCTCGCGCACCTGCTGCCTCGCCTCCTCGACCGCCATCTGCATGGGCAGGTTGGTGACGACCTGCATGGCCGTTTCGAGCGCGAGCAGGAGCGGAATCCCCGAACTCGTGAGGATGCCGAGCGTGCTCGCAAGCCGCGCCGCGTTCAGGCTCCTTATGAGCCTGCCCAGGAGCGGCACGCGCAGGAGCAGTCGCTGCCAGGCGATGCGCCGCTCCCGCCTGCGCACGAAGAGCCGCCCCGCGACCAGGATCAGAAGGAAGCCCGCCGGCCAGGCGATCCCGCCCTCCTTGGCGACGTGACTTATCGCAATCAGGGTGCGCGTCGCCCACGGCAGGGGCGCGCCACTATCGACGAAGACCTGGGCGATCTGCGGCACGACGTACACGAGCAGCCCGCCCACGATGGCCACCGCCACGACCGTAACCAGCGCCGGATAGAGGAAGGCCACCCACACCTTCTGCGTCAACGCCTGCCGCTGCTCAGTGTAATCGGCGAGCCGCTCCAGGATCACTGGCAGTTTTCCGGATTGTTCCCCGGCCTCCACGAGATGGCGGTAGAGCGGCGGGAAGGACCCCGGGAAATCCCCGAGGGCGCCCGCCAACGGCTGCCCCTCGCGCACCTTGGTGCGTACCGCCGCCAGGATCTTGCGGGTGCGCGCCGACTCGCTTTGTTCCGTAAGCGCCTGCAGGCTTTCCTCGATGGGCAGGCCCGCGCGCACGAGAGTCGCGAATTGGCGGGTCAAAAGCGCAAGCTCCGCGGCCTTAAGCCCGCTCTGCCAACGAAACGCCCGTTGCTCGGCACGCTCCTTCTCGATGGGCGCGACCTTGACCGGGATGAAGCCCTTTTCGCGCAACAGGGCCCGGACTCGCCGCTCCGCGTCGCCCTCCATGACCCCTTTTACGGCGCGACCCTCGCTGTCTAACGCCTCGTATTCAAATGCCGCCATATTTAGTCACGCGAGACCCGCATGACCTCTTCCATGCTCGTACGCCCCTCGGCTACGACCCGCAGGCCGTCCTGATAGAGCGTGCGCAATCCTTGCGCAAGGGCCGCGTCGCGCAGCCTGGCTTCGGCCGCCCGGTCATGAATTAAGGCCTTCAATTCGTCACCCACCGTCAAAAGTTCGTAGAGCCCCGTGCGCCCCTGGTAGCCCGTGGACCCGCACGCCGGGCAGGTCACGCCGACCGCTTGCGCCTTGCCGTGGCAGGTGCCGCACAACGTGCGCACGAGGCGCTGCGCGAGGACCCCAAGAAGAGTCGAAGCGACGAGGAACGGCTCTATGCCCATGTCGACCAGACGCGTCACGGCACCCACAGCGTCATTGGTGTGCAAGGTCGCCAACACCAGATGTCCCGTGAGGCTCGCCTGCACGGCGATCTGGGCGGTCTCGAGGTCGCGGATCTCGCCTATCATGACGATGTCCGGATCCTGCCGGAGAATCGCGCGCAACGCCCGGGCGAACGTAAGATCGATTTTGGGGCTCACCTGGATCTGCCCCACCCCGTCCAACTCGTACTCGACCGGATCCTCGACGGTCATGATGTTCGATGTGTGCGTATTGAGCTCCCCCAGGGCCGAATAAAGGGTCGTCGTCTTCCCGGAGCCCGTGGGACCTGTCACGAGAAAGATCCCGTGAGGCTGCTGGACGAGTCCGCGCAGGGTGGCAAGCGTGTCGCCCGGCATGCCGAGCGCCCCCAGATTCAGGCGCCCGGCCTGCTTGTCCAGAAGGCGCATCACCACACGCTCGCCGTGCGCCGTGGGCACGGTGGAGACCCGGACATCGATGGGCCGCCCGGCCAGGCGCAAGGTGATGCGTCCGTCCTGCGGGAGGCGCTTTTCGGCAATATCGAGCCGCGACATGATCTTGATGCGCGAAACCAGGATCCCGTGCGCGGCCTTCTGCGGCTCTATGATGTCGCGCAACACGCCATCGACGCGGAAACGCACCAGGGAGCGGGTTTCGAAGGCCTCGATGTGGATGTCCGACGCCTTTTCGCGCACCGCCTGCGTGAGCAAGGCATTGATCAGACGCACCACGGGCGCGTCGCCCTCGCTCTCGAGCAGGTCCTGGGTCTTCGGCAGGTGCTGCGCGAGTTCGGCCAGGTCGAGCTTCTCGTCGAGGGCGCCCATGATCTGCTGGGCGTGCGACATGTCGCGCGCGTAGCCCGTATTGAGGGCCGCCTGGAACGCCTCTTCGCCCACGGTGGTGAGCCGAAGCGGCCTGCGCAAAACGCGCTCGAGCTCCGCCAGGACCGGGCCCGGCACCTCCGCCCTCTGCCACACCTCCACCTCGTCGCCGACCACGCCCACGCTCATCACGCCGTAGCGCTTGGCGAAGTGGTAGGGGAGCTTGCCGACCCACTCCTTATCCAGAGGGCGCTCCATGACTTCAACCATGGGCTCGCCCCGCAGGCAGCGAGGCCTTGGGCGAGGGCCGCGCATGGGTCGCGAACTTGCCCTCGTTCAAAGGCGGCAGATGGGGCTGGTGATAGTTCGGCAGCACGAAAGAGTGTGAGAAGCGCACCGCGTCCTCCTCGGCCTGCATCATGGCATAACGCGAGGCGGTGAATCCCTCGCCCTGCTCGCTGTTGCGTACGATCACGGGCTTCAGGAACACCATGAGGTTCGTCTTCTTCTTCACGCGCTGGCGATACCGAAACAGGTTTCCGATCAGTGGAATGTCATCCAGAAGCGGCACGCCCTGCCAGTTGTTCTCCACCTCATCGCTTATGAGTCCGCCCAGAACGATCGTCCTGCCGTTGGCCACGATCACCGTGGTCTTCAGCTCACGCTTGTTCGTTATGAGGTCGACCGCGCCCGACAGGCTGGGCGCTATGCTCGACACATCTTCGTAGATCTGCATCTTGACGTTGTTGCCGGCTGTGATCTGCGGCTTGATCTTCAACGTGAGGCCCACGTTCTTGCGCTCGACGGTCTGAAACGGGTTCACGGCCGCCGTCCCCACCGTCCCCGCAGTGGAGTAGCTGCCGGTTATGAACGGCACATTCTGTCCCACCATGATTTTTGCTTCCGTATTGTCGAGCGTGAGGAGATCGGGCGTCGACAGGACATTCACGCCCGAAACCGACTGCAGCGCGCGGGCAAACGCCGATAGGCCTATGACCGTCTGACCGCTCGCGAGCTTCACAGTGCCGCTTATGAACCCAAGAGCAAGCCCCGCCTCACTTGCCAAATTCGAAGGGTTTGACGCCGTCGAGACTATCCCGGACCCGGTTACGGGGAAGTTCGTCACGCCGCCCACGGCGCCCTGGCCGGCCGGCGTCGCCCCGGCCCACTGCACACCGAGCTCAGCCTGATTGTCGACCGTGACCTCAGCTATGAGCGCCTTCACGAACACCTGAGCTCGCCGTATGTCGAGCTTCGCAATGACCGCGCGAAGGCTATCATACACGGCATTTGGCGCATTGATAATAAGCGCGTTAATGGAAGGATCGGCCTGAACAAGAGAAGCCTTGATGGCGCGCGCCGAAACCTTTGCTGCGGACGGCCCCGAACCCGGCGGCTGGCCGGGCAGGGCAACGGGCTGAACAGCCGCGATCGCCCGGTTGCTCGCCCCCTTCGCTTCCCCCTGCAAAAGGCCGCGCAATATCTTCGCGATCCGGCTCGCCCGGGCGTTGCGCAGATACACGACATGCGTGGTTCCGCCGCTTTCGCCCTGGACATCGAGCCTGCTCACGAGGGCCTCTATGAATCGCAGCTTCTTCGCGCTGTCCGTGCGGACCAGCAGACTGTTGGAACGCGTGTCGGGCACGATATAGACCGGGCTGTAGTTGCCGGCGGGCGTTCCGGATGTGCTCGGTAACTGCGCCTCTCCCAGGCGCACGAGCAGGTTTGCCATGTCCACGGCGGAGGCGTAGTGAACGGGGATGATCGTGACGGGCGCCCGCACCTCGGCCTCGAGGCCATAGACGATGCGCAAAAGCCTGCGCACGTTGTCGGCGTCGTCGGTGACGATCAGGGTATTGGTCGGAGCGTACACCGAAATGATGCCCGCGCTCGACATCAGGGGACGCAGAAGCGGCATGATCTGCGAGGCCTGACCTGCCTCTACGGGTATCACCTGGGTCACCAATTCATCGCCTCCCTTTGGCCAGTGCGCGCTTACGGGCGCCCCCTGGCGGGCATTGGCTTGGGGAAGAACCTTTACGACATGGCCCGGCCCCGGAATGGCCGTGAAGCCTTGCGCCTTCAGGGCGCTCAGGAATATCTGATAGGCGGCCTTCAACGACACCGGGGAGGCCGAAACGATGGTGACCTTCCCCTGCACCCGCGGGTCGATCAGAAAATTCTTGCCGGTGAGTTCGGCGACCGTGCGGATCACGGCGCGGATATTTGCATTG